>JAJFJB010000311.1 GCA_021774435.1 Alphaproteobacteria bacterium
GAGTTCCCCTACAGTCTGCGGAGAATTATCGACAGGATTCAGCGGCACAACCTCGGCCTCGCCAAATGTCGACGCCACTGATTGGATTTTCTTTTTTAACCCTCTCGCCATCGTGTGCGCTATCCACGTCAAACGAACGAAATTACAGCGGTCAGAAAATCGCCTTCCGATGCCCCAATGCTAGTTCGTCTGAAATCACGCTAAGATTACAATTTTGTTTTCTAGGTGACAGAGAAGCCAGCAAACTGAAATTAAACATAATTGGTTAATATACTATAAAGACGGCGTTGTAGTGGCAACAATAAATACTGGACTACACAAGTCGTCAATCAAGCAACGTATCTGGAAGTAATAATTTTTGTTTGGGGCGAAACAAAGCTGCTGCAGTATTTATTCAGGTTGTCCGTTGCACAGCTCAAATCAACAAATGTTCAGTCCGCATCCAAACCATAAGCTGTATGAAGAGCCCGTAAAGCGAGTTCCGTGTATTCTTCGGCAATCAACACGCTTATCTTGATCTCGGATGTCGATATCACCTGAATGTTGATCCCCTTTTCCGCAAAAGCCTGGAACATCTGCTTTGCAACACCTGCATGTGATCGCATACCAACACCGATCACCGAGACTTTTACAACGTTCGGATCCGTGCTCAAGGATTCGAAATTGATCGTCTCGCGGACATCTTCCAGAACTTTAATGGCGCGATCGAAATCCGATTTGCCGACGGTAAACGTCATATCCGTTCGTTTGCCATCGTCCGAAACGTTCTGCACGATCATATCGACATTCACGCTGGCGTCGGCCAAAGGACCGAATATGCCTGCCGCAACGCCCGGCTGATCGGCGACACTAAGCAGTGTGATCTTAGCTTCGTCCCGGCTGTACGCGATTCCGCTAACGACTTGCTGTTCCACGATTTCATCCTCATCAACGACGAGAGTCCCCGGCAGGTCCTCGAAAGTGGACCGGACTTGCAATCGGACGCCTCGGTTCATTGCCAGCTCAACAGCGCGGGTCTGTAGGACTTTCGCCCCTTGCGACGCCATTTCGAGCATTTCTTCGTATGTGATTTTTTCCAGTTTTTGCGCTTTCGAAACGATACGCGGATCGGTCGTGTACACGCCATCCACGTCGGTGTAGATATCGCATCGATCCGCGTTGAGCGCCGCCGCCAACGCAACAGCCGAGGTATCCGAACCGCCTCGGCCGAGCGATGTTATTCGTCCCTGCGGAGACAGCCCCTGGAACCCTGCGACCACGGCAACGACCCGGTCAGAAAACTGCCCAATCATCTTCTCCGGTTCGATCCCGGTGATCCGTGCCTTGCCGTGCACATCATCAGTATGAACGGGAACCTGCCAGCCGAGCCAAGACCGCGCCGGAACGCCGATATTCTGCAGCGCGATAGCCATCAAACCGCAAGTAATCTGTTCGCCCGAAGCGACCACGACATCATATTCCCGTGTATCGTGTAGCCGGCTGATCTCATTGACCTTGCCGACAAGTTCGTTGGTAACGCCGGACATCGCCGACAGCACGACCGCGACTTCGCTGCCACGGTCATATTCCGCTTTGACGATGCCTGCGACATGCCGTATGCGGTCTAGGTCGCCAACCGAAGTACCGCCGAATTTCTGTACAATGCGCGCCATAAAAAAGGTCCAATTTTAGGCCGATAACACCGGTTGCCCCGGCGCGGCGGCGTATCCATACTCGCATGGAATATCAGGCGCAAGAGCGCCCTCACTGGGTTAAGGTCCTTGGAAGCCAAGATGACGGTCAACCATAGTGCACGAACCAATTCGGTAGACGACGCCGAAGTCGCCAAATTCGCGGCGCTCGCGGAGAGTTGGTGGGATACGGAAGGCCCGTTCCGACCCCTGCATCAGCTTAATCCTGTACGCTTGCGATATATTCGCGATCACGTGGCCGCCCATTTCAGCCGCGATCCCGCTGCCAAAAAACCTCTGGACGGCATCCGTATTCTGGATATCGGGTGCGGTGGCGGCCTCCTTGCCGAGCCGCTTACTCGCCTTGGTGCGTCCGTCGTTGGTATCGATGCAACGGAACGAAATACTCATGTGGCGGCGTTACACGCCGCACAAAGCGGGTTATCAATCGATTACCGTTGCACCACCGCGGAGGACCTTCTTGCCCACGGCGAGCGCTTCGACGTGGTGCTGAACATGGAAGTTGTCGAACATGTCGCGGATGTTGGCGAATTTCTGCGCGCATCCGGTGACCTGGTTCGAGATGGGGGACTGATGATTGCGGCGACACTCAATCGCACCCTGAAATCTTACGCCATGGCGATCGTCGGCGCGGAATATGTGCTGCGTTGGTTGCCCAGAGGAACGCATGACTGGCAGCGCTTCGTCAGACCTTCAGAATTGGCGGAAGGCCTTCGGGCGGCCGGTATGCACATCGAAGAATTTACGGGTGTGGTGTTCAATCCGCTAAACGGACACTGGTCGCTCAATCCACGCGATCTCGACGTCAACTATTTGGCCCTGGCGACGAAGAAAACCTAGGCAGAAGGCTCAACTGTCGGAGCGCTGTGCCCAAGGGATACGGCCAAACTCAACCCCCTCTTCGGTCAATTCCTTAGCGTCCTCTTCCGTCGCTTCGCCATAGATATTGCGATGGTCAGCTTCGCCATAGTGAATCTTGCGGGCCTCTTCCGGAAATTCGGTGCCGACATAGTCGCAATTTTCTTCCACTGTCTCGCGAATTTTAACCAACATCGATTGCATTACTTCAGGTGTAAGCTGATCGGCACTATCACCGCCGCCGCGGGTCGTAATGTTACCGCCCTTGGCAACGCTCGGCGCCATGATCGACTTTTCGATTTTTTTGCTGCCGCACGAAGGACATGCCACAGCCTTCTTAGCTATTTGCTCTTCATAAGCTGTGCTGTTTTGAAACCACGCCTCAAAAACATGATCTTTTGCACAACGTAGATTGTAAGAAATCATACCGATGCGTACCGTATGACGTTGTCGAAATTGGTGATCGCCTAAAAGATGGCGACTAAACCACTGCCCTGCAAGGATTAAAATTTCTTAAACTATGCCAGCTCCCGAAAATCACAATGCGATAACCAGTCCTTCCGACTGGATAACCCGTTTCAAGGATCATATTGCGCCAACAGATACCGTCCTCGATCTGGCATGTGGCGGAGGCCGGCACGGACGAATATTTCTCACGGTAGGCTGTGCGGTAACATTTGTAGATAAGAACATAGAAGGGCTTGCTGACCTTCCCACCGGGCCGTTAACGGAAATTATCGAATCGGATTTGGAGGGGGATGTTCCGTGGCCACTCGCAGATCGCACGTTCGATGGCGTCATCGTTACGAATTATCTTTGGCGGCCCATCTTGCCGAGCATCACCGCATCCGTCGCGCCCAGCGGGATCCTCCTCTACGAAACCTTCGCAGAAGGCAATGAAGCCTTCGGCCGGCCTCGGAATCCAAACTTTATTTTGCGCACGGGAGAATTGCTTGATGTCGTGCGCGGGCAGTTGGACGTCATTGCTTACGAACAGCGCACCCTTCAGGAGCCAAGCCCGCGTGTCGTCCAGCGGCTCGCGGCACGGAGGCCATTGTGAGCCAGGAAGTCGAAAACGGCAGCATCGTTGCCAGCGACGATCCCGACCGTATTGATTTGGCCGCGCTGCATACCTTTCTGGAGAAATCCTACTGGGCGCAGGACATCCCCTTTTCTGTCGTCGAGGATGCTATCCGCAATTCACTCGTCATCGGCCTCTATGATAACGACAACATGATCGGCTTCGCCCGGGCGGTTACCGACTATGCAACCTTCGCCTATGTCGGCGATGTCTATGTGCTGGAAGAATGGCGCGGCCGCGGGCTCGGAATTTGGGTAACCCGGTGCCTGATCGAACACCCCCGCATGCAGGGTCTAAGACGTTGGCTCCTGGCAACGAAAGACGCGCATGGTGTCTACGCCAAACTCGGTTTCAAGCCACTTGCCGACCCCTCGTCGCTCATGACGATCCACGATCCCGACATCTACAAACGCTAGGCGTTCGCTACTCGCCGGCCAGCCGGAGCGTTTCCGGTAGCGCAAATTTTCGATCATGTTGCAGCGCCGGCACCATGTCTCGCGCCTCTTCGATCTTGGACAAATCGAGATCGGCAACGATAACGCCCGGCGTTTCTCCTGCTTCCGCAAGAACTTCGCCCCACGGGGATATGATCAGCGAATGACCATAGGTCAACCGACCACATTCGTGTTCGCCGCATTGCGCCGGCGCGATGACAAAGCAACCCGTTTCAATTGCGCGGGCGCGCAACAGCGTATGCCAATGCGCCTTGCCTGTCGGCCGTGTGAACGCCGAGGGTACGGTGAGAATTCGGGCACCCGCTTGCGCCAAGGCTCGGTAAAGAGAAGCAAACCGCATATCATAGCAAATCGTTATGCCGACCGGCCCCCACGGGGTTGGGGCAACGACAGCTTGCTCGCCCGGGCGGAATTTATTCGACTCCCGGTAACTTTCGCCGCCCTTGAGGTCGACGTCGAACATATGAATTTTGTCGTACTTTGCCGCAACGCGGCCAGATGAGTCGATCAGGAAACTGCGATTGGCCAGCCGCGGGTCGTCTTCGAGTTTAACGACCAGGGAACCGGCAAGCAGCCAGATGTTTAGTTCTGCAGCGAGTTCACGGTATGCCGCAAGTGCGGGTTCCGATGCTTCGGGCCGCGCTTTGCCGGCCGCTTGGCCGAGCCGGGTCTCGCAGAGATTAACCACTTCCGGCATGGTGACGAATTCCGCGCCCTGCGCGTGCGCTTCACGGATCAGTTCGCTAGACGCCTTAATGTTCGGCGCGATCTCGGCGGCCGACGTAACTTGAACGCAGGCGGCCCGCAAAATCATGAATCGCTTTCAAGCATCGGATCGAGTTTCCCGGCCGACTCGAGCGCGAAGAGTTCGTCGCAACCGCCAACATGCTCACCATCGATAAAGATTTGCGGCACGCTGGTGCGGCCATCGGCACGCTCCATCATTTCCGCTTTGCGGACGCGATCCATCATGACATCGATATCTTCGAATTCAGCGTTTTTGCTTTGCAACAGGCTCTTCGCCCGGTGACAGAAGCCGCAGAACGGGCTGGAGTAAATTTCGATTTTAGCCATCTTCACCCTCAATTCGCACGATGTCCAAGTTGCTAGATACTTAGTCGCAATCGCGGAAAGTTCCACAAAAAATCGATGTATTAATGGCGATTCCACGACCGCACCGCAACCCGGTCATCGAAAATCTGGCAAAACGGCTTGCCTCTAAACGAACCGGATGCCTAGTATTTTTGCCAGACGGCGGCGATGCAAAACGGCCCTGAATGGTGCGAGGTTACTTGATTTCGCCAGTTTCCACAGATTGGGTCGCTGAGCTTGCAGGCGCTGCGGACAACAGCGAGTGACAAGTTTGGTGGCCGTTGAAGGCCGCCAATAAGGAGGAAGGTTAATGAAGTTCAGCTTCTCGGACGAACAGGAAGAATTCCGCGTGTTTCTGCGGCGGTTCCTGGAAGACAAATCCCCGACAACCGAAGTCAGGCGATTGATGGAAACCGACGAAGGATACGACGAGGCGGTCTGGAAACAACTGAGCACCGATCTCGGCCTTCCCGCGGTTCATGTTCCCGAGGAGTATGGCGGCCAGGGCTTCGGCTTCGGTGAACTTGGCATTGTTCTGGAAGAAATGGGAAGGGCACTGCTCTGCGCGCCCTACTTCTCCTCCGCCGTACTGGCGACAACCGCGATTCTGAACGCCGCGACGGAAGAGCAGAAGCGGGCATTACTGCCGCCTCTCGCTGCCGGCGAACAGCGCGCGGCACTCGCCTTCACTGAAGAAAACGGGCTTTGGGACAGCAGCGGTGTCGAGCTGACCGCCACAGCATCCAATGGCGGGCACCGCCTGGACGGTGTGAAGAGTTACGTCCTCGACGGCCACACAGCGGACATGATTGTGGTTCTCGCACGCGCACCCGGGACGAGCGGGGACGATGGCCTGTCCCTGTTCACGGTATCCGCCGATGCCGACGGTCTATCCCGACGCCTGCTGAAAACGGCGGATCCGACGCGCAAGCAAGCAAGGCTTGAATTCAAGTCCGTTCAGGCTGAACTGCTCGGCGAAGAAGGCGCCGCCGCCGCACCGATGGCCCTGACCCTCGACCAGGCCGCCATCTGCCTTGCCAATGAAATGGTCGGTGGTGCCGAGAAACTGCGTGAATCCGCGCTTGAATATTCGCTATTGCGGGTGCAATTCGGCCGGGAGATCGGTTCCTTCCAGACGATGAAGCACAGATTCGCGGACATGCTGCTCGAGGTCGAACTTGCCAAGGCTGCCGCCTATTACGCAGCCGCCGCCGCCGCGGAGGACGATGACGACCTGCCGGCTATTGCTTCGCTGGCGAAAGCCGGTGCATCCGACGCCTATATGCAAGCTGCCATCAAGACTGTGCAGACCCATGGCGGTATCGGCTTTACCTGGGACAACGACACGCATCTTTGGTTCAAACGCGCGAAGAGTTCGGAAGTCTTTCTGGGCGACCCGAGCTATCACCGCGAGCAGCTCATGCAGCGCTGGGACGTTTGAGTAGAGAGGATATGACAATGGCAGAAATGACTGACGATACCATCCGCGCAGACGCCAGAGCCTGGCTCGAAGCAAACTGGAACGCCGATCTCGGCTTGGTCGAATGGCGTACCAAGCTGGTCGAATCCGGCTGGGGGTCGCCGACATGGCCAACGGACTGGTATGGCAAAGGCTTTTCGGACGCGCAGGGCCGGATTGTCGAGGAAGAGTTCGAACGCATCGGCGCGGTTTCCGTGGCCCGCACCGGCATCCGCAATCTGGCCGCCGCGACAATTCTGGCGCATGGCACGGACCTGCATAAGGAAAAGTTCCTGCGCCGTATTCTGACCGGCGAAGACACCTGGTGTCAGCTGTTCAGCGAACCGGGCAGCGGCTCCGATCTTGCCGGTGCAACGACGCGGGCGGACAAGAAGGGCAACAAGTGGATCGTCAATGGCCAGAAGGTCTGGACGACGAGTGCACACCACGCGCAGTACGGCCTCTTGTTGGCCCGCACCGATTGGGATGTGCCGAAGCACAAAGGTCTCAGCTATTTCATTCTCGACATCGAGCAAGCGGGCGTCGAAGTCGTGCCGCTGCGCCAGATGAATGGCCACGCGTCGTTCAATCAGGTCTTCTTCACCGATGCCGAAATTGAACCGGAATTCCAGGTTTCCGAATTGGGCGACGGTTGGAATGTCGCTACGACAACCTTGATGCATGAACGCCGCGGTGCGGATGGGCTGCGCCGCTACCAGCAAGCAAGCGACCGGCCGGAACGCTGCTACACAGAAGAAGCGGAAGAAATCGCGCACCAGCTTGAGCCTTACAAATGGTATCCACAACGGGCTGGACGGGTCGATTTGATCATCGACCGGGCCAAGGAAACGGGTAAGAGCAAGGATCCCGCAGTCCGCCAGGAAATTGCCAAGCTGATGATCATGGCCAAGTCAGCGGAATGGACGGCACGGCGCGCCCGGGCAGCCCAGGAACAGGGACGCCCGCAAGGACCGGAAGGGTCTATCGGCAAGCTCACCGCGAGCAACGTCGCGAAACAGGCGGCCCATGTGCATACGATGATCTCCGGCGCCGACGCCATGTTGACGGGCGAAGACAGCCCGATGGATGGTGTCATCGCAGAAATTCTGGTCTCGTTCCCGGCAACGTCGATCGCCGGCGGCACTGACGAAATCCAGCGGAACATTATCTCCGAACGGGTTCTGAAGATGCCGAAGGAACCCCGCACCGACACGAACATTCCGTTCCGGGACGTGCCGCGCAACGTCGTTTCCTAGCTATCGAGCGGAACGCCTAACAAGAAGGACTCGTTATTGTGACCTCTACGCCACGCGGCCCGCTTCAGGGTGTCCGTGTCATCGATCTGACCACCGTCATGCTCGGCCCCTTCAGCACCCAGATCCTGGGCGAAATGGGCGCCGACGTTATCAAGATCGAACCGCCCGGCGGCGACATCGGCCGCTGGACCGGCGTCTCTAAAAACCCGGGTATGTCGGCGGCCTATATGATGAAAGGCCGCAACAAGCGCAGCGTGGTTCTCGATCTGAAAAACGAAGAGGCGCGTGAACCGCTTAAACGTCTGGTCGAGTCCGCCGATGTCTTCGTGCACAATATCCGACCGAAGGCAGCGGGACGGATTGGGATCGACTACGAGTCCATTTCAGCGTGGAAGGAAAATATTGTTTACGCCGCCGCAACCGGCTATGGCGAGTCCGGCCCTTATGTCGACAAACCTGCCTATGACGATCTGATCCAGGGCGCGTCCGGATTGGCCGCCCTGTTCGGTGCCGTAACCGGAACGCCACGCTACGGCCCCTCCGTACTGGCCGACAAAACGACCGGCCTGTTTCTCACCTACGCGATCACGATGGCGCTGTTCCACCGCGAACGTACCGGCGAGGGCCAACGGGTCCACGTTCCGATGTACGAATCCTTCTCGGCCTTCGTCATGAACGAACATATGCAGGGCCGCATGTATGAGCCCAAGGAGGGGCCGGCCGGCTACCAACGCATGCTGACACCGCATCGCCGCCCCTACCCGACCGCCGATGGACATATCTGCGTGTTGCCTTACAACGACAAACATTGGGGCAAATTCTTTGAGGTCGCCGGCCGTCCCGAACTCACCAAGGACCCCCGGTTTTCGGATCAGCCTTCACGGTCGAAAAATATCGACGCCCTGTACGAAATCGTCGGCGGCGTCATGAAAAACCGGACTTCAGCGGAATGGCTTGAGGTTTTGGAGGCGGCAGACATTCCCGTCATGCCGATGAATCAGCCGGAAGACCTGTTCGATTGTCCGCACTTGTCCGCGGTCGACATGTTCCCCGTTGTAGACCACCCGACCGAAGGGAAAATCCGCCACATCAAAGTGCCGGTGAATTTTTCCAAAACGCCCGGCGGGTACTATCGCCATCCCGAGCAACTTGGCGCCAGTACCGACACCGTGCTGGAAGAAGTCGGCTATTCTGCCGACGATATCGCGGCACTCAGGGCATCAGGGGCTGCCGGCAAGGTCGACAAGTAGGATCACTTACTCTTCTCGTTTAGGAACCTTTCGACAGCCTTAACGGCAGCCAGGAAGCGGGCGTCCTGATTGCGATGTCCGATCAACTGGAAACCAAGCGGTAAACCTTTGGGACCAAAGGCCGCCGGCAAAGTAACCGCCGGAACGTATGTCGCCGTCCACGGCAAATTGAACATCGGCTTGCCGGTGCTGTCGATACCTTCCGGCGCTTCTCCCGCAGCGCTCGGAGTCAGCAAAAGATCGAAATCCGCCATCGCGGCGGATAAAGAGGTCCGGTAGGCCTCAAGGGCCGCCAGCGCCGACCGGTAGGTCTCATAACTACACGCAATACCGTCCGCGACGCGTCCGTTCAGCAGCTTTTGGCTCAACTGATCGCCATGCCGCAGCCTTTCGTGCAACATCACCCGCGCGAATTCGAAACCGGAGACATCCCGCATCGCGGCAACAAGTTCCGCTGCGCCTTCCGGCATAAGAAAGTCCGAAACCCGAGCCCCCGCCACGGAGAGCGTTCCGGCGGTATCGGTCAGCAATTGCTGCGTGCTCGCCTCCGCTTCATCCCACCATGGCGTCCGGCAAAGACCGATGCGCAGATCGCTCAGCGAAACGGACGATAAGGGCTGGTATGGCAAAACCATCACGACACTGCGGAACAAGGCCAGATCATCAACCGAACGCGTAATCAAACCCAGCGTATCCAGCGACGGCGAATTGTCCCGTACACCCGTCAGACAAAAATCGCCATAGCTGGGCTTGTATCCCACTGTGCCGCAGAATGCCGCCGGCCGTATCGCCGATCCGGTCGTCTGCGTGCCGAATGCAGCCGGCACCATCTTGGCGCCGACGGCGGCGGCGGAGCCGCTGGAGGACCCGCCCGGCGTATGTTTCAGATTGTAGGGGTTCCGCGTCGGCCCCGGCTGAACATGCGCGAATTCCGCCGTTACCGTCTTGCCGAACGGAATAGCCCCGGCGGCCCGGCATGCCGCGACACAGGGTGCGTCCCAATTCGGCTGATTATTTTCGTAGATTGGCGATCCGTGCGCCGTCGGCATATCGGCGGTATCGATGATGTCTTTCAACGCAAAGGGAACGCCATGCAACAATCCCCTCGACGGCGCTTTGTCTGCGGCCCGCGCGGCAGCGAGAACCGTATCACGGTCAAAGTACGCCCAGGCGCATATATTTTCCTGCGCTTCGATGCGCTCGATGCAGGCAAGCGCAAGCGCCTCGCAGCTCATTTTCTCAGCGGAAATTGCCCGAACAGCTTCGACGGCAGTCAAATCGGCGGGTGAAGATTTCAGAGAGTTTTCTTGCATATCAACAGGCACCAACCGCTAAACGAATTTTTCCAGTTCCGGTACGTCTAAGTTTGCGGCCGGATTACCCGAGCCAGTGTCAGCACGTCAACAGACGCGGCACCGCCTCGCTTCAGAACACGCGCGCATTCCTCGACCGTTGCGCCCGTCGTCAGGACGTCGTCGAGCAGAAGAATTCGCGACTCTTGTAACCGTTCCTGCCAACTGTCACGTACCGCGAAAGCCGCCCGAACATTGCGGATACGCGCCGACCGGGACATTCGTCCTTGCGGTTGCGTGCGCCGCCGGCGCGTCATCAGGTCGACGGCGACCGGCTTTCCGGCCTCTCGGCCCAAAGCCTGTGCCAGTAAAGCCGACTGATTGTATCGCCGTGAAAGAAGCCGCCACCGATGCAGCGGCACCGGCACGATGAGATCCACGTCGCATAAGAGTTCGTTTCCAGCTCGGGCAAGCCAACGCCCGAAAGCCGGCGCCTGATGTGTGTGGTCCGCATGCTTAAAGGACAGGATCAAGGAACGGCTTGCATCGTCATAGGCAAATACCGCCCGCGCCCGGTCATAGTGCGGAAGTCCCCGCACGCAAGCCGCGCACAGGCTTTGCTCCGGCGCTTCATACTCGAACGGATAGCCGCAACACGCACAAGCGGGCGGTCCCAGGAAACGGAGCGTGTCCCAGCATGTTGCGCAAAGCGCGCCCTCGTCCGTAACGGTGGTCCCGCACGCCATGCAGCGCACGGGCAATACCGCATTGAGGACCGAGCGCGCGAGCGGTGCGACAGACGGCGCCATCGCTGTTACGGCGCGAACTCCGGAAAGACCAGCGTGCCATCGCGCTTGATCTGGTTGATCAGCTCGATTTCCCAATCGAGATACTGGTTCATCGCGTCTTCGACCGTGCCTTCACGGTCATAGGGTTTGTAGAAAATATCTTCCCGCTCGGCGGCAAGGTTTGAATAACCTTCTTCAATTTTCATACCGGCCGACCGCCAACTTTCCGTGCCGCCTTGCAATGCAGCGACATCGGCGTCGGTCAATCGAGCCAAATCCTGCGCGGCAAGTCTGGCCAGTTGACCGTCTCCACTGGTGACAACATAGGACTTCGCCGCTGGCAGTTTGGTCAAAGCATCTGCCAGGCGTGACCGAATCGCCCACCACGCACCGGCAATGTGCCCGTCCCGGTAGGCAAGGCTGTCCGCCACATCAACAATGACCGAATCGGCGGAAACGTCCGCGGGCGCGACAGTTTTTACATCGGCCGATTCCGCTTCGGGACACGTTGCCGCATAGGGGCCGGACACGCAGGCCATCTCGTCGAGCCCGCCCTTGAGAACATACACATCGGTCCATCCCATCTGGACCAGCCAGTGCGCGGTCATGGTCGCGCGAACACCCGTATCGTCAATCAGGACAACACGCGCATTGTTGGTCGCGACATACTTGTCCGTTGCCTGAACCAATTGTCCGCCCGGTGCGTGTCGGCACCCGTCGACATGGCCTGCGTCAAATTCTTCCGGAGAGCGGACATCGAACAGATAGAGCGTTCGTGTCCCAGTCTCGCTTTGCCAGCCCTTCATTGTGTCTACATCGATTGATTTGACGCCGTATTTTTCGGCGACTTGAGCAACTGCCTTCTGCGACCATTCCAGGCCTGCCTCCGACACACTGTCATATTTTCTCGTCGCGCCATGTTCCAGTTCCAGCCCCGCCAGGTGCCAGCCCATGGTACCGTTTGTCAGCGCCATCACCTTGTTCGGCGTACCGGCATTGATCAGCGACTGCGCGCCGATAATGGATCGCGTGCGGCCCGCGCAATTCACCACAACAAGCGTTTCCGGGTTCGGCGCCAGATCCCGGACATGGTAGGCAAGTTCCGCGCCCGGTGAATCGATGCCCCCTGGAATATTCATCCGGTGGTATTCGTCCATCGGCCGGCTGTCGAGGATTACCATATCCGCGCCAGAATCGATTTTCGCCTTCAGTTCCTCGGCGGAAATATTCGGCGTGTCGCAATGATGCTCGATATGTTCGCCGAACACCTTGGACGGCACGTTCATGCCGCTGAAGAGTTCGAACCCTGCAGCACCCCATCCTTCGACGCCGCCGGTCATGATCTTGATATCGCTGTAGCCCATGGCGGCCAGCGTTTCCGCAGCACGAGCCGCCAAACCATCTTCGGCATCGATAAGAACGATACGGGTTCCCGCGCGCGGCACGAGGTCCCGCACATTCAACTCCAGCACGCTGAGTGGAATATTGGCACCTCGCAAAAGGTGCCGCTGCCCAAACACACCCTCTTCGCGAACATCGATCACCGCCAGTTCACCGCCGTCATCGAATAGCACGCGCACTTCTTTCGCGCCTATGTTTCCCGCAACCGTCATGGTTTTCTCCCGTTACACAATTATACCTTACTGTAGGCTCTGGAAAACGCGCTCTCAACCGGCTTCGAATTGCGCAGACCGGTGAAGCCGCTCATATTGCATTCCTATGTCCGATGAAATGACCGTATTCGACCGGAGCCTCGTCCGCGCTCGCAGAAACCGTGCGGCATCCGGGTTCCATGAATTCGATTTCCTGTTCCGGGAAGTCGCCGACCGGCTCGCGGACCGTTTGGAGGATATCACTCGGTCGTTCCCAATGGCACTCGATATCGGTTCGCACGGCGATGTTCTGGCGTCGGAGCTACAGGGTCGCGGGCAAATTGAAACGCTCATCCAGTGCGATTTGTCGGAGCAGATGCTAGATCCGTCAGACGGCATAGCCCTTGTGGCGGACGAAGAAGCATTGCCCTTCGAGGGACCGCATTTCGATGTAGTGCTCAGCAATCTTTCCCTGCATTGGGTCAATGATTTGCCGGGGGCGCTCGTTCAGGCAAATCGATGCCTGAAGCCTGACGGCTTATTTCTGGGGTCGATGCTCGGTGGCGATACCTTGCACGAATTGCGCGACTGCCTAATGGAAGCGGAACTGGAAATTCGCGGCGGCCTGAGTCCCAGGCTTTCACCGTTCGCCCAAGTCAGAGACGCGGGCGGATTGTTGCAGCGCGCCGGGTTCGCGTTACCGGTAACCGACAGCGATATTATTACCGTGACCTACGAAAATGCCTTTCGGCTCATGCGCGATCTGCGCGGCATGGGCGAGACAGGTGCGGGTCTCACACGGCCAAAACACTTTACCCGCCGCAACATCTTTTACCGCGCGGCACAGCTTTACACCGAAAAATACTCCAATGACGATGGGCGAATTCCCGCGACATTCGAGATCATTTACCTGCATGGCTGGGCGCCGCACGAGTCGCAGCAGCAGCCGCTGCGTCCCGGTAGCGCCGAAAACCGGCTCGCCGATGCGCTGGACACCAAAGAGGTCGCGACGGACGATAAAACAGGCCCGGCCTAAAACGGGTTAAAGAAAATCCCGGAGCATCGCGACCAGCGGCACATCGGCCGGCGGCATCGGATAATCGCCAAGCTGCGCCGGGCGAACCCAGGCGAGCTTCTGGCCCTCACGCCCTTGCGGGATACCCTTCCAGATACGGCAGACATACAGCGGCATAAGAAGATGGAATTTTTCATAGGCGTGACTGGCAAACGTTAGCGGGGCGAGACAGCTTTGCCGCGTATCGACACCCAGCTCCTCCTGCAGTTCGCGGATCAGCGCCGCATCCGGCGCCTCGCCTTCTTCGACCTTACCGCCGGGGAACTCCCAAAGCCCGGCCATCGATTTTCCCTCGGGCCGTTGTGCAATGAGTATGCGGCCATCAGCATCGATCAAGGCAACGGCGACGACAAGCACAACAGGCAGATTCGCCGCGGACGATGCGTTACCCGCTTCCCAACACCCGCTCGGCATGCTTTGTTGTTCGCTCAGGATCGATAATCCGCGTTAATGGTGATGTATCCATGCGTCAGATCGCAGGTCCAGACTCGCGCCTTGCCACGTCCCAGTCCCAAATCGATATGAAAATGCACGTTCTGGCCTTTCATATGCTCGGCAACCGGCGCTTCGACGTAATCTTCGAGAACCTGCCCGTTCGCCGTAATCTGCACACCGCCCATGGCGATGGATAGCTTGTCGCGATCCGCCGGTTCGCCGGCCTTGCCCACAGCCATGACGACACGGCCCCAATTGGCGTCCTCGCCCGCGACCGCTGTCTTAACCAGGGGCGAATTGGCGACAGCAAGTCCAACCTTACGCGCCGATTGCGCCGACATGGCGCCCGTTACATCGATCGTGACCAGCTTCTGCGCGCCTTCCCCATCGCGCACGACTTGCGTGGCAAGATCGATCAGCAATTCCTCGACGGCACGGCGGAAATCCTTCAAATGCGCGTCCCGAGCCGACGATACCGCCAGGTGCCGCTTGCCCTTCCCCGTCGCGCAAAGCAGCACCGTGTCACTGGTCGACGTATCACTGTCGACGGTGATGCAGTTGTAGGATTTGTCGACCGCCGACTTGAGGATCGACTGCAACGTACGCGCCGGGATCTTGGCGTCCGTAAACACGAAGCTCAGCATGGTCGCCATGTCCGGCGCGATCATGCCGGAGCCCTTCGTGATGCCGGCCAGGGTCACTTCGGTATTGCCGATCTTCGCCGTCCGAACAGCACCCTTGGAAAAGGTGTCCGTCGTCATAATGGCCTCGGCAGCACGCTGCCAGGATTTTGATTTTAGATCCTTCACCATGCGCGGCAGGCTTTTGGCGATATAATCCGGCGGGACCGGTTCGCCGATAACACCCGTCGACGCGACGTAGACCTGATTCCGGGGGCAGCCGATGAGCTTCGCCGCCGCCTTGACCGTCTCATCAACCACCAGATCGCCCGCATTGCCGGTGAATGCGTTTGCGTTGCCCGAATTGACGACGATCGCCCGAGCCTTACCGCCAGACAGTATCTTCTTGCACCAGTCGACGGGCGCCGAAGGACAACGCGATGTCGTAAAGGTTCCCGCAACCGTTGTACCGGGCGCGAGGCGGGCAACCATCAAATCCTTGACGCCCTTGGCTGGCTTGAGCCCGACATGACGCCCGGCTAATTCAACGCCCGCAATTTCCGGAATACGCGGAAACCGTTTTGGGGCCAGCGGCGAACGCTCCAACATCGCGGACCTACTTCACCGTGGGCGCAGCCGGCAACGGCTTGCCTTCAAGCGTAAAGCGATCGACTTTCGCGCCTTCGGTCATTTGCTGCATGACACCAACAGCAATGTTCCGGCCTGTCTCGCGAAGAAGCCTTGGCTTCATTTTCTCAAAGCTTGGCGGTGCGTTGCTGCGTTTGTCCTCGACCAGAATTACATGCCAGCCAAACCGCGTTTTGACCGGTAGAGGCGTCACGTCGCCGGCTTTCAGCGCGAAAGCCGCGTCGGCGAAGGGTTTGACCATGTCGCCGCGTTTGAAATAGCCCAGATCGCCGCCATTCGAAGCACTTGGCCCCGTGGAAAATTCCCGCGCCGCATCCTCGAACGACTTGCCGGCACTCAAATGACCGATAACGTTCTTCGCGTCGACTTCCGTCTTCAACAGAATATGGCGCGCTCGCACCTCTTCAGCCGGCGGATTCTGCGCCAGAAATTCCTTGTATTGCGCTTCAAGCGACCCGGGCGTGATGTTCTGCTCGATTAGCTGATTCAGGTAAACCTCGCCGATTACAGCGTCCTCGAGGTGTTTTAGACGTTGTTTGACGATCGCATTCTCGGCCATGTTGTTTTTACGGCCTTCGATTACAAGCAAACGTTGCTGAACCATGCGTTCCAACAAGTTAGGATATACTGTCGCGAGACCGGCTTGCTGCATCTGCTTCGGCAAAGTGGAAAAGGCGCGAAGCACCTCGTTGCGGAAAATCGGTGTCCCCTCGACGCGGGCGACGACAACATCCTCAGCGGGCTTCTGCGCCGCTGTTTGCGCAAATGCTTGCGGCAGCGCGAACAGGGCAAGAGAACCGGCAATCAACACGGTACGCGCATTGAATTGACGTGGCATACGGAAACTCCTTGGCGATTGATAAAGCGCACCCCCGCGCGGTCTTGGTGCGGCATAAACCATATGCAGCCAACAGGCACAAGACCATCCCGGCCCTATTGGTGAACGGCCAGCGTTGACAGCCGTCTCCTAGGACCTTATGTGACAGCATAAGCCCTATTGTTTTAATGTATAATTCCATGGCGTTTCACGAATTTCCGGCGCCGCAACCCCTGACCCGAGGTTCCATATGATCGGCGGCATGCTCCGGCGGGTTTTTGGATCACCAAACGACCGGTTTATCAAATCGCTGCAAGGCAATGTCGACGCCATTAACGCGGTGGAATCAGAAATCGAAGCCTTACGCGACGATGCATTACAGCAGCGGACCGATTGGTTGCGGCAGCGGCTGGCGGACGGGGAAGCCCTGGATGACGTTTTAGTAGACGCGTTTGCCACAGTTCGCGAAGCAGCTAAACGGACTCTCGGACAACGGCACTATGATGTGCAGCTCCTCGGCGCCATAGTCCAGCATCAAGGCAAAATCTCGGAAATGAAGACCGGTGAGGGTAAAACCCTCGTCGCGACCGCCGCCGTTTATCTGAATGCGCTTGAAGGCAAGGGCGTTCATGTCGTCACGGTTAACGATTATCTGGCGCAACGCGATTCCGAATGGATGGGGCAAGTTTACAAGTTTCTCGGCCTGACGGTCGGCTGCATCGTGCATGGATTGGACGATGAAGAACGGCGTGAACAATACGCCGCCGATGTTACCTATGGCACCAACAACGAATTCGGCTTCGATTATCTGCGCGACAATATGAAGTTCAGCCTGGAAGAAATGGTCCAGCGCGAATTCAACTTTGCGATCGTCGACGAAGTCGACTCGATCCTGATCGACGAAGCGCGGACACCGCTTATCATTTCCGGTCCGACAGACGATTTCTCGGAAATGTACTTCAAAATCGACAAACTGATTCCACTGCTTGTCGAGGAAGATTACGAGAAAGACGAAAAACATCGCAATGTGACCCTGACGGAACAAGGCACGGAGCATATCGAGCAACTGCTGCAGGAAGCCGATTTGCTCGACGGCGGCGGCTTGTATGATGCGCAAAACATTTCAACTGTCCATCACGTAAACCAGGCGCTGCGCGCGCACACGCTGTTCCATCGCGACAAGGACTATATCGTCAAGGACGGCAAGATCGTCATCATCGACGAGTTCACTGGCCGCATGATGGAAGGCCGGCGCTATTCCGAAGGCCAGCACCAAGCGCTGGAAGCCAAGGAAGGTGTGACGGTTCAGCAGGAAAATCAGACCCTCGCCTCGATCACGTTTCAGAATTATTTTCGGCTCTACCCCAAACTTGCCGGCATGACCGGAACGGCGACCACGGAGGCCGGCGAATTTGCCGAAATCTACGGTCTGGAAGTGATCGAAATTCCGACCAACCGGAATATGATCCGCGACGATCAGGACGACGAAGTCTATCGGTCAAAGCGCGAAAAGTTCGATGCTATCCTGACGCAAATCGAAGACTGCCAAACCCGTAAGCAGCCCGTTCTTGTTGGTACCGTCAGCATTGAGAATTCCGAAGAGCTGGCGAATTTCCTGAAGAAACGTAAGATCAAGCACAGTGTCCTGAATGCCCGTCACCATGAGCAGGAAGCCTTCATTATTGCCGATGCCGGCGTTCCGGGCGCGGTGACAATTGCGACGAATATGGCCGGCCGTGGCACGGATATTCAGCTTGGCGGCAATCTCGAAATGCGCATTCTGCGCGAACTCGCGGACGTCAAGAATGACGCAGAGCGGGCGAAAAAAACCGAAGTCATCGAAAAGGAAATCGCCGAACGCCGCGACGTGGTGCTTGAAGCCGGCGGGCTTTATGTCCTGGGTACGGAGCGGCACGAATCACGCAGAATTGATAACCAGCTCCGTGGCCGCGCTGGACGGCAGGGCGACCCGGGCGATTCGAAATTCTTCGTTTGTCTTGATGACGATCTGATGCGGATATTCGGATCCGAACGCATGGATTCGATGCTTGGCAAGTTAGGCCTCGAAGAAGGCGAAGCAATCATCCATCCCTGGATCAACAAGGCGCTCGAAAAGGCACAGCAGAAAGTCGAAGCGCGCAACTTCGACATCCGCAAGCAGTTGCTGAAATACGACGACGTCATGAACGACCAGCGCAAGGTGATCTACGAGCAGCGCAAGGATCTGATGCGCACCGACGACGTACATAACGACGTTACCGAGATGCGCCACCAGATCGTCGAAGATCTCGTTGCCAAATGCATTCCCGAGAATGCCTACGCGGAGCAATGGGATACCGACAGTCTGCACGAGGAATGCCTGCGCATATTCGGCCTAGACCTGCCGGTCGTAGAATGGGCTGGCGAAGAAGGTATCGCGGATGAGGAAATCGAAGACCGGATCAACAGCGCGGTAGACCGGAGTCTTGCCAAGAAAGCGGCGGATTATGGACCGGAACTCATGCGCATGGCTGAGAAGAGCCTGCTTCTGCAGATCCTAGACCAGTGCTGGAAAGACCATCTGCTGCAGCTCGATCATCTCCGGCAAGGCGTCAACCTGCGCGCCTATGCACAACGCGACCCGCTGAACGAATACAAGAGCGAAGCGTTCACGATGTTCGAACAGATGCTTGGCAGTGTCCGGGAAATGGTCACCAATGTGTTGTGCCGCATCGAACTTCGCGTCGAAGGCCAAGCCGAGGAAATGTTCCATCGCGAACAACAGGAAATGGAAGAAGAGCACGCGGAAGCGAGCCTCGCAGCAACGGGTACCGATGGGCTCGCCCCGTCACCGGTTCGCACCCGGCAATCCGGCGCAATGGATCCCGACGATCCGTCAAGCTGGGGCAAAGTGCAGAGAAACGCACAATGCCCGTGCGGATCGGGCCGAAAGTACAAACATTGTCACGGTAAAATTTGACGCGATCACGAAGTGATCGAAGCCTTATCCGCCGGGACGGCCATCTATCTTCAGGAATTTCTCGCGGCGTTTAGCCCGCAGCATCGCCCCATCCAGTTCCCGCAGGTCCGTCAGCGCAAGATCAATCGCATCGCCAACGGCCTGTATTGCGACGGAGGGGCTTCGATGCGCACCGCCGACAGGCTCCAGAACAATCTGATCTATCACACCGAATTCCAGCATGTCCCGCGACGTCAAACGAAGGGCTTCCGCCGCATCGCGCGCCTGATCGACGCTACGCCACAGAATTGACGAGCAGGCTTCCGGCGCGATCACCGAATAAATACTGTGTTCCAGCATGAGCACCGTATTCGCGGCCGCAAGCGCGATGGCGCCACCGGATCCTCCCTCGCCAATTACGACACTGACCAGCGGCACTTCCAAACCGAGACATGTTTCAATGGACCGCGCAATCGCTTCCGCCTGTCCGCGCTCTTCCGCGCCGATGCCGGGATAGGCACCCGTCGTGTCGACCAGGGTAATGACGGGCAGATGGAATCGGTCCGCCAGACGCATCAACCGTTGCGCCTTTCGGTAGCCTTCCGGCCGGGCCATGCCGAAATTATGGGCGACCCTGGCGTTGGTATCCGCGCCCTTCTCAGTCCCGATAACCACACAGGAATAACCGCGAAACCGGCCTAAGCCGCCAATGACCGCATGATCCTCCGCAAAGGCACGATCGCCCGCCAATGGCGTGAAATCATCGATCAATGTCCCAATGTAATCCGCACTATGGGGGCGTTCGGGGTGCCGCGCGACTTGAACCTTTTGCCATGGCGTCAGGTTTGCGTAAGCCTGACGCAAAAGCCTCTCTGCCTCGCCTTGCAGTTTCCCGACCTCGTCCGCGATATTGATATTGCCCGCATCGGAAAGATGGCGGAGTTCTTCGATCTTGCCCTCGAGCTCTGCAATCGGGCGTTCGAAATCAAGGAAAGTTTGCATCAGGTGCGCTGCCGCCATTCGATAAGGGACGCGTTCCTAACATAGCAGAACGGATTTGCAAACGCCCGGCCGATCGTCATTCTTCGGCCTTCCGCGCCGCATCGGCGAGCGGATGCGCACGGGCAACCAAAGACTGCAAACGTGCATCAATGACATGCGTATAAATTTGCGTTGTTGAAATATCCGCATGTCCCAGCATCTTCTGAACGCTGCGCAAATCCGCGCCATTAGCCAACAGATGACTCGCAAACGCATGCCGCAGGACATGCGGGCTGACTTTTGCGGGATCGACGTCAGCCGACGCCGCGAGAGTCTTTAGAAGCTGACCGAAGCGCTGGCGCGTTATATGCCCCGAAGTGCCTCGTGAAGGAAACAGCCAGCGTGACGTGCCGTTTTTCGGCACGTGCCGCTGCCGTACCGCTCGGTATGCATCGACGGCTTCGCAAGCAGGCATGCTGAGCGGCACCAGTCTTTCCTTTGACCCTTTTCCGCGGACAATCAGGAATTCCCGATCCCGCATGCACGCAGTTAGCGGCAAGCTGACCAGTTCCGATACCCGCAATCCGGTCGCGTACAACAGCTCGACCATTGCCCGGGTGCGCAACCCATCTGCACCTTCTGCAACGCCGGCCGTTTCCAAGAGATTGTCGACGTCTGCTTCACTGAGAACTTTCGGCAAAGGTCGCTGCTGCCGTGGACTATCAATGATGACCGTCGGGTCGTCCTCACGCAGGCCGTCCGAATGGAGAAACTTATGGAATTGCCGAATCGAGGACAATCGCCGCGCGGCGGTACTGGGCGACACGGAAGCGGTCTCGAAGGTCGAAATATAGTTGCGAATTTCCTGGGTCGTAACCGTGTCAACTGCGATTTTCCGCTTCGCTAAAAACCCGAAATAAGCGCCGAGGTCGCGCCCATATGCCGCAATCGTATTGGCAGCCGCACCACGCTCCGCGGCCATCATTTCAAGAAACGATTCCAACAAATGAGAAATCGACTAAAGTCCTTTTTCTATCGCAACTTCAAGCACCAATGCACGCGCCTCTTCGGCCAGACCGGCTTGAGTCAGTGCCGCAACCACCTCCGCCAGGACAGTCATTTCCAACGCAGCCAATTCACGGTCGCCAATGAGAATAACCGCTAGCAAGACCAACTCTCCCAAACGGCCCGACTCGGCCGCAGCCACAAGAGCCGCTCTATGCGCATAACTTGGTAGCTGGGCCGTGTGACGCGCGTTGTCGCTAAGCAATCTGCGCCATCCGTCACGATCCGTGTATACGCCCTGGAATTCAAGCAAAGCCATGGCATCGCGTATTCGCTTCTGCGCATGCTCTGGCGCACGGGCCGCGACAGCAGCGCGCCAAGCCTCTGGCGTCCCGAGCGGCTTTTCGAGCAATTCCGGAATATGCGACAGCAAGCCCAGGGCCCAAAGGGAATCCAAAACAGGTTTCGCGGCAGGATCCCGCACCGCGGCATATCTCAGCTCAAGCATCCAGGCACGCGCAAGATCTACCCGGCCCAAAGCGAATAGCGCGTGCGCCGCTTCGCCGGCGAACCAAGATAGCTCCGCCGAGGGTGCCATCGCTTCCAACATAGAGCGATAGAGACGTATGGTGAATGCGTAGACGCCATCCTCTTGGGCCAAGACAAGCGCTTTTTGAAGCACCCCAGCCCGAGCCGTCGGAACTTCCTGCGCGACGGCGGCTTGAAACAAAAGTGCACGGCCACGCGGCGAGCGTACTGCATCCGCGATGCTTAAGGCGTTTTCCAGGTCTTCACCCGAAAACGGTGCACTAGCGTACATGCTTTTCAATCGGTCAGGAGTCATAGCACCAAAGCGGACCGATCGTTCCGCTGCACTGAGACGCAAATCAAGATCGGCATCCGGGTTCGAAGCAATGAAAGAGAGAAAAGAGGTCGGTACTTCCGTCAGTTTTTCGCTCGTGATGACGATTTTGGCTTGGTGCATCATTGCACCGTGTAGTGGCGTATGCGCGCTTATCCCTTCCAAGACCGGCGCATTGCCGCTGATCAACGCGTCGGCGAGAGAGGCAAATATCGGGTCGGACGGGCTGCCGCCTTCCGCCAGAAGACTCGCGCCAAGCGATGCTTCTGCCAAATTACCCTCCACTACCTGGCAAAATATCAGCAGTTGCTGCCAATACGGGTCCTGTAGCCGTACATCCTGCCGCCGCGTTTCAGCACAAGCCGAATTAACATCGCCGCTCAGCAGGTGATTATCGGCCTTGAATTGAACCAGATCCACGTTACGGTCTCGATCTGGGGCAATTTCAAGCAAGGCCGATGCCGATCCCAATAAACCCATCGCCTGAAGCTGCTTAACCCGCAATCCGACAAGGTTTGGCGCGTCTTGGCCCTCGGTCCTTTCCGGCGGCGGCGCGGCCGTCAGCAGTAGCCGGCGCAATAGGTCGCGCATCGTCGGCGACATGATCCTATTAGGAAGCTGCCGTATCAGGGAAGCCGCTAGCGGCAGAGGCGTTCCGGCCCACATCGCCCGGTCAAAACCACCGGATTGTTCGTCTATGGTTCCGACATTTTCAGGATCAGGCCCCTGCAACCTATTGATTACAATACCTGAACGAGGTTGTATTTCTGGCTTTTCCTGACCGGTAGGAACCGGAGGTTCTGTGGGCTTTTCTTTAGGCTCATCCGTCGCAGGTTCGACAAAAACCGGCTTCCGCGGCAATAATCGCCTGGGCGCTGGCGCCTCGTTTTGTGCCAGCGGCCGGATTTGGTTTATCTGGGACGCGCTCACCGGATGCACTATCAGCGGCGCTGACACGAAGAACGCGGCAAGTCCTAGGATGATCACACTCCTATCAGCGCTCAAATTTATCATTTTCCAACACTTTTTCGACTTTCTGAGAAGGCGCAGGAATATCCCAGGTTGCCAGAAACACCAGCCCACCCCCGACGGCAATGGCGAGCAGGATTAATAGAAACCATGTAAATTTTCTCATGAGACCCTTGTGTTGGCCATACGCCCTGCCAATAACAGGTAGCGCTTGACTATGTCGATTCTGCGGCAGTTTATATTTGCTTGGATTACTGTTCAACGAAGCCGCGACGTTCCGACCAAAATAATGACCGATATCAGAACACTGAAATTGCCAAAGACGCTCGTCATGGTCGGTATGATGGGTGCGGGAAAGACAGCAATTGGCCGGCGCATCGCCGGGCGATTGGGATTGCCGTTCGTCGACGCCGACGACGAAATCGCCAAGGCGGCCGGCTGCTCAATTGAAGATATTTTTGATTTACACGGCGAATCGGCATTCCGCGACGGCGAACGCCGCGTCATCGAGCGCTTGCTCGAGTCACCTACGCATGTTCTCGCCACAGGCGGCGGTGCCTTCATCGACCCTGATACCCGTACCCGAATTCGCAAGAATTGTCTTTCCGTATGGCTGCGAGTTGAAACCGACGTTTTGTGGCGGCGCGTGAAGCGGCGCAACGATCGCCCGTTGCTGAAAACCGCCGCACCCTATGAGACGATCGTGAAGCTGGTAGAACAGCGCTACCCGGTATACGCGGAAGCGGACATTACCGTCGATAGCGTTGACGGGCCCGCCGAAGATACGGTCGACCGGGTCCTGTGCGCCGTAAACGCCTATCTGCAAGGTGAAGGAAGGAACACTTGATTACGCACGATACCGTCCGCGTTGAACTCGGCGAGAGAAGCTATGACGTCCTCGTCGGAGAAGGGCTCCTAGCTCAAGCCGGCAGCCATATTTCGCCAATTTTAAAACAGAACCGCGTCTTTGTCGTCACCGACGATAACGTGGCGCCGTTACATTTGGAAATCCTGGAAAGAAGTCTGGAAGACAACGGCATTTCTTGCGAAGCGTTCGTCTTGCCTGCTGGTGACCAGACGAAAAGCTTCGAACATTTGCAAAAGCTCATCAATGCGTTGCTCTCCCACAAAATCGAACGCAACAGCACGATAATTGCGCTCGGCGGCGGTGTTGTTGGCGACCTCGCCGGATTCGCCGCGTCGATTACGCTTCGCGGCGTGGATTACATCCAGATACCAACGACCCTCCTGGCGCAGGTAGACAGCTCTGTCGGCGGCAAGACGGCTATCAATACAGAGCACGGCAAAAATTTGGTCGGCATGTTCCATCAGCCACGGTTGGTGCTGGCAGATATCGGGACTCTCGATTCCCTTCCTCAACGCGAATTTCTTGCCGGTTACGCCGAAGTCGTAAAATACGGCCTGATCAACGACCCCGATTTCTTCGGCTGGCTGGAGGGACACGGTGCCGCCATGCGGGACGGCAACAGAGACGGGCGCCGCAAAGCGGTCGTTACCAGTTGTCAGGCGAAAGCGGATATCGTCGCCGCTGACGAGCGGGAGGCAGGGCAACGGGCGCTGCTCAACCTGGGGCATACTTTTGGCCACGCACTCGAAGCCGAAACCGGGTATAGCGACATGCTCTTGCACGGCGAGGGTGTCGCAATCGGGTCGATTATGGCGTTCGATCTCTCCGTTCGCGTGGGACTGTGCCCGTCCGAGGATGCTGCGCGCGTTCATCGGCATTTCGCGGCCGTCGGGCTCGGAACCGGATTGGATCACTTACAAGGTGTAAGCTGGCGAGCGGAAATACTAGTTGATCATATGGGTAGAGACAAAAAGGTCCGCGATGGGCGCATGACATTTGTCCTTGTAAAAGGCATCGGTGAAGCGTTCCTGAGCCAGGACGTAGCACCGGACGATTTGATTCAAACGCTCAAGGATTCGGGCGCGTCATGACAATCGAACTGGTTATCGCCGTCGGCGCTATCGTCGTATTGCTGCTTATTTCCAGCTTCTTTTCAGGATCGGAAACCGCGCTCACGGCAGCCTCGCTTCCCCGGCTCCATCAATTGGCAAAGCAAGGCAACAAACGCGCGAAATCGGTCCTCGACCTGTATGCCCGCAAAGACCGCCTGATTGGCGCGATTTTGCTCGGCAACAATCTCGTGAATATTCTTGCGTCTTCGCTTGCAACCTACGTGCTGTTGCTGCTGTTTGGAGATGCGGGTGTCGCCTATGCGACCATGGCAATGACGTTGCTAATCGTCGTTTTTGCCGAGGTACTTCCGAAAACATACGCAATTGGCAATGCAGACCGTGCGGCGCTTGTCGTCGCACCGCCGGTTCGGGTAATTGTGACCTTGTTGGCGCCCATTACCTATACGATTCAATGGTTTGTCCGTGCCACCGTAAAGCCATTCGGCATCCAACTCGGTGAAGAGATCAGTATAGACCACCGCGAGGAAGAATTGCGGGGCGCCATTGACCTCCATGAAGGCCCCGATCCAGACATCCGCCATGAGCGGCAAATGTTGCGCAGCATTCTCGATCTCGACGACGTCGAAGTCGAAGAAATCATGGTCCATCGCAGGAATGTGACGCTCATCGATATTGCAGAACCGGCCGGCGCCATCGTCGAGCAGGCGCTGGCGAGTCCCTACACGCGCATTCCCCTCTATCGCGACGACCCGGATAATATCGTTGGTGTTCTGCATGCAAAGGCATTGCTGCGCGAATTGCACGCTCGCGGCGGACAGACAGAGGATTTGGATATCCTGATGCTCGCGGCGAAACCCTGGTTCATCCCGGAAACCACGACGCTGTTGGATCAGTTACAGGCTTTCCGAACACGCCGTGAGCACTTTGCGATCGTTATCGACGAATATGGCGCCGTCATGGGTATCGTCACACTCGAAGATATTTTGGAAGAGATCGTCGGCAGCATCGAAGACGAGCATGACGTGGCCGTGTCGGGCGTACGCCGGCAGCCGAACGGTTCTTACGTCATTCCCGGAACCGCGACACTGCGCGATTTAAACCGCGAGTTGGAGTGGAATTTGCCGGATGACAATGCTGTGACCCTCGCCGGCCTGATTCTCAACGAAGCGCGGCGAATTCCGGAACCAGGCCAAGTTTTCACCTTTTACGGCTTCCGGTTCGAAATTATGCGACGGCAACGCAATCAGATCTCGTCTGTTCGTGTGAACCCGCCTCAGCCGGAAGAATCCGAAGCAACATCAACTTGAAAGCCTTTGGTCGGAAGCCGGGTTGTCACCACCGAGCCGGGCTATCATACTGTCATGATGAGGTATTCTAACGGATCGAAATACGGTGTGATTGACGCCAGCGCGAGGGTGAACGAGTGTAATCATCCAGGCTGCGGTGCCGAAGCGAACCACCGCGCACCGAAGGCGCGAAACCGGTTGGACGATTATTACTGGTTTTGCCTCGATCATATCAGGGAATACAACCGTAACTGGAACTATTACGCGGGCATGAGTGACGGACAGGTCGAGTCGGAAATCAAAAACGATACGGTATGGCGCCGCCCCTCTTGGCCCTTCAGTGGTGCCGGCCAGGGCGATACTTTCGGCGCCAATATCCGGTTTCGTGACGACCTCGGGATATTCGATGCCGCGCAATCCTCTCATTCCCGAAAAAGAAAGAACGAGCAGGACAAACGGCCCCGGCAGGACGCACAAGTTGAACGCGCCTTGAAAATCATGAATATTGACGGCCCTGTGAACTTGACCGAGTTGAAGTCGCGCTATAAGGAACTTGTCAAACGGCTTCACCCCGACGCCAATGGCGGTGATCGCGCGGCCGAAGAGAAATTGAAGGACATCAATCAAGCATACGCTACGATAAAGAAATTCTTGGTCGCATAGGTATAGCGCGACGCGACCGACCCGCCTGAAATTTAAGACACTTCAACGACTGGAATTGCCCGCATGACAACGAACGACGCCCCGAACCGGGCACATGAATTAGATGCGCCGGATATGGAGGTTTCTGTCCGGGAGACGTTCGGCCTTGAAACCGACATGGTCGTGCCCGCTTTCTCGTTCGGATCCGATTATGTCCCCGAGCGTGATGAATCTTACGTCTTCGACCACGAAACAACGATGGCGATCCTCGCAGGATTTGGCCATAACCGACGCGTGATGATCCAGGGTTACCATGGCACCGGTAAATCGACCCATATCGAGCAAGTGGCCTCGCTCCTGAACTGGCCTTGTATCCGCATCAATTTGGACAGCCACATCAGCCGCATCGACCTCATCGGCAAAGATGCGATTGTCCTGAGCGAAGGTAAGCAGATAACCGAGTTCCGGGAAGGAATTCTACCCTGGGCTCTGCAGAACCCCTGCGGGCTTTGCTTCGACGAGTACGATGCCGGACGCCCCGACGTCATGTTTGTCATTCAACGTATTCTCGAAGTCGACGGCAAATTGACCCTGCTCGATCAAAGCCGAATTATCCGTCCGCACCCGTACTTCCGTATGTTCTCCACGGCCAACACGGTGGGGCTGGGCGATACGACGGGCCTTTACCACGGCACGCAGCAAATCAACCAAGGCCAGATGGACCGTTGGAATATCGTGACGACCCTCAACTATCTGCCGCACAAGGAAGAAGAGAAGATCGTTCTTTCCAAACTGCCCAGCTACGATAATGATGACGGGCGCAAGATGATCGAAACCATGGTCGCTTTGGCGGACTTGACGCGGACCGGGTTCATTGGCGGTGATATTTCGACCGTCATGTCGCCACGAACCGTCATCACCTGGGCGGAGAATACGGATATCTTTAAGGATCGAGGATTCGCTTTCCGCGTCACGTTCCTGAACAAATGCGACGAAATGGAACGCCCGATCGTTGCCGAGTACTATCAGCGTTGCTTTGGCGAGGAATTGCCGGAGGCGAGCACCGCGATCACGGTCAATTAAAGGCACGCTGATGTCCGAGGGCGAACCACCGATTGAGAGTTTTAAGCGCGCGGTCGCCGCCTGTTTCCGCGCGATGTCCGATCGCGACGAAATGGAAGTAACGTTCTCCGCCGAGCCGCCCGGCGTAAGCGGAGAACGGGCACGGCTGCCGTTTCCAAGCCGGGAATTGCCTAGCGAGGAAGTTGCACAAGTTCGTGGTGAAGCGGACGCCATGGCGCTGAAGCTCCGGCATCACGATGCAAAATTGCACAGCCAACGCATGCCTTCCGGCGATGTCGCGCCAGTTCTCTTCGAAATGCTGGAGCAAGCCCGGGTCGAAGCGCTCGGTACATCGCGTATGTCGGGGGCGAGCGAAAATATCGCCGCTGCGTTGGAAGATAAATTCCGCCGCGAAGGCCTGCATCGCGTTAACGACCGAACCGAAGCGACGATGCCCGAGGTCGTACGCCTTATGGCGCGTCAGGCATTTACCGGTGAAACTCCGCCGCCGGCGGCGCAACGTGTGTGTGAGTTGTGGGAACCCGTCCTAAAGGAAAAGATCGGTCAGGACCTCGAACTCCTGCGGAAATGCCTGGAAGATCAGGCCGAATATAGCAGTACGGTGCGCAAGCTCATTACCGATCTCGATATCGAAATTGGGGCCGAGCACGATTCCGAAGACAATGAGTCTTCCGGCGATGAAGCCGATGAAGATTCCATGCAGTCCGAGTCCGAGGATGAAGGTGGCGAATCCGCTGATTCCGCAGGTGAATCCGGCGGTGAAGCGACGGAAACCGAGGGCGGCGACGACGATCTCGGTGATATGATGCCGGATGAAGCCGACGGCGAAATGATGCCGTCGGAAGGCAGCGAAGAGCCTGGCGATCCCGGTAAACGGTGGCGCCCGGAGCATGACCTGTCGAACGTGCCGAAAGAGGCATTTTATGCGGCGTACACCAACGCGTTCGATGAAGTTGTCGCCGCAGAAACGCTGTGCGATCCGGAAGAACTGTCCCGCCTGCGCCAGCTACTCGACCAGCAGCTTGCGCAACTCCAAGGCCTGATCGGCCGATTGGCAAACCGCCTGCAGCGGCGCCTGTTGGCCAAACAGACACGGTCCTGGGACTTCAATCTCGAAGAAGGTCTGCTCGATACCGCACGGCTTGACCGCGTCGTCACAAGCCCCCTGCATCCGTTGTCCTTCAAGCAGGAAAAAGAAACCGAATTCCGCGATACGGTCGTGACCCTGCTGATCGATAATTCGGGGTCCATGCGGGGCCGGCCCATTACCATTGCGGCAATGAGCGCCGACATTCTCGCGCGGACGCTTGAGCGCTGCGCCGTCAAGGTCGAAGTTTTGGGTTTCACAACGCGTGCCTGGAAGGGTGGACAATCACGTGAAAAATGGATCTCGGAAGGCAAAATCGCCAACCCGGGACGGCTCAACGACTTGCGGCACATCGTCTACAAGTCCGCGGACGCACCCTGGCGCCGTGCTCGGAAGAATCTCGGCCTCATGCTGCGCGAAGGGCTATTGAAGGAAAACATCGATGGCGAGGCGCTGATGTGGGCGCACGACCGTCTTTTGGGCCGTCCAGAGCAGCGACGAATTCTAATGGTTATTTCCGATGGCGCACCCGTCGACGACTCGACCTTGTCCGTCAATCCCGGGAATTATCTCGAACGGCATTTACGCGACGTTATCGACTATATCGAAACTCGGTCGCCCGTCGAATTGCTGGCCATCGGCATTGGGCATGATGTCACCCGCTACTATCGGCGCGCTGTGACCATCGTCGACGTCGAGCAGTTGGGCGGTACCATGATGGAGAATCTCGCGGAACTTTTCGACGAAGAAGAAGTAAGGCGCGCGGCGAGCCGCCGAGGCGGTTCTTCTCGAGCAGCCGGCGGCCGACGCTGAAGACTGAATGACCGGCGTCATACCCACCGGCAAGCGCCTAATTTCCAGTCAATTTGTATATGACACAAAAAAAAGCCCGCTTTTCGCGGGCTTTCGCCTTTTCGGCGCTACCTTGATGCTTATTTCGCTGCGGCGGCTTTCGTAATGCGCCGCTTGATGCGAAGGGCTTCAGGAGTAAGTTTCCGGTTCGACGTCCCGAGCAAGAAGGCATCAAGGCCACCATTCTTTTCAATCGTGCGAATGGCGCGTGTGGAAACCCGCATCCGCACCATTTCGCCTAGCGCATCGCTCATTAACGACGTCTGTTGAACGTTTGGCAGGAACCGCCGGCGCGTTTTGTTATGCGCGTGGCTTACATTGTTGCCTGAAAGTACGCCTTTACCCGTGATGTCGCAGCGTCGCGCCATGTCTCGATCCTCAAAAAATGCAAAACCCCACGGAACATCGCGAGGGCGGCGTCTTTTACGGCACCTGCGGCACCGCGTCAAGTCACCCCGTTATGCCTTGCTTCGTAACGGCTTAGCCTTCGTCCCAGACGACGTCGGTAAGCGGCAAACCCTGGATATCCGCCTTGGTCAATGGGTGGTCAGGGGTGATGCCCGCCTGTTCGAGGAGCGAAGCAATTTGCCGCACATGCTGGGTCGAATGCCATACCGTGCGTTCCAGCATTTCGTGACGCGTCGTTCCACCGAAATAGGTTGGAACCTGGCCCGAAAAATCCTCGCCTTTGGCACCGGCCCACCATGCCCCGAAACGGGATCGCACCGACTCGCCAAAATCGGCAATTTGGGCGCTAGTCTGCAAATCTTCGGGGGGGAGCGCGACGAGATTTTCATGAGTCAGCGACTCGCCGGTTTCTTCCATATCCAAAAATGCGGACGGAATTTGGAAGACATGGTGCATCAGCACGCGCCAAGACCGTGGCCGGTTCGGCAATTCACGCTCCAGATGCTCATCCGGCATTGACCGAACCAACCGGATTGCCGTCTCTATGTTTCCAAGATAGCGGTTCGCCAATTCGTCGGGCGAGAGTTCAGGCGCGGTATCATCCTCGAGGTCGAGGAAATCGACAACATCCTTAATAACCTGTGCGAAGACGAAATTATCGCCGCGAGAGACCACCGGTATCGACCGTGCGCCGATCCGCGCCAGTTCTTCCCGACCGCCGTTGTTTTCCAAAATATTTACTGATTCGAATTCGATCCCACGGACCGACAGGTATTCTTTTACCCGGAGACAGCTCGTTCAATGAGGCTGCCAGAAAACCTTGATCGCTGCTTCCATGACTATTTCCTTACTAATTTCACCCTAATCAATCTGGCTGAAAGTATAGGCGCGCGCTTCAATTCGAACAACCGGACCTGAGGGCCGTTAGGATGCAATCGAATTTTCGACCCAACAGGCAACTGACATCAGGTAATCGTCGTCGCCGTACCGCGCCACTAGTTGAGCGCCGACCGGCAAGCCTGTCGGGCCGATATGGCCAGGCAAGGTCACGCAAGGCGTCCCCATCGTCGTCCAGGGCCGATTGAAGGTCGCATCGCCTGTCGTTTCGAACCCTTCCGGCGCTTCACCGACCGCGGACGGCACGATAAGCGCATCGATGCCGTCCATAACAGCGGCAAACCCCTGGCGGCATCGGTCGGTAAGTTCAATCGCCGCCCCATAATCTGCATAACTCGCCGCCGCGCCCGTCGCCATCTGCGCCTTCAGCCGGTCGCTCAACAATTCTTCATGTTGATTGTATTCATGCGCGAGCGCCCGGCGCCCCTCATACATCATGATCGTCTTGTTGGCGCCTTCCAGCCCGGCATATTCGACCGGTAGGGTCACCTCACGAACTTCCGCCCCGGCATCTGTAACGGCACTGATGGCTGCCTCGACGGCGGCATGAGACGACGCATCCGCACGGTCCCACCAGGGTGTCCGGCAGAAGCCGAACCGCGGCGGACCGGCAAGCGGCACCACGGCTGCCGGCGCGCCCATCATTGCCGCGCGCAGGAGGGCGAAGTCGCCCGCGTGCCGTGCCATTGCGCCGAGTGTATCCAACGATCGCGCCAACAGCTTCACACCGGCATAGCTGAACTGACCGATCGTCGGCTTATAGCCGGCGACACCGCAAAAGGACGATGGCCGGATCACGGAGCCCCCAGTCTGCGTACCCAATGCCAGCGGGACCATCATATCCGCGACGGACGCCGCTGAACCGCTGGAAGAGCCGCCCGGTGTGTGCGCCAGATTATGCGGGTTCCGGGTACCCGCCGGATTGACGAACGCAAATTCCGTCGTTGCCGTTTTACCCAGAACAACCCCGCCGGCCGCACGGACCAGCGCCACGCAGGCCGCATCGGCAACAGGCCGGTATCCGGGATAAATCGCGGAACCATAGGCGGTCGGCATATCGAAGGTCTCGATAACATCCTTGAAGCCGACCGGCACCCCATGCAGCGCGCCTTTGGGTCCCTCGCGGTCGCGTTGCCGTGCTTCCGCAAGTGCCGCGTCCGGATCGATATGGGCCCACGCCACGACATCGGCCTCCCGTTCCGCGATACGTCCGAGACAGGCTGCCGTCAGCGCCTCGCTGGTAATGTCCTTTGCCGCAATCGCTTGCGCGGCCGCAGTCGCTGTCAGCTCGTTCAACTTGCTCATGATGCGCTCTTATCCAATCGAATTGCGGAACGTAGCATCCAGAGATTAGTCGCCGAGAAAGGACTTAAGCAAACGGCGCGCCGCTGCCGCGGGTGTGATCGCGCCTGACGTCACTTGAGCCTCGAGCGCAGAAAGGCTCGACTGAACGTCGCTATGGCCCCGCAGTTTCTCGAGCAGGCTGTCCGTCACTTCCGACCACATCCAACTGCGCGACTGCTCGGCGCGACGGTCTGTTATTTCGCCGCTGTCGCCTAATCTCGCTTGATAGTCCTCGATATGATCCCAGGCGTCATCAATTCCCATACCAGTCAGTGCGGAACAGGCCGCGACCGGGATCTGCCAGTTCGGTGACGCCGGCCGTAACAGATGTATTGCGCTGCGATAGTCGGAGACGGCGTGCCGCGCGGACATTTCAAACTCACCGTCCGCCTTGTTGACGAGGATCATATCCGCCAGTTCCACGATACCCTTCTTCATACCCTGCAATTCGTCACCGCCGGCGGGCGATAACAGCAGGACAAACATATCGGTCATTTCCTTGACGGTAGTCTCCGACTGACCAACGCCGACTGTCTCAACGATTATCACATCATACGCCGCCGCCTCGCAGATTGAGATCGCTTCCCGGGTCCGCCTGGCGACCCCACCGAGGGTCGTGCCCGCTGGCGACGGGCGGATAAAAGCGTTTGCTTCGCGCGACAAGGTTTCCATGCGCGTCTTGTCGCCGAGGATCGATCCGCCACTCAGTTTTGACGACGGGTCGACGGCCAACACCGCCACTCTCCGCCCATTTCCGATGACGTGACGGCCCAATGCTTCGATAAATGTCGATTTGCCGACGCCCGGCACACCGGAAATGCCAACGCGGATCGAGTCCACCCGGTGCGGCAACAGTACCTCGAGCAGGCGCTCCGCCTGTTCTCGATGATCCTCGCGTCCTGACTCCGCGAGCGTGATAGCACGCCCAAGTGCTCGCCGATCACCGTCGCGGACCGCGCGGGCAAGATCTTCCATGGACTTAACCGTCATTCAGTTTTCTTACCTTTGTCGCTCAACGCATCACTGGCAAGCTTCGTGAGTTTATTTCGCAAACCTTCGTCGAGCTGTTCATACTCTTCGCGCCGTTGCCGGTATAGCGCCATTGTTTGCCGAATTAGCGCTGCCTTGTCATCGCCATCTTCAATTTCTACCGGCTCGGTCTGAGCGGGCGACGCTTCCTCGGAAACCTGTTCATCAGCGTCTTCTTTTGTTTCTTCAGGCGGACCTTCCGGTTGGGCCGCGCGCATCTTCGCTGCTGCGTCGCGCGCTCGCTTGTCCATAAAGACCAGGCGCATCAACCATTTTATCATTACGATGCTGTCTGGAGCGGTTCCGCGCCCGGTCCAAGCGGCTGTCCATAGCTAAACTCGACGAAATTTCCGTCCGGGTCCTTCAATCCGCAATAATAACCAACCGGATACGGCTCCTGGCGAGGCTCCCATTCAAGACAACCTGTGACTCGCCCCTTGTCCGCGACCGCGTCGACCGCGTCCCGGCTCGGCATGGCAAATCCAAAATGACTGAAGTCGCGTTCGCTCTGATTGCGCCCCTCTCCACCCGGCAAGAGAACGAATACAAAATCGCTCTCCCGTCCCGGCTCGGCCATCCAGACAATACGTCGATCCTTGTTGTCGGTGCGTTCGCGCACGACAGCCAGGCCGCAAAACCGTTCGTAGAATTCGACGCACGCATCGACGCTGCGGACATGCAATGCAATATGCGTAAAATTCACGGCCATGGGTTCAACTTAATCCGCCTAATTTTGCGAAACCAACGCCGCCCATCACGCAAAGACCTTCGCCATCATCACCTCGCTGACAAAACTGCCATCCACGATCAGAGAATCCCGCTTCGTACCTTCCTCGACATAGCCCATTTTTTTGTAAAGCGAACGTGCCACGGTATTGTGTGCCATAACCGTAAGCTCCAGCCGCCGCAGGCCCCTGTCTTCCGCGAACCGATCCAGCGCCTCCATAAGCCCACGCCCCAGCCCGCGCGCGCTGTGCGCGCCCAGGATGCCGATACCGACCGTGGCTGTAAATCTGTTGCGCGTAAAATCCCCACCCATCGCGACGGCCTCGCCAACCGCTTCCGGCCCCTGCCAAGCATTGAGCAGCAGATAATGCGGCAAGGAGGAGAACCGCTCGATCACGGACCGCATCTCGTCAATGGAGCGGGCGCGCTCGCCAGGGCCACGCAAAAAATAGCTGGTTTCGCCCAACAGCAACTCGCCAAACGAATACAGCGCAGCGGCGTCTTCCGGGGCGGCCGATCGGATCTCATAATCGCGCATGAAAGACCGCCGCAGTTCTATTCGTCGCGTCCGAGGGCACGGCAAAGAAGAATATAAAGCTTGCCGACATCGGCGGTCATGAATGTCGAATGCAGGAGGTTTTCCGGGTCGGAATCCTGCGCTTCGGTCAAGAGCCGGTCGAACTGCTCGACATAGCGCACGACATAGCCGCGCATTTCTTGATCGGATTTGATCTTTTCCGTGATACGGGCCGCCAGCGAGGCCTGCCGCCCTTTAAGCAATGTCCGAGTAAAGACTCCGCGGTCACCCTTCACATAGCGCTTCCAATCGGCTTCGGGCACATCATTGTTCAGAATCCGCGTCAGGTCGATGGAAGTGGAGTCGAGGTCCTCTATGATGAAGCGGGCCGTTTTCAAGAACAGGTCTCGGCGCAATACCAGTTCTTGTTCGGCGAGACGTTTGGCTTGTTCGGACGCATCCGCCGATGCCTGCGTCAGTCGTGTCGATTGACGATCGAATGTTTTGCCGGTTTCGTTCGCCTTTTCTATGGCCGCATCCAGGGAATCCATGACATCGCGGCTTCCGCTCTGAACTTTTTCGGCAACGCCTTCGAAGGTTGACCGCGCCTGGGCCGCGGCTGACGCCATCGCCGGCCCCTGCTCCGCGAGCGCGTCCATCGCTTCGCGCAGCTGACGGCCGGCCTTTTCGCTGACGTCGCCGACCTCACCCGCCTGCTGATGGTACGATTCCGAAAGGGTCGTCAATCGAGCCGCAACCTGATCCGATGCACCGGTCAGTCCGGTCGTTTGTTGGGCAAATGCGTCGCCAATCAACTTCATATTCGCCAAGGCATCGCGTGCTGCGCGAGATAGTTCTTCGGCCTGTCCGCGAAGGCCTTCGCGGTTATCGTCGACTTGCATACCGGCCTGCAGCGACGCCGTTGTCAATCGCTCGCTCTGCTCATTGAAGCGCTCACCGACATCTTTCATTAAGCGAAGCGCAGTCTGTACCGACTCGTTGAGACCGCCGGATTCGCTATGAAACGCGCGGCCTGCTTCCATGATGCGCTTGATAACCTGGTCAGCGACGGCAACCAACTGATCGACCTGGCGGCTCAGCGTCTGCCCGATCTCAGCGGTCCTGGCACCAGCGGCCTGCGATGCCTCTTCAAGCTGTCCCGCCTGCTCATCGACCGTCTGCTCAACAAGCCGCACCTGCTCATTGAGCGTGCCGACAAGCTCGGCGAGCGCATTACCATCGTCACGCAGGCTTTCGCGAATTCGCTTCGCTGACTCGAAGGCATTTTCGGAGCTTTCCTCGAGCTCCTTGGTTTGCTGTTGAATCGCTTCTCTGATTTCGCGCACACGATGCGAGGCGTGATCGGACGCCGCGCGCAGGTCCTGACTTTGGCGTTGCAGAATTTCGCCGACAGACTGGGATTGCCCCGCAGCCCAATCCGCCGATTCGCGCAGCGAAACAGCATGTTTTTTCAAAAGATCGCTCAGATTACGCGCCTGATTGAGAGCTGGCGCCGCCGCTTCGCCGATATCGCTGCTACCGTCGCGCAGAATGGAGCGAATTTGATCGGCGCGCGCGCCCAACGCGGTATCGATTTGCTTCGCTTGTTCCGAAGCCCGTTCCGACATCTCGGATAGGGCGGTAACCTGCCGATCCAGCACTTCGCGAATCGAGTCGGCGCGTGCCGACGCGAGGTCGGATGCCTTGGAGACCTCTTGTGCTTGCGTTCGCAAGACAGTCCCCATCGAATCGATTTTCTGGCCCGCTTCCGCCGCGGTGCGCGTTAATGCCTCGCCATGACGCACGGCGGCGCCATCCACTTCATGCGCCTGTTGCGACAGGCTTGCGGCGACGCGCGTCAGTTCTTCGCCTTGAGCTTCAAGAGATTCCCGGATGCGGATCGTGTGCTCGGAAGCACCTTCCGCCGACTGCGCAATATCATTCACCTGATGATGCACCGACGCCATAAGTTCTTTCGCATCTGCCGTCATGCGCTCGATCGTCGTCGCCAAATCATCGGTGCGCCGCGACAAGCCCTCGTCGATTTGCCTTAAGACCGTGTCGGTTGCCTCGCGCAAACTTTGTCCCAGCTTGTCGACCCGGGAAGACGAAATATCGATCATTCCATCGACCGCGGAACCATGTTTCGTCAGCGCCGCTTCCAATGTCGCCTGCAAGGACGTGGCCTGCCGGTCCAAAGCACTCCCGAAGCGATCGATCTCCTCACCCGTCCTCGTCGCGACACTATTCAGCGCATGAGCCTGAATATCGAAGGATTCCTTCAATCTGTCCGTGACCCGAACCGTCTGTCGACGCAGCTCCGCAGCGATATCCTGGGCCCGTGACGCCGCCATTTCGCTAGCGGCATTCAAATCACTGGTTCCCTTGCCCAAGGCATCGCCAATGGCAATGCTTCGCGCAGCGGCGTTTTCGGCTGCCTTGGACATGGTTTCCGTATATTCGCGGAACAGCCCTCCCATATCCTTAGCCTTGTCCGCCGCACGGTCCGACGCCGAAGTAAGCTGTCCGGCCATTTCACGCAGCGATTCGCCGATCTCCTTGGACTGCTCAAGGCTGTGCCGATTTACCGAGGTGAGTTCCGCTGTCTGACGGTCGGTGATTTCGCGAACCGCGAGCTGTTGAGATTCAAACCGGTCGGCGAGCCCAGATAAGGCCGAGGCCTGCTCCGACAAGACCGACCGGAGTTCACCTGCCTCCGTCGAAGCCTGTTCTGTGGCCTCGGTTAATCGCGCACTGTTGCGCAACATCGTATCGGCTACGTCGCCGAGTTGTACGGCAGCCTGATCGCTGGCCCGGCTAAGCGATTCCGTCTGAGCCCGGATCAGGTCGGCAACGACTTCGATGCGCGCTTCCGCCTCTTCGGCTGGATAGGTTAGAAGTTCAAGCTGCCGGCGCAGGGCGTCTGTGTGCTGACGAAGTTCCCTGTTCGGTTTCAGGAAAACCAATATCAGCCATAGAAAAGAAAGCGGCAGGGTCACGCCACCGACGAAGGCTGCCAACTCGTGCGGCAACATCGCCCCCAGCAAACCCCAGCCGAGATAGGCGTGCACATACCAAGCGCACAATCCCAACCAGACGCCAGAGGCCGAGGCTCCGGCGATGACGAGGCGGCGGGCAAAACGGGAAGCGGCAATCGCAGCGGCAACAGGATCGTCGCCCTGTCTGACTTGCAAGTGACGCCCGGAGCGGGGCAGTTTGGTGACGTTCGCTGGCATTATGCCAAACTACGCTCTTCGTCGAAAAAAATAAACGATGAGATCAGGCTGCTTCGCGTCGTCCCTTGATCAGTTGCATGATCTCCGCCGCGGCGGCCGGTATATGGGTGCCGGGACCATACACCGCGGCCACGCCCTGCGCTTTGAGTCCCGGGTAATCCTGCGGCGGGATGACACCGCCACAGACAACGAGAATATCGTCCGCGCCGGCCTGTTTCAGCGCCTCCAGGAGTGCCGGCACCAACGTCTTGTGGCCTGCCGCCTGAGACGAAACACCGATGATATGGGCATCATTCTCGACTGCCTGGCGAG
>JAJFJB010000312.1 GCA_021774435.1 Alphaproteobacteria bacterium
ATCCGCCCTCCCCTAATCAGGTACCGGAAAACAATACACCAAATAAACAAGGCAAAAAACCCGACGGGAAAACGCCACAAAAAGTTAAGCGTGAATTAGACATTGAAGCATTTGAGCGCAAAGTCGAACGACAAGAAAAACGATTACAATTACTTCTGAACAAAGATACCGCGAAAAACGAAGAAATAGTTGTAAATGTGATTTCACCTGGCGGCGAAATCAGTAGTTTGGCGGAAAAAGTCTCCAGTTACCTAACAAGCAAGGGATATAGGGGAAGCGTTTTCCAGGCGTCAAATGTACCGGTCGGTTTATATAGTGACCAAGGGAGTTTGTCCGGAAGAGCGATCGCCACAGTCTGGGTAGACACTGAGAATAAGTCGAATATTCGAGAAATACTTTCAGCCGTTAAAGCTATGCTGCCCGATTATCAAATTTTATATGAAAGCCGCGACTTTGTTGATCCGAAGGTGTTCGAAGGCTTGATTTTGACAGGTGGTCCGAATGAGGTCGTGATAACGCTGACTGACTGACCATCCTTCATTGTGCGGGCCTTCCATGGTCAATGGAGTAAATTGCACACGATGTTTCGCTCTGACCACATTGCATAAATCACAGTTGCGACTCTGCCTGTCGTATTGGCGGATGGGTTGCGCTATAATTGCGCGCATATTCCATGGGTCGAGACGGAACGAGCGAAGCAAATGAAACACGAGATTTCAGTATTGAAGGGTGATTTTGGCGCCCTAATCCATCAGGTGACCTGCACCGATTTGGGCAACCCGGCATTTCAGGAACGCGCCTACGATCTCTGGACGCAACATGCCGGCCTACTCGCGGTGCGCGGCGACGATTTGGCGAACCTCACGCCCGAACAATTGATGGCGTGGTCGGAGATTTTCGGCGCCGTTGAAAGGGGAAACTCTGTCGCACGGGAAGACAAAATGGTACCCGGTTTTCCCATCCTCCGCATCGGCAACATCAAAGACGAGTCCGGCAAACCGATCGCAGCTCTCGCGACGGTTCCGCAACTCGAAAGCGATGACGACATTCGCTACAATCCCGAGACGCGCCGGCCCGTCTGGCATACTGATTCAACGTTTCGCCAACAACCGCCAATCGGTTCGGTTTTCCATTGCCGGCAGGCCCCGCCCGAAGGCAGCGAAACCCTTTTCGCGGATACCCGCAGCGCCTTCAAAAACCTTGCAGAGGATACCAAGAAAAAGCTCGAGCCCTTGGAGGCGGTGTGTTCACTGGCGCATCACGACAAGAAGATCAGCCTTTATTCGGCCGGCTACCCCGTCCTGACCCCGGAACAGCGCGCTGCAAACCCACCGAACCGCGTTCCTGTCGTGCTGGAGCATCCGGTCAGCGGCGTCCCCGCTCTATACGGTCTAAACAGCTCGACCTGCGCTGTTCTGCCAAAGGGGGAAAATTTCTCCGACGAGCAATTGGACATTTGCGATCTGGAAGGCATCGAAGACAGCAGCGTTCTGATCCTGCGGGACCTCCTGCCTTACGTCACCGGACCGGAATTTACGGTGAAATGGCGCTGGCAACCCGGCGATATCGTCGCCTGGGACAATCGCTGCACAATGCACGCCGCAACCGGATATGACTATGAGCGTTATTCGCGTGAAATGTGGCGATTGACGCTTTTGGAGAAAACCCAAGCCGCAGCCTAAAACCGTCGGCAGTTCCCGTCTTAGTGAACGACGCTGATTTTTGTTGAAAGAGGCGATGACAGGTACATTTAATTGTCAGAGCGTTTAACGCCGTTTTCATGTTTGGCTTGAACCGAATATTCAGGAGCAAGGGTATGAGCGATAAAACCGAACGTGCCGTTTTGGCGGGTGGCTGTTTCTGGGGTATGCAGGATTTGATCCGGAAACTGCCGGGCGTGCAGTCGACTCGCGTCGGCTATACCGGCGGCGACGTCCCGAATGCGACCTACCGCAATCACGGCATGCATGCGGAAGGTATCGAGATCATGTTTGATCCTGGCAAGATCAGCTTCCGGACACTGCTGGAGTTCTTTTTCCAAATCCACGACCCGTCCACCGCCAACCGTCAGGGCAACGACATGGGGCCCTCTTATCGGTCCGGCATCTATTACGCAGACGAAGCCCAGAAAGCGGAAGCGGAACGCACCATCGCCGACGTCGACGCATCCGGGATATGGCCCGGCAAGGTCGTGACCGAAGTCAAGGAAGTCGGCGATTTCTGGGAAGCGGAGCCGGAGCATCAGGATTACCTGGAGCGTATTCCAAACGGCTATACCTGTCATTTCGTCCGCCCGAACTGGCGGCTGCCCAGGCGCGAGGATGCAGCCTGTTAAGGGCGGGTCCGCAGGCGAACCTCCGAACCGGATTGAAATCGGCTTTGGCGGCGGCTGCCATTGGTGCACGGAAGCCGTATTCCAAACGCTGCGCGGCGTCTCGGAGGCCGCGCAGGGCTTCATGAAATCGACACCGCCGGATGACAGTTGGTCCGAAGCGGTCCTGGTTGAATTCGACCCAGCCGAGATTAGCCTGACAACCTTGATCGACATTCACCTGCGCACCCATGCCAGTACGTCGGCACACAAGCTGCGCGGCAAGTACCGCAGTGCCATCTATGTCTTCAATGATGCGCAGAGGACGCAGGCGGACGACATACTCGGTCTCCTACAAGCCGATTTCGACAGCCCTTTGGTAACGAAAGTCCTGTCCTACGAGGCCTTCAAACCATCGGACGAACGCTTTCGGAACTATTACGCCACGAACCCTGACCGCCCTTTCTGCCGAACCTATATAGACCCGAAATTGCGCCGGCTCCGCGAACAGTTCATTAAATCCACCTGGGGACACTCATCGCCCTGAAGTCGACACACGCAGTTTTTTGGATCATCACGAGCCGGCTGTCGAAGGTGGAACATTGCTATTTCGCCTTAGGCCAGGCCGACAACGTTCCGTGAATGTCGCTTGTGGAAGTAAAGGCGGATGGCTTCAGCAATGGCTGTGACAGCCGCTTTTTAAAATCAGGTCATTGTGGTGGCGGCTTGATATTCCAACAATACGAAAGCTTGCCCTCGGATCGCCTCCTAAGCGTCCGCTTCGCGGAGCGCGCGCAGGCGTTGGCGCATCGCTGCGTGCGCATCGGTGCTGCCGTCATGAAAGGTGCCGAAAAGCTTGTCCAATGCCGCCAGGCTGCCGCCGTAATTGCACTCGAAGTATTTGTGATGGAGGTAGTGAAAGTGACAGCCGCCGTCGATCGCCAGGCGCTCGCCGAGTTTCAGTTTCTCGAAGCCGGTATGGGCCGTCGCCGCGTTAAAAATAGCGAGTTGGATCTGAAACAGCGCGTTCACTGGATGCAGCGCCAGCAGCCATTGCACGCCCACGGTCGAGAAATAGATGAGATGCTCCACCGGGTGCATGGCGAGACCGGACCAGGGCCCGATTTCGACATTACGGTGGTGCAGGCCGTGCACCGTGCGATAAAGAGGACGAACGTGCAACAGCCGGTGGGTAAAATAGAAATGTACCGAGTGTACGAATGGTGTCAGGACGAGCAGGACGACGAACCAACTCCAAAACAATGCTGGGCCCATGCTGGCGTCGAGCAAACCGAGATAACCGTTCGCGAAGCCCCAGTAAGTCAACACCTCGTAGCCCGTGAACACCGGCACGGCGGAGACGAGCGTGCGGAACATGTTGTCGCGCACCTGGTGACGGAAGAGGAAACGGCCGCTATCGGTGGCGAGCGGTTTAAGTGTGAAGCGTAGCGCCTCACCCTGACGCTCGAAAACGAAGAAATAGAGATGCAGCCCGCCAAACAGCAGCAGAGCCAAAGCCATGTTCCGCCCGAGTAACAGGGCGATCCACCAAAATTCGAGCGATTTCATCGCCGTGAGTTCCGGCGTCAGCCAGGTCCAAGTGACAAGCGTGACGACGAACCAAAAGACGTTGAGCGGCCATAAATAACCGGGAAAGCCGACGAGCCAGCGCAAGACTGCTCCGGGCCGTGGCGGCCAATGGTTGATGGGCGCCGGCGCGATTGTGCTCTCGGGCCGCCATTCGCCCCGCGCGTTGCGCCCACTCACCGTACCATCCGCCATCCGGTCCATCCTCCTTCGACGATATTGAAAGTTATTCACGCTCGTTGCGGTCCGTCAAGACGGGCGCAATAGGTTAAAATCCCCAACCAGCCGAAGAAGAAGCGGTGTCCCTCGATTTTTGGGCAGTTCGCCAGGTCGCGAATGCATTTCCGGAAAAGCTTGATCCAGTCTAATCTCAATTGACAACCTCGCGACCAATTGAAAGGCAGCAGCATGCACGAAAAATTCATGGCCCGCGCCATAGAGATTGCCCGTGAAGCCGTCGATACGCCCGGCACTTTGCCCTATGGCGCCGTTGTCGTAAAAGACGGGGAAATTATCGGCGAAGGGCTGAACCGGAGCACTGCCAATTGCGACCCAACTTCGCATGGCGAAGTCGAAGCGATCCGGGACGCCTGCCGGCGGCTTTCGCTCACATCGCTCAAGGGCGCAGATCTCTATACGTCAGGCGAACCGTGCTCCATGTGCGTGGCAACGATGTATCAAGTTGGCATTGCACGGCTGTATTACGCCGGCGCGGCGGACGACAGCGCTGCATTTTTCCAACGCCTTGCCGCGCACGACCCCAAATGGGCCCGCAGCCAGAGCAATCAGGAACTGCGCGAACAGGTCGGACTGCCCATCGACAAGCGCGATATGGCGGCCGAACAGATGCAGCGGGAGGGTATCCTCGCTGTCTACGAAGCGTTCATCAATAGCCATACCTAACGAAAACTAGGCCCTTATCGGAGGCAGCATGACAGTTGCTATTGCGATGGTTGGAAACACCATCTTGAATATTGGCGCCGCGATGTCCGGCGACCTGGCGCTGGGCGGACACGATGTGCGCTTTGCGCTGTGGGACGATCAGACCGATTGTCTGGACGCCATCCGCGCCGCAGGCGGCATCACACTCACACCGCCGGCGAGCCAGACTCTATCCGGATGCAACGGACTGGGCACTCCCCGAATTCTGACCAACGACCCGGCCGAGGCCGTCACGGGGGCGAATCTGGTCGTCATGGATGTCCAGGCGATTGAGCTCGAAGAGCGCGCGGCCAAGCTCATACCGCATCTCGAAAATGGCCAGGTCCTGTACGTCAATACGCATGGATACTGGCCGGGACTGCGGCTGGCGGCCGCACTGCGGTCGGCCGGCAAGGCAGGCGTGACCGTGATCGAAGGCATGGCGCCCAACCTTTCGGCCCAGCGCACCGGCGCCGAGATTACCTCGTATTTCATGCGGCATAAGATCCCGGTCACAGCATTTCCGGCCAATCGCGCAGAGGACGCGATGCGGTTCCTCCCTTTGATCACCGCCTCGGCGGAACGCCTGCGCAATGTCATCGAAACCAATTTCGAAAACATCAATTTGTTGGTGCATCCGGCCATGGCGCTTCTCAATGTCGGGTATTTCGACCGCGCCGAGGCGGCCGGCGAACCCGCCAGCTTCTACGGCACAGGGAATACGGTTCATGCGGGCCGACTTGCCGAAGCGCTCGACGCGGAGCGCCCCACGGTTTGCGATGCGTTCGGTGTGCGCTTCCGGTCCTTGGTCGACCATATTCATCATTTATACGGCGGCACCGGAGACTCGGTGCACGACGCCGTGAAAGGCTCACCGGTCTATCAAAAAATCGGCGCACTACCGGCCGACATATGGCGAACATGGATGGGGGCCGATGTCCCGCTGGCCCACGTACCGTTCGTACTGTTGGCCGAGAGCGTGGGACTGAGCGTGCCGCTGCATCGCGGTCTGGTCGATATCGTCGATGCGTTGCTCGGCACCACCTCTTGGCAAGACGGCCTTACACTGGAGCGACTCGGCCTCGCCGGCATGTCGCCAGAACGTATCCAAGCATATGTCGAAACGGGGGATCCCGACACATAATCCTGTAGGACAAATTTGTGAGCCGCGGTCTGGAATAAAGAGTAGATCCGGCAACGTATGCTCAGGGCCGTCGGTCAGAAGGACCTCGCGATACCGTCCAGGATTGAGCCTTACGTGCTCAAGCCGCTTGCCGCAGGCCGTGAAGCTGGCGTGCGATGAATGCCTTGACCATCTCGTGCGCGCGGTCCGTCTCAGGCCCGGGTTCGAGCACCCACAAGTGGCCGCAGCCCTCAAAGACCGCGACCTCGCAGTCGCCACCGGCAGCTCGGTAGGCCTCGCCGAATTTTACCTGAAACGCCGACAGGACGTTGTCATCGAGTCCGCCTTGCATGACCAGCAGCGGCGGCAATTCAACCGGTTCTTTGCGCTCGAGGATCATTTGCGGGTTGGCTTCTTCGATGTCGCTGAAAGGGTTGAAATACACATGGTGGCGATCCGCCATCTCCTGGCGCCCCTTGGCAAGTGCGTTGTTGTAGCGCGCCAGCGGATCGCTGATTGGCGAGCGTGTCGCCACGTAATGGATGCGTGCGTCAACTTCCGGATGTCCTTCCAGCGGCAGCGCGTTGTAGCGCAGATCTTGCGGCCGCATGCCCAGCAACATTGCCACGTGACCGCCGCTGGAACTGCCGAGCAAGCCCATCGTGGACGGATCGCCGCCCCAGCCGGGCGCTTTCATCTTCAGCCAGCGAATGCCGTAGTTGGCGTCCTGTACCGAAGCCGGGTACGGCGCTTCGCCGCCCAGGCGAAGATCGACGGACACGGTCAGGAGTCCGCTGCGCGCCATGGCTTCGGCCATCGCCACATTGGCCATGCGATCCTTGAACGTCCAGGCACCACCGTGCAAATCGAGCAACACCGGAAACGGTCCCTCACCGATTGGTTGATAGATCCGGGCGAGTAGCATTCGTGTGGAAACCTGCCTGAAGTCCTCTTCCCAAATCTTGATCTCGTAATTTGCATCCGGATCATAATTGGCTGTCATCGGATCTGTTCCCTGTCATCTCTTGTGTTTGGTTCGCGCCGCAATCTGAAAAAAATGACGCCCAATCACGCCGGCAGACTGCATTTCAAAGATCTTCAAAAATCATTCTGGCGCAGTCGGTGGTATATTTTACTCATTTGGGAAATTAAGACCAAGTTACAGCCTGGTATTCGTGACAATGCTTCCTCGACAGCCGTCAGCTCGACGAGAGCGGCCATTTATATCGCCGGAAGGCCGCCATTTCGACGGTGAGCGAAACTGCGCACTAAAGCGGGTGCGGGAGGCGGTCGCAAAAACGGGACCTGCCTCCTTTTCCGGATGTTCAAGGTTCGCTAAGCGGACTGAAATCGCGAAATGCAGGCGGCTTCGAGCGCTCTGCTGGCACCGTCTGACAGCCGGCCAACATGGCTATTACCGCGACAGAAACGAATAACCTTATGATGGTTTGCGCCATAGCAGGGCTCCTCATGATTAATTAGCCGCAACCTTAATCCGCCGCGAAGCAGTAAAGCAGCCCGGCCCCCCCGGTTTGCGTCAGATTTGCCTGACTACAACCACGTGAGTGATGGGCAGCGTTCCATGACGTGTTGCCACCGCCGTGACGGTCGTGATGCCCTAGGGATGCGTTGCCCTTGCCGTCGGCATTGCTGGTCCAGTTGCTGCACGTATGATCGCCTTTTTCCCATGGAAAAAACGCGGTGCCGTCATCCTTGGACCCGGTCAGAATGTCGTGCCGGTTGGGTTTGTCGCCCCGTCCATTAACTTGCTTGCCATTTTCATCCACCGCTGTTCGCTTGACCAAGTTGGGGTTGAGATGCAGTTGGTCAAGATCGCTGGCGATCAAATCACCCCTGGCATTGTACCAGGGTCCCTTTCCGATCCTGTCGCGGGCCGCTTTGCCGCGGCCTTCGGTTACCTGGGTGGAAAGATAAGCGCGCCACGTTTTACCTTTGGACCCTGCCGCCTCAGCCAGTTTATTGCAATGCGCATCGCCACCCGCTACGCCGCCAAGATTACCGCCATCGCCGATACCGACACTGGTGACGAAAAAACTCATTGCGTGATCGCCAGCCTGTGCCAACGGGCTACCGAGCACGAGAGCCAACCCTGCAGTGGCGCCAATTGTCGCTAATTTTTTTGCGATATTCATCTCAACTTCCTTTCCCTGTCACGGATGTCTGCTTTGGATCGAACGCGGAAATTAAGGCGCGCGCTCAGCATGTCTGTTCCCTATTCTTAATGAACACCGCAGCGAGTGAATTATTCCGGCGCGGCCAAAAATTTTATCCGCTGATAATAATTGGATTTATAAACGCCCGAGTCAGGTCAATTTTCCCCGTCAACCGGCCTCGCGCGTCACGCCCGGAGCTGAGGAAATCCAGGCGTAAATCCACTGAAAGCGAAGGTATGATTTTCGGCATATCGCTTCAGTTCAGGCGCTTCAGTGCCACCAGCATGATACGGTTGGTGCTGCTCTGATGGATCAAAAGGTTGCCGTCCCTTGTCGACCGCATATGACGAATAATGCCGGCATAGATACGACCCGAGGGGATAGGCCAGTTCTGGAATACTTCTGTCCTGGGGTCGAAGCGGACCAGCGTTTCCGGCCGCCGCCGCGACTCGTTGTACCAGACGATGCCGTCGATAACCGCGATGGCGTAGGGATGAGATTTTGGCCCGCTGGGGGACGGCCATTCCCTGATTGCACCGGTTTTGGGGTTGTAGTGCCCGAGCCGGCCCTGTGACGAGTTGACGTACCAAATCGTGCCATGCTGATCGAAATCGAGACGCCTTACGGTCGTCCTCTGGTCCGGCAGCTTGATCTCGGTCAGCGCCATGGTCCGGGGATCGACCTTGACCAGGCAATTGCTCCCGTTGCACGCAACCCAGGGGTTTCCTTCGGAATCGATTTTGATGCCATAGGGTTTGGACCCGCTTGTCTTCATCCTGACAAGCTTGATGTCGCCGGTCGGCGGGTTGAGCCGGCCCACCATGTTGCTGTGTTGCAGGGTAAACCAGAGGATGCCCTTGGCGTCGAAGATCGCCGAATGTGGATCCCGCGCGGCAGCATCGGGCATCTTGAATTCGGTAACTTTGCTTGTTTTTGGATCTAGGTAGCCAATCGTGCCGTTCTTATTCCCCGTGTACCAGACGTTGCCGGCCTTATCGAGCGTCACGGTGTGCGGCTTGGCGTTGTCCGGCAGCGTAAATTCCTTCACCTCCCCTGTTTTGGGATTGATGCTGCCGATCAGATTGCCCCACTGACCGGCCCACCAAATAGTGCCGTCCAGCGCTTCGATAGGATCGCGCGAACGCTGGCCAAGAGTGGGCGTCACCCATTCCTTGAAAACGATATCGGCATCGCCTGGGATCAATACGGGCGCCTGTTTCTTGTTCGGCGGGTAGTGGGTGCCTAGGTATTGCGTGATTTTGTCTTGCTCGGCCGGGCTGGTGGAGAGATCGACCATCGTGCCGATCAGCGCTTTCCAATCGTTTTGCGTATAGCCCGAGCTACGCGTGATCTGCCTAGAATCATGGCATCCAAAGCATAGGCTCTCGACGAGTTGCTTGCCCGCACCATCCGGCAACTGCGAAGCCGGCCTCTGGCCATAGGCTGAAAATGAAACAGCAAGACACAAAACCACGCCCGTTATCGCGATGCCCGTGCTGGATAAACTTGAATTTTGGCGCATGAGCCTTTCCCTAAGTCCCGAAGTGACAATTTCAGCAAAGAGGATCTTCCCGGCAATTTCGGCTGTCAATTCAAATGGCACCTCTCGCCGCAATCAGGTCCGGATATTCTCCCTGCAAGAATTCACGGCTCAGCATTCGCCATCAGCGAGAATAGCCGATCCCGTCCGAGACCGAGGATCGACCGAAGCGGTGCCTCAGCGAGCCTGTTCCAATAGAGCGATCAGCTTTTCCTTGCTGAGGAATTCCCGGTTGCCGTCGCCGTAGAGCAGTTTACCGTCCTTGCCGAAGAAGAAATTCGCCGGCACGTATACCAACGGCGCAAAGTCGTCGTTGATTTGCGCACTCTCGCGGATCACCCGGATATCGGGATGAAAGTCGCCGACCATCCGTTGGAGCCGTCCTTCGGATGCGGAGCCGTATCGTCCTTCGGTCCAACTGACGGCGACGATGCCGATCTTGTCTTTCCAACCATCATCCAGCAGTTCTCGGAGTTGCACGAACTCCGCCCGGCAGGTGGCTCACCAACTGGCGAAGAAAACCACAAGGACCGGTTTGCCGTTGAACAGTTCGCGGTCGACGCCTGGCCCCCGCACGGCCTTCGCTGCGATCAAGCCGTCTTGAACCTGCTTGTTGAGTTCAATCGCCTGACCGGCGTCGAGCTTGGGCGGGATGGCCAGGATGAGGCCAACTGCCACGATAACTACTCTGTAGAGCGGTTTCATTTGGTTCGCATGCTCCCAGTTGCGCGGTATCAGAATGCCCGATAGTGGCCAATTTAGCCAACCCTGCCTCACAGCTTTGTGACACGCACAAATTGAGATGAGCGCCGCCGCTCGAGGCGCAGATATAATCGCAACTGAGCGCCTTGAGCCATTACGCATACATGACCGAAACTTCGGGGGTCCAGTCCTGTGCATTGCCATCGACCGCACTGTATTAACATGGGCGAGACGATAGTGCGGTTATCGATCGTCATGCCGCACAAGATAGACTTAGAAGCGATCCGGGAACGCCGAACGGATATCGAACGAGGAGACTAACCCATGGCCCGCCTGCCCTATCTTACCAAGGCCGATTTGAAGGAAGAGGACCAAGAAATTGTGGCGCGCAACATGAACCTGCACCGGTTGCTGGTGCACAGTCCCGGCGCGGCGCGTGCGGTGGGTGTTCTGGCAAAATATATCCGGTTCGAGTCGACTTTGGATCCGCGGTTGCGCGAGTTGGCGATCCTGCAAGTCGGCTGGCTGGCGAAAAGTCCGTATGAATGGGCCCATCATATCGAGATTGGGAATAGATTTGGCGTGTCCAACGACGACATAAGGGCGTTAATCGCCGAAACCAACGATGATGACAGCGGATTGCCGGAACGCGACCGGTTGGTCCTGCGCGCGGCCCGGGAAATCAACCGGGACGGCGCGGCATCTACGGAAACCTTCGCCGCGCTGGGTGGCCATTTGTCCAGCGAACATTTGGTCGATTTAACGATGACGGTTTCGTTTTATTGCGGGATTGTCCGCTTCCTCGCGACCATGGAATTGGATGTCGAGGATAACTTCCGACACTATCTCGATGCCTTTCCGTTTCCGATGTAGCGTATGGCGCGGTCGCGGAAATAACCGCTAAGGAAATGTCAATTACGGCTGCCATAGTGGTGCGCGTGCGTTAGAGTGGCGCCATGGTGAAACTTTCCGTACTTGACCTTGCCAACATTGGCGAAGGCTTCACGCCGGCCGACGCGCTGCGCAACGCGCTCGACCTGGCGCAACACGCCGAAGCGGCCGGCTTTACGCGCTTTTGGCTGGCCGAGCATCACAATCTTGCCGGCATCGCCAGCGCCGCCACGTCCGTGTGCGTCTGCCATGTCGCCGGTGGCACTAAGACGATCCGCGTCGGCGCGGGCGGCATCATGCTGCCGAACCACTCGCCGATGGTTATCGCCGAGCAGTTCGGCACCTTGGCGACGCTGTTCCCCGACCGCATCGACCTCGGACTGGGCCGGGCGCCTGGCACCGATCAGCGCACCTGGCAGGCGCTGCGGCGCGACTATCAGGCATCGGAACAATTCCCGCAGGACGTGGTCGAACTGCAAGCCCTGCTCGGCCCGCCGCGGGAAAATCAGGTAATTCACGCGATACCCGGCGAGGATACCAATGTCCCGTTGTGGATTCTGGGTTCCAGCCTATTCGGCGCCCAGCTCGCCGCCATGCTCGGCTTGCCCTACGCCTTCGCCTCGCACTTTGCGCCTCAGGCGCTGATGCAAGCCATATCGGTCTACCGTGAGCGGTTCGAACCGTCCGCGCAACTCGACAAGCCCTATGTGATGGTCGGCTGCAACGCCATCGTCGCCGGCACCGAGGACGAGGCAAAACGGCTCTTTACCTCGCCACAACAGAATTTCGCCCGCATGGTACGCGGGACCCGTGGCCAGCTGCCACCGCCGGTCGACGACATCGAGGATTACTGGTCGCCGATGGAAAAAGCGCAATCTTCGTCGATGCTGGCCTGCTCCTTCTATGGCTCTCCCGAAACCATCAAGGCGAAGATGGCGCCTTTGGTCGAGGAAACCGGCGCCGATGAGCTCATGGTCGCTGCAGCGATCTGGGACCACAAGGCCCGCGTACGCTCGTTCGAGCTGCTGGCCGAGGCGATGAATTAGGCGTCCACAACTAAGCACGAACGGTCGTCGCTATGACGTCCTACGTCTTATGGATTCGCGGTGAATAATGTAAATTCCGCTCCCGACGATAAGAACGATTCCGAGCCAGTCCGACGATGTCGGCACGTCACTCCAGACAAAAAAACCAATCAGCAAGCCCCAGACCAGCGCGGAGTACCGAAACGGCGCCACAACAGCCGCTTCGGCGAGGACAAAGGTTTCGATCAGCAAATAGTGTGCGGCCCCCGACAGCAATCCAGTGAGAATTAGCAAATAGAAGTCGAACAGGGTCGGCAGCCGCCAGGTACCATCCAACAAGAAACATGCCGCAACCAGCATGGTGAGCGTTGTCGAGCAAAACAGAACCGACAAGGCCGATTCCGTATCGCTGATCCGGCGCGTGATAATATCCTGAAACGCGCCTGTCACCGCCGTGGCCAAGGGCAGGAGCGCGTATAGATTGATCGACTCGCCAATGGGCCGCACGATCACGAGCACGCCGCCGAACCCGACCAGGATCGCGCCCCACCGTCGCCAGCCGACGGATTCTCCCAGGAACGGCACGGCCAGGGCCGTAATGATCAACGGGCTTGCAAAGGCAATCGCCGTGTTGATCGCCAGCGGATTGAACCGAAGCCCGTTCAGGAACAAAAAAACCGATACGGTGAACAATATTGCGCGCAAAGCCTGCCATCCCGGCTTGGTGACGCGCAAAGACGACAGTTTTCCCATACGCCACGCCAGGATGAACATCGGCAGCAGAATGAATGCGCCTCGTATGACGATGATTTGCGTTACCGGGTAACCGTCCGTCAGCCATTTTACGGCACCGTCGCTAATGGTCAGCAACCCCGCACCGGCAACCATACAAAGGATGCCGCGTCCGGTATGCGTCCGATATCCCTGGCTTTCAGTCATTCTCGCGTGCCGCAGCATTGGGGATAAGACCGGGATTTGATGCCGGGAGCCTCAGGACGAGTATGAGACCCAATGCCGCTAATCCCGCGAGAGTCAAAAACGCATAGAAATAGCTGTTCGTCAGATCGAATATGGCGCCGGCCATTATCGGCCCGATCGCGCCACCAATCGTCCCGAAAAACACCACGACGCCAAAAATCGCGCCGAGCGACTTCAATCCGAAATATTCGGCGATGGTCGGCGATATGACAGTGAAGAGCCCACCGTGGGCGAACCCATAAATGGCGGCCGCACCGAATAACAGCGATGGCGTCCCGATGAACAGGAACGACAAGAGGCCGGTGATCAGCGGTACGAAACAGAGGATCAAGGCGCGTTTGCCACCAATCCGATCGGCGAAGCCGCCCACCGTCAGACGGCCTGCAATACTGGCCGCTCCCATGACCGACAGCAGCGACGCCGCCAGGGTCGACGTCATGCCGAGATCCATGCCGTGCACCACAATATGCAAAGGCACCGTGGTTAGCGTCGTGAAGTGAGAAAACTGGATGGCGCAAATCATCCAGAAAATGCGGTTACGGCGCACATCCTTGAGATGGATACCGGGCTCGCTGACGCCGCCACCTGCCTCACCGCTTGCAGCCGGACTCTTCATAAGCGCAGCGCCACATACCAGCACGACAACGGCACCGTATCCCAGGATTGTCAGGGTTAGGCGCCAGTCGTACAGCGCCATCAGGAATGCGGCGAGAAGCGGGATGGTAATCTGGCCCAGCGCGGTTCCCACCTTCACCACGCCGGTCATGAGGCCGCGGCGGCGCTGAAACTGGCGTGCGACGGTCGACAGCGTTGCAACGTCGTGCGTCGCCATCCCAATCGCGATGAAGACGCCAAACACCACGAACAGCTGCCAAGCCGCCGTAACGTGGGCCAGCAGTGCATACCCAAGACCGCAAAACACGCCGGCCACCGCGAGAACAAGCCGCGGCCCGTAGCGGTCACTTAGATGGCCGCCGAAAGACGCCAACACACCCATCATGAAGAATGCGAGGGACGAACAACTCGACAGAAGAGTCCGGGACCAGCCGTACTCTTCCTCAAGGGCCTTGAAGAACAGGCCATACGAGAACAAGAGGCCGACGATTGTGAATTGGGTAAGACACGCGCCCAAAACGATCCAATAGCGTCTGTCGAGACGGGTGATTAACAAGAAAACCTGCTCGGATCACCCTTTTGCAATTCGGTTGCCACAAGCTTTCGTCCAACACACTCAATTGCCATACTTGCGTACCCCTTGAACCTTGTGGCCACCGCGAGTTTAACGAAACGGATCGAGGCGCTCCAGAGGACCGCCTGATATCCGAATTTTGCCGAAGATATCGAAGATTGGTTTGCGGTACGGACAATCTGGGTAAGATAAGCGGCGATCAGCAAAAACGCGATACGGAGAAGGACGAACATGGCACGGATGGAGGATTTGCCGGAAGGTGAACGCGAGATGTTGCGGACTCTGGCGTTACCTGAGTTCGGGACGACGCCTTTCGTATGCGGCAAATCGTTGTCGGAACGCCGCGTTTCCATTATCTCGACCGCCGCGCTGCAGCGCCGCAGTGACAGAGTTTTCGATACCGGCGAAAACAGCTACCGGGTCATTCCGGGCAATGTGGATCCGAACGATGTGGTCATGTCGCACGGCTCGGCAAACTTTGACCGCACCGGTTTTCAGCAAGACCTTAATATTTGTTTTCCATTGGAGCGGCTGCATGAACTCGCCGCGGATGGTGTCATCGGCTCTGTTGCCGATTTCCATTACTCGGTCTCGGGCGCCGTCAGCCCGGAACGTAACGAAAAAACGGCCCACGAAATCGCCAGGCTGATGAAACGGGAAGGCGTCGATACCGTCCTGCTCGTACCGATATGACCGAAATGCACGCGCGCCGTCGGCGGGCTAGCACACTATTTCGAAGAAGAGGGGCTGGCGACAACGCAAATCAGCCTCGTTCGCCTTCATACGGAAAACATCCGACCGCCACGGGCGCTCTGGGTGCCTTTCGAGCTCGGCCGACCCTTTGGCGTGCCGAACGACCGCGACTTTCAGATGCGGGTACTCAAAGCCTGCCTTGGGTTGCTTGAAGCCGACTCCGGGCCCGCGCTGGAAGACTATCCCGAAGACGTTCCGGTCGAAGCCCATAGGAACGAAGACGACATGATCGGCATGGTTTGCGAGATCGAACTGCCGCCACCGCCATCCGACGACAATGACCTTACCCAAGCACTACTCGCCGAAATCGACCGCATGCAGCCCTGGTACGAAATGGCGGTGAATCAGCGCGGGCGCACGACGGTGGGCCTCAGTGGCTTTTCCATAGCGGACGCCGCGCGCTATCTGATGGACTTCATCGAAGATCCCTCGACGCCGAGCCGGCGCGAGGACCTCGAAGCCGGCCCCTTGCTCAAACTCGCCTGCGAAGACCTCAAGGCCTATTACGGTGAAGCGATGTCGGCCCAGCCCGGCATGTCGTCGAGCCTCGCCGTGGAACATTGGCTCTGGAACGAGACCACGCTCGGCCGAATGTTCTGGAAGTTCCGGGCGGCGAATACCGGCCACCCGGACCGCTATACGCGCTATCTCGCGCAACGCACGTTGATTCCGGACCGGCAGGTCCACCACAAGGGCGCACCGGTGTTCGAGACCGACAGTTCGCACTGACCGGTCGCATCGAAGGCGATATTCAAATTTAGCCGCCATTTTGTGTGTCGGGCACAAACAATCGTGCGCGCAGCACGCGATACAGCAAATGCGCCGCGATCCGCTCCGTTCGCCCTGACGGATCGAGAGAGGGCGCGACCTCGGCAATGTCGATGCCGTCGACGTTCTCCTGCGCGATCACGTCCAATATCTGACAGTACTGGCGAGGTGTAATGCCGCTCGGTACGATCGACCCGGTACCCGGCAGGAATCCCGCATCCATCGCATCGATATCGATCGACAGATAAAGGCTTTCGCATCCACGGGTCGCATGCGCGACAGCGCGGCGGGCAACCTCTTTCGCGCCTAGTTCATGAACGTCTCCGGACGAAAAGATTTTCCCGCCCATTTTCTCGATAAGTGTCAGTTCATCGCCATCGACCCAACCGGTAATACCGATCCAGACCATATTGGATCGTTCGATATTGGGCAGTTCGGCGTTTCGCCGCCCGTTCGTCGCATGGTTATGCGTGCCCCAGGCGCCCAGCCGGTCCGCGAAATCCAAGTGTCCGTCGATCTGAATGTATCCGAAGCGGCGGTTCGGGTGACGCTTGGCCAAGCCGCGCGCATACCCCAGACAGGCCGGGTAACTATTGTAATGGTCGCCGCCCAAGGCAAGCGGGATCGCTCCATGGGCGCGGACAGATTCCGTCATCGCCGCAATGGCTTCCGTCGTGATCTCTACCGAAGCCGGATCAATCGGTGCATCGCCGCAATCGACGATGTTTCCGCAATCCGCACGACGCCAGAGCCCTCGGTCCCTCGGGTCGACAACGGTTTCGCCAAGCGAGTCGAGAACGGTACGGCATAATTCCGTCGTCGCCTGCCGAAGCGCGGCGGGACCTTCGCGGGCGCCAATTCTGCTGGAATGCGTCCAATCGGTTGGCATGCCCACGACACCGACAACGCCTTCGCCGAGGCGATCTATACTCCCGAACGGGGCATTGAAGAGCGTCGGTCCGGGTGGCCGCATCGATAGTTCCTGTGACGCTTGGTTCTTTGCTGGCATGTTAGGCGTTCCTCATGGTCGTCGCGCGGCCTCTAATCCCAAACGGCCATAGATGTAGGCAAGCAGCGCCGTCACTGTCAGCCGCAATCCCGTCTTGACCACGCTCAAGCCACTCAATGTCGGATTTAATCCGCTCACGATCAGCGACGACACCGGCGCGCGTCCGATTTCACCAAGCGTTTTTTGCAAGTCGGGCAAGGTCAGCCCACCGAATGCCGGACGCTCCGACATCCCATGCAAGGACGGCCGAAACGCGGAAACGTCGAAATGGACATGCAGAGATCCTGCAGCCTCCACGAGCGCTTGCGCCGTCCTTTCGATCTCCCCCGGCTGCGCCAGCATCACGTCGAAAGCGCTCCAAACCCGGCCGCCTGCCCCTTCAAATTCTCGCAGAAATTCCATTCCGGCTCTGCCGGTACCCGCCAAAAGCGCCGTCGTGCGGGGGCCGATACATTCGTCGGCCAGCAGATTTGCCAACGGCGAATAATCCCCAATTCGGGCATCATCTTTGCTCGGCATCGCGCCCGGTACGCGTCCACCGATCTGAATGAAGCCTACGGGGTCGCCCTCGGACGCCTCGGCGACCGCAGGATAGACGATACTATCGTCGCCGCCGAGCAAGATGGCCGATGCCTGGGTACGCCGCAGTTGCTGCATCGTTGCGCGGATGGTTTGCGCGGCATGTGTCGCCGGCATTCCTTCCATCGGTATATCGCCGATATCGACCAAACGGTCATGCATCTCGGAGGTATCGATGGGGACTCGGGCATCGATGTCGACAGGGTGGGAAAATTGCGGATTGGCGTGCCATCCGAAATAGACCGACGTCTCCCGGAGCGCTGTCGGCGCGAACCGCATTCCGCTTTTTCGTCCGACATTGTCCTCAAGCGGCGCGCCCAGGATCGCAAGGTTTTCCGCGTTCAAGTCGCCGAGTGTCGCGCGTCGTGATCGCATGAACGTCAGATCGCCGGCCATCCGCGGCAGCGGCGCATTCCTCAGCGGCACGGCTAAGTCTCCCCCACTAGGCATTCGAGCATCTTGGCCGCCACGTTCACGATTTGAGATGTCATTGCCCGCCCGGGCACGTCAAGATCCGGGACATGGCCCGTCAGTTCCGCGCCGACAAAATGCATTCCTTCAAGCTCTGCAAGGACGGCCAAAAGCTGAGCCACGGACAAGCCGCCATTCGTGCCCGGCAACGCTTTTGCACCGTAGCGCGGCGCGAGAACATCGACGTCGACACTGAGATAATACCGATTGGCGACGCGTTCCAATTCGCGCCGGGCCTTGCGGGCTGCCTCTCCCGGCGCCGAAATTAGTTGCTGTGCAGAGACGACGATTGCCGTGGACGCACGTTCCTTTTCTTCTGCGGCAACGGCGCCCCGCGCACCGAGAAGTGCAATCGCCGAAAGCCCATCGGACAAAATTTCAGATAGTTCGCTCGTGGCACTACAGCGCCATGGAGCGTCCGAATGGCTCGCCGCCTTCGGCAACAAATCGAATTGGCGGGATATCCGCACAGCGGCCAACGACTCCGAACCGACCTCTCGCGCCGCGCCTCTAACAATAGCAGGCGAAACGCTGTAGTCGCCCCCTATCGCGAAGAGTTTCGCGCCAGTAGCGGCAATCCGTTGCGATTGATCCGAAAGAGTGTTGAATGTGCGTCCGGGCTCTAGCGGAAAGACGTTAAAATCTCCCAAATCGAAAAGCGTTTGGGTGACCGGAAGACCTGAAATCGCGCTGGCATAGCGGTACTGTCGCGCGCCAAACCGGCCACCGGGCTGTCCCGCCGAAAAGTGGTCGCAATAAACACCAACCGCCGCGATGCTGTCCGGCATCAGTTCTTCGATATCGGCGACCGGTGCGCCGAAAAACGTCGCGGCCGGCCGTAATTTCGGCGGCGCAATATCATAATCGTGCACCGCATCGGTCATGACGTTACCGCGCGGAAAAGCTGGCTGTCGAGCAAAGCCAACAGCGCTTCGGCCGCCGCTAGTTCCGTCAAACCTCTCGCATCCAGTTTCGGCGCGACATTCGTCACCGCAACACCCGCAAGCGATTTGGAAATGTCGGTCTCTGAAAGGAGATCGATGAGCTGCTCCGGCGTGAGGCCTCCGACATTGACCGCGGGAGTTCCTGCCGCATGGCCGGAATCGACCACTTCAAGATCGACGCAGCAGACGAATGATTCATTTTGCTTGATGAAAAGCTTGATCGTTTCAAGGGCCTGCTGGGGCGCCTCATAAAGCTCGTCTGCGGAAACGACATGGCCCCCTATGGACTCCAAAGCCTCCCAGGCCGCACCGGATTGCAACCCGTTTGTACCGACACAGAGCACGGGGCAACCGCCCCCGGAAACCGTTGCCAAGGTAGCGAGCGGCAATGGTGGGGCGTCGATTGCCGGCGGAAGAGCGATCTTGTCCGAGAAGGAAATTATGGCCGTAGCGTTCGAGCTAGTGTCAACACCGCGAACGAACCCTTCGAATACACGATAATCACCGCCCAACACGACCGGTAAACCGCCAGCGGCTACAATCGCTGCTGTCACCTGCGCAATTTGTGCAATGTCGGTCGTCGAAACCTGTCCATCGCATTCCAGGTCGCCCAGATCCAACGATCCGCCAAAATCGCGCAATTGCTTCGTGCGACCGTTCGACAGATCGACCGCCGTTCGCGATGGAGACGCCAAGTAAGATTGCAGGATGTCGCAGGAGGTCGCGCGGATTGCGGATGGCCCCCGCTCGGTACCCGGACGCCTTGGCGAAGCCGATTGCACAGGCACCCCAAAGGCAACAATCGTCCCCTGCACGATTTCCCTTTCTTCCCCGAACGGAAATCCAAACAGCGTCGCGAAGGGCGCTTCAGTACCGGTCATATGACCCTATGTGGGATTGCTTGAGCATAACTGCATTGAAACACGATACCCTTCGCAGCGAAATAGCATGTGAGAAACGGAAAGATCGCGTCGGAAATTTTTAGCAACCAATTTAATTTTGAGCAGTATTGATCCAATTACGTAGCCAAACCGTAACCCATATAACGTTCAAATTTCCCCCTTGGACTGGGACGCAGTTGCCCCCCGTATATTTGGTCCCCTCCCAAAGGAAATTCGGGGGGCATTAGCCGATCGGAACAACGGTAGCGTTAAAAAATCATATTTCCGAATCGGCTTTGCTCCAGCCCCAAACCCAAGACATGCAGTCCGGGTGCA
>JAJFJB010000313.1 GCA_021774435.1 Alphaproteobacteria bacterium
CTGTAGGCCATCAGCCGCTTTATATTGCGCTGTGCGATTGCCGCAAACGCGCCAAGCACCATCGAAGCGACAGAAATCAGAACGATAATCTGGCGCCATTCTTCGATCAGCCCGCCGAAAGGTTCCAGCATGACGCGGAGCAAAAGTGCGATCGCGGCAATTTTGGGTGCGACGGCAAAGAATGCGGTAACAGCGGTTGGGGCGCCTTCATATACGTCGGGAGTCCACATATGGAATGGCACGGCGGACACCTTGAACGCCAACCCTGCGGACAAAAATACAATTCCGACAACAAGGCCCGGGGACGCGACGGCATCTTTCGCTGTGAACAAACCGGCCAGCGCTTCGAACTGTGTCGTTCCGGTAAATCCGTAAATCAGCGAGCAGCCATAGAGCAGCAACCCGGAAGAAAGCGCACCCAATACGAAATACTTCAAGCCGGCTTCCGAGGACCGTATGCGATCGCGCTGGAATGCAGCGATGACGTAAAGTGAAAGGCTCTGAAGTTCCAGACCGATGTAGAGTGAAATCAGATCGTTCGCCGAGATCATCATCATCATGCCGACGGTGGCGTAGATGACGAGAATCGGAAACTCGAAGCGGGCCATACCCTCACGCTGAATATAGTTCTCGCTCATGAGCAAAACGAGGGCCGCGCCGAGCAAGACCAGGACCTTCATGAATACCGCGAAAGCATCGGTAAGGAAGAGACCGGAGAACGCGACGACTCTACCGTCTGCCGACCAGACAACAAAAGCAAGCGTCACAACGAGCGTTGCGATGGTTAGCCCCGAAACAATACCGAGCGCGCTCTTTTCGGATGAGAACACCCCGATCATCATCAAGACCATGCCCATAACGGCGAGGAAAATCTCCGGGCCGGCGGTAAGCATATCGGACATTTCGATCATCTGCGCGCCTCCCTTACCGGCTTGCCGCGAGAACCTTGCCACCGTCGACGGCGGCAAGAGCTCCGTTATAATTGTCCACCAGGTTGGTGACGGACATCGAGATCATATCGAGGAACGGTGCGGGATATATGCCCATCCAAAGCACCAGAACAATAAGCGGGGCAAAAATCACAATCTCCCGCCCGTTGAGATCGAGAATCGACTTCAGGTCGTCCTTGGTCAATTCACCAAAAATGACACGGCGATACAGGTAAAGCATATAAGCGGCGCCCAGAACCATACCAGTGGCAATCAGCAGTGCGACCCAAGAGCTGACCTTAAACGCGCCAAGCATGATCAAGAATTCACCAACGAAACCGCTTGTTCCAGGAAGGCCAACGGATGCCAACATAAACAGCATGAAGACAGCGGCGTAGCGCGGCATTCGATGGACCAAGCCACCATACCGAGCGATCTCGCGCGAATGGATCCGGTCGTAAACGACACCGACGCACAGGAACAAGGCAGCGGAGACAAAGCCATGGCTCAGCATTTGAATGATGGCGCCTTCGACGGCTTGCTGATTGACGGCGAAAATGCCGACCGTGACGAAACCCATATGCGCCACCGACGAGTAAGCGATGAGCTTCTTCATATCCTCTTGCGCCAACGCGACGAGCGACGTGTAGATCACCGCGATAACGCTGAGCGTGAAAATGAACGGCGTAAAGAACTCAGAAGCGATCGGCAGCATCGGCAGAGAGAAGCGCAAAAAGCCGTATGCGCCCATTTTCAGAAGGACACCGGCCAGAATTACTGACCCTGCCGTCGGCGCTTCAACGTGGGCGTCCGGCAGCCATGTGTGCACGGGCCACATCGGTACCTTCACCGCGAAGGACGCGAAGAAGGCCAGCCACAGCCAAGTCTGCAGCGCGGGATCGAACTTAAAGCGCATCAGTTCCGGAATGTCCGTCGTGCCGGCCGCGATATACATCGCAATGATGGCCAGAAGCATCAGGACCGAGCCAAGCAGCGTGTAGAGGAAGAATTTAAACGCCGCATAGACCCGGCGAGGTCCACCCCAGACGCCGATAATCAGGAACATCGGGATCAGAACCGCCTCGAAGAAGATGTAGAAGACGACGAAATCGAGCGCGGCGAACATGCCAACCATCATCGTCTCGAGCACCAAGAACGAGATCATGTATTCCTTGACCCGTTCCTCAATCGCGGTCCAGCTCGCAAGGATGCAGATCGGCGTCAGCAGCGTCGACAACAGGACGAACAACACCGAGATACCGTCGACACCAAGGCGGTAGGTGATGTTGAAGGCCGGGAGCCAGGCCTGCTCTTCGAAGAACTGGAAATCCGCCGTCCCGCCATCGAAGTTGAACCACAGGACAAGCGACGCCAAAAACGTCACAAGCGATACCCAGAATGCGCCCCAGCGTGAATTCCGCGCAACATCTTCCGGCGCACCGCGCACGAACAACAGGATCATGATCGCGCCGGCGAGTGGCAGGAAGGTAACGACCGACAGAAGGGGAAAATCACTCATCGGACTATCAGCCCCCCGTCCGCGTGAAGAAGTAGAAACTAACCAGCACAACGACGCCGATCAGCATGGCAAAGGCGTAGTGATAGAGATAGCCGCTCTGCAGTGCACTCGCGCGGCGGGCAAACCGAACCGTCGTTGCGGCAATGCCATCGGGCCCGACCCCATCGATGACAGCGCCGTCGCCTGATTTCCATAATCCGCGGCCCAGATAGAAGGCAGGACGAACGAACAGCCGGTCATAAATTTCGTCGAAATACCATTTGTTATAGGACAGCAAGTAAGCCGGCCGCAGTCGCTCCGCTAAAATCGCAGCCAGATCGGTGCGGAACATATACAGGTAGTAGGCAAGCGCTATGCCGATGGCACCCACCGCCAGCGGCAGGACTTTGACCCAGACGGGAACGTGATGCGCATCCTCGAGCGCACTATGCGCGGGCAGGATAAGTATGGCATCGCCCCAGAATGCCGCCTGACCGTCACCGACGAAATAGTGATAACCCAGCGCACCAGCGCAGACCGCGCCTGCGGCCAGAAGGAACAGTGGCCAAATCATCACTCGAGGCGACTCATGCACATGCGCCAAGGTCTTCTCGTCGCAGCGAGGCGCGCCGTGGAAGGTCATAATGATAAGTCGCCAAGAGTAGAATGCGGTCATGAACGCAGCCGCGATGCCAAGCCAGAAGGCATAATTGCCGACGCCGGTATGCGCCGCAAAAGCCGACTCGAGAATAATGTCCTTTGAGTGAAATCCGGCGAAGCCAATCAGCGTACCCGGAATACCGACCCCCGCCAGTGCGAGGCTTCCGATCCACATCAACGCATAGGTCACCGGAATCAGCTTCCAAAGTCCGCCCATCTTCCGCATGTCCTGCTCATCCGACATCGCGTGGATGACCGAGCCCGAGCCAAGGAACAACAACGCCTTGAAGAAGGCATGCGTCATGAGGTGGAAAATCGCCGCCGGATAAGCCGACACGCCGATCGCAAAGAACATGTAACCAAGCTGCGAACACGTAGAGTAGGCGATGACCCGTTTGATATCGTTTTGCGTGAGACCGATCGTCGCCGCAATAAAGGCCGTGGATGCGCCAATCACCGTTACGACCATAAGAGCGGTTTCGGACTGCTCGAACAGTGGGGACAGGCGAACGACCATGAAGATACCCGCCGTCACCATGGTGGCCGCATGGATGAGGGCCGAGACTGGTGTCGGCCCCTCCATCGCGTCCGGCAACCAGGTGTGCAATCCGATCTGCGCCGACTTGCCCATCGCACCAACGAACAACAGCAAGCAGATAATGGTCAGTGCGTGGAACTCGATATCCAGAAAGACCAGCGTGGCACCCGCTTTTCCTGTCGCCATCGCAAAAATGTCGTCGAGCCGAACCGTATCGAACAATACGAAGGTTGCAAAAATGCCCAGCGCAAAACCAATATCGCCAACCCGGTTGACCAGAAACGCCTTGATCGCCGCCGCGTTGGCCGACGGCTTGTCATACCAGAAACCGATCAGCAGGTAGGAACAAAGCCCCACCCCTTCCCAACCGAAGAAAAGCTGAACCAGATTGTCTGCCGTCACCAACATCAGCATGAAGAAGGTGAAGAGGCTGAGATAGGCGAAGAATCTTGGGATGGAGGTATCGTGATGCATGTATCCAATGGAATAAATATGCACCACGGCGGAAACCGTCGTCACCACGATGAGCATGACAGCGGTCAGCGTATCAACCTTCAGCGACCAGAAGAATTCCAACTCACCCGATGTGACCCATTCGAACAACACGACGGTACGCGGATCACCGCCTAGGGCGACCGCAAAGAACAGATAGTAAGAAATCAACGCCGAGGCGGTCAGCAGCACACAGGGAATATACTGCGCAGCCTTGTCGCCGATCATGCGCCCGAAAAACCCTGCGATGATCGCGCCCAGCAACGGTAAGAATACGACCGCGGCTTCCATCCCGTCTAACCCTTCATCACGTTGATATCTTCAACTTCGATCGATCCTCGGTTGCGGTAGTAGACAACCAGAATCGCAAGACCGATGGCCGCTTCCGCTGCCGCAACTGTCAAAATGAACATCGCAAATATCTGCCCCATCAAATCATTCAGATGCGCCGAGAAGGCGACCAGATTGATGTTCACCGCCAAGAGCATCAGTTCAATCGACATCAGGATGATGATGACGTTCTTGCGGTTCAGAAATATTCCGAACAGTCCAAGCGTAAACAGGATCGCCGCGACGGTCAGGTAATGCGCGAGGCCGATTTCCAACATGTTAGATACCGCTCCCCGTCGTGACTTTGACGACCTCAATCGCATCGCCCGGCCGGCGCGCGACCTGATCGCCAATTTTCTGACGGCGAACCCCGGCGCGAGACCGCAAGGTCAATACGATTGCACCGATCATCGCGACGAGCAGCACCAACCCGGCGGCTTGGAACAGGTAAATATACTTTGTGTAGATCAAGCGGCCGATCGCCTCGGTATTCGTGACCTGCTCAATCGGCGGAATGGGTGCCGCCGCGACAGAAGCCGCCTCGGGAACGATTACCCAACCACCCGCAACGACGAGCAACTCCGCAAGCAATATGAACCCGACAAGGGCACCAATCGGCAGATACTGCAAAACCCCACTGCGAAGTTCCACGAAGTTGATGTCGAGCATCATGACGACGAAGAGGAACAACACGGCCACGGCTCCGACATAAACGATGACCAAAATCATTGCCAAAAATTCGGCGCCCATCAAAACGAAGAGTCCCGCGCTATTGAAAAATGCGAGGATCAAAAACAGCACGGAATGAACCGGATTGCGCGAAGCGATCACCAGCACGCCCGCAGCCACCGCCACAAACGCGAAGAGATAAAACGCCAAGGCTTGAATGATCATGTAGTCCCCTCCGCGCTACCGGTCTTCACTCACCAATTTGGTGACTGTCCATCCTCGACCGGAAGCGCGCCTTGTTTACCGGTACGGCAAATCCTGTTCAATGTTCGCGGCGATCTCTGATTCCCAGCGTTCGCCATTCGCCAATAGTTTGTCCTTGTCGTAAAAAAGTTCTTCACGCGTCTCAGTCGCGAACTCATAGTTCGGCCCTTCGACGATGGCATCCACCGGACATGCTTCCTGACAGAAGCCGCAATAGATGCATTTCGTCATATCGATGTCATAGCGCGTCGTACGCCGACTGCCGTCGCTGCGCGGTTCCGCTTCAATCGTGATCGCCTGCGCCGGGCAAACCGCCTCGCAAAGTTTGCACGCGATGCAACGTTCTTCGCCATTCGGATAACGGCGCAACGCATGCTCGCCCCGAAAACGAGGCGACAACGGCCCCTTTTCATAGGGGTAGTTGATCGTGTGCTTCGGCCGGAACATCGCGCGCAAAGTCAACGCCATACCCCGAACAAGTTCGGTCAGCAAAAGGCCGCGTACGGTGCCGTCTAACAGGGCCATGATTTCGTTCCTACCCTCACCAATCCGATTACGCGCCTGGAACCTTGTCCAGCGCGAAGAGCCAACCCGCGACAACAATCACCCAGAGCAGAGAAATCGGCAGGAAGACTTTCCAGCCGAGCCGCATTAGCTGGTCGTAGCGGTAGCGCGGGAATGTTGCCCGCACCCACAGAAAAACAAACAGACAGAAAGCAATCTTCAAGGCGAACCAGATCGGTCCCGGTATCCAATTAAACGGCGCGACATCGATTGGCGACATCCAGCCACCGAGGAACAGGATCGAGGTCATTGCGGACATCAGGATCATGTTCGCGTATTCGCCGAGAAAAAACATCCCGAACGTCATCGCTGAATATTCGACGTTATAGCCGGAAACGAGTTCTGCTTCCGCTTCCGGAAGGTCGAACGGCGCCCGGTTGGTTTCCGCCAAAGTGGAAACGAAAAAGATGATGAACATTGGAAACAGGATGCCAAAGAAGTGCCAGTTCCAAAATCCGCCCGACTGCGCTTCGACGATAGCCGAGAGGTTCAGGGAGCCGACGAACAGCAACACCGTAATGATAACAAACCCCATGGACACTTCGTAGGA
>JAJFJB010000314.1 GCA_021774435.1 Alphaproteobacteria bacterium
TCATCCCGACCCCACTTTCATTCATTTTCGTGGGTTGTTTTCTATTCTCCCCGCGGGTGACGGGCCGCCGTCCGGCGCCGCGACTGAGTTTGCGTCGACGCGAGCCGCCTATGACAGTCTGACGGATGATCTGAAGGCAGAACTGGAAACGCTCGATGTTGAACATGATTTTGCGCATTCGCGTGGCTTGGTAGGGTTTACCTTCACACCCGAGGAAAAGGCGCACTTCCCGCCGGTGCGACACAAGCTGGTGCGGACGAATGCAGGAACCGGCTGCAAATCAGTAATGATCGGCGCTCATGCCAAATGCGTCGTCGGTTGGCCGGTGGAGAAGAGCCGGACTCTGCTGGACGATTTGCTCGAGCGAGCGACAAAGCCGGAGAACTGTCTTCGTCATGAATGGCAAACGGGTGACGTGATTATCTGGGACAATCAAGCAGCGGTGCACCGTGCGACGGCTTATGACACAGATCGCCATCGGCGTTTGATGCAGCGAACGACAATCTCCAGTCAGGGGGCGTGGCCGGAGTTTGCGGACGCGGGTTAGATCAGTGCGACGGGCCGCACCGGGCAGCCTGTTGCGCCTTTAAACTTTGTCGGTAACAGGATGAAGCAGAAAGTCGTGACCGCATCACGTACCAGGTCGTCCATCATCAGGTTTTCGACGAGGTAAACGCCGGCTTCGACAAGCGAATGCTGATGCACCGGCATCGAAATTTTTGGATGCTCCGTTCCCGGCAGGACTTCGACCGCCATATTATCACAACAGATCGCTACGACGTCCTGGCTTGTGAGCCACTCGGCCGCGCTGAGTTCTATGCCTGGCTCACCGGAGACGTACCGGTCATTGTCATTCATGAAGAAACGGCCCCACCCGGTATTAACGCAAAAGACATCGCCGGGCCTCAGCCCGACATCCGCTGCGTCGAGCGTACGCTGCAGGTCGTCTTTCGTCACGGCACGTCCAGCTTCGAGATAGGCACCACCGTCTAGCCCCGAGACATCAATGCAAACGCCACGCGTGATGATCGACGGGGCGTGTTCGATGCCAAGGTTTTCCAGTCCCCAATCGCCGACTTCATCCTGGGCGCTTCGTCTGCCATACATCTCATCGCCCTTGGTGAAGTGGCCGAGCGCGTCGATGTGCGTGCCAACATGGGTGGTCATTTCGATCCGCTCCAGATTGGAGCCGGCGTCGTTTTCGGCACCCAATGCGCGGCGGCGCTTGATGCCGTTCGCCGACGTTGCCGATGACGTAATGACATAGGGCAGCTGGACCGGTTCGATCTTCGGTGCGCCCATTTCGATGACGTGGCTAAGGTCGTAAGTTCGGCCTTCCTTGACGGATGCCAAGGCCGCGAGTGTGTTAGCCGGAGTCAGAAGATGCCCGGCGCCCAATTGGTCCGAGTCGCCCCATCGGGAATGATCGTGAACGCAGTTCGTCATGGTGGGGCCTTTCAATAGAGGGCGGTTTGTAAGTATTCAGTTTAAGTGATTGGCCCGGTAAAATAAATTGGGCTCAAAGGGAGTAGAAAAATGCGAAATGCAAACCGACAGCTCAAGCTGAAATCGCGCCCCGTTGGGTTGGCGGGACCGGATAATTTTGAAGAGTCCATTGCACCGATTCGCCAGCCGGGTGACGGCGAAGTTTTGCTGGAAACGGTATACCTCTCCGTAGATCCGGCAATGCGCGTATGGCTGAAGGAAGACCCTGGCTATGTACCGCCGGTCGAAATTGGTGATGTCATGCGGGCTGGTGGCATTGCACGCGTTATCGATAGCAAAATTGAAGGCTTGCAGACCGGTGATTTCGTTGCCGCGCGGGTCGGGTGGCAAAGCCATCCGACACTGGATGCTCAGGGTTTGCACAAGCTGGATCTGGATTTGGGCTCTGTCGAAGATTGGATTGGGCCTTTGGGCACAACCGCACTCACCGCCTGGTTCGGTATGCGCGAGGTTGGTGCTATCGCCTCGGGCGAAACTGTTCTGGTTTCGGGGGCTGCCGGTGGCGTCGGTCAGGTTGCTGGCCAGGTTGCGAAATTGGAAGGATGCCGGGTCGTTGGGATTGCCGGGGGCGCGGCGAAATGCGCCTTTATTGCGGATGAGTTGCGTTTCGACGCGGCGATTGACTACAAATCCGAGGCCGACCTTACGGACGCAATCGCGAATGTTTGCCCAGAAGGCGTCGATGTTTATTTCGACAATGTTGGCGGGCCGACATTGGATGCTGCCCTTGCGAATATTCGGCTTAATGGCCGGGTTGTGATTTGCGGCCGCATCTCCCAAACGGCCGCCGATGAATTATACGGTGTAAAGAATGTTGGCCTATTGATAGGCAAACGTATTCGCATGCAGGGCTTTATCGTCTCCGATTATCAGGATCGCTATGATGAGGCACGTCGCTGGTTGTCCGATAAACTAAAAGCGGGGGATATCAAACAACGGCTGCATATCCTCGATGGTCTGGAGAAAGCGCCGGAAGGCCTGACGATGCTGTTCGAAGGAACGACAACAGGCAAACTAGCCGTCAAGGTTTCCGACTAGCGTTTACGGACCCAAAATTGATACATCCCGGCGAAGGTTTCTGGATTTTGGCATTCGAATTGATGCCAGTCGGGGAGTGATGCCAAGTTGGCGGTGGTGGTATTTTTGAACTGGCGAATAGTGGCTTGGTCTTTCATTTCGAAGCCAAGGAAATCCAGCTTTAGAGTTTTGAGCGCAGCTTCAATTTGTGGCAGCGTGAACCGGTTCTCTTGCACGTGAAATACCAGGTCGCGAAATTCGCTCATCGTATAAAAACTATTGCGGCCGATTAGGCGCTGCATCAGTTCGTCGCCCTCTTGCGCTGACGAAATGATGTGCTCCCGGCATTGACGTATGCCAACTGGATCAGCGTTATAGCCTTGCTCTGCAATAAGCGCGCGAGCAGCAACGACGTCCTGGCGAGCCTGTTCGCTATAAAGGCCGATCTTCATCACGCCGCCTGGTGTCAGCCGATCAACCAGCACCTGCCATCCCGCCAGTGGGTCGGCCATGTGGTGCAGTACGCCGACGCATTCAATCAAATCGAACTGACGGCTGAGCTGATCTAGAGCCAGAATGTCGGCATGCGCGTAGTCGACGCAATCTATCCCGTACTCGTCCGTTTTGCGTTGTGCGTAAGCCAGACTGCTGCGGCTCAAATCCACGGCAAGAATTTGCGCATCGCGATATCGGCTCGCGGCTAGGAGTATCTGTTGCCCTGTCCCGCAACCTGCGATTAAAATTTCAGGCTTATCAGGCGGCCGGTAGTCGTCGAGTTCGAAGCGAAGTGGGGCATTCGACAGGACCTCGCTAATGTTTGCAGGTG
>JAJFJB010000315.1 GCA_021774435.1 Alphaproteobacteria bacterium
GTATTTCGCGAAATGCGAACCGGGATTGCCACAACGGCTTTGCGCGAGCTCGTTCTCATGATGCGGGAAAATCAAATCCTGGCCACCGCCGTGGATATCGAAATCTGCGCCCAAATGTTTCTGACTCATGGCGGAGCATTCGATATGCCATCCTGGCCGGCCCCGGCCCCAGGGGCTGTCCCAACCCGGCGTATCCTCGTCGCTCGGTTTCCACAAGACGAAGTCAGCGGGGTCGCGTTTATAGGGCGCAACATCAACCCGGGCACCGTCGATCAACGCGTCTCGGCTGTGCCGGGAAAGGCCGCCATAGTCGGGCATCGAGGGCACGCTGAACAATACATGTCCATCCGCCACATACGCGTGATCCGAGGTGATCAGGCGTTCGATCAGCGCAATCATCTCAGGAATATGATCCGTTGCGCGCGGTTCCACATCAGGCCGCAGCACACTCAACTCGGCAATATCGTCGTGATACCGGACAGTTGTCTCCTCGGTCAGGGTCCGGATATCCACGCCGAGTTCCTTCGCCCGGACGTTGATTTTGTCTTCTACATCCGTGATGTTAATCGCATAAGTGACACGCGGATAAAGCCGCTTGAGCAGCCGGTAAAGCACGTCGAAAACGACCTGCGGTCGCGCATTTCCGATGTGAATATTGTCGTACACCGTCGGGCCACAGACATACATGCGCACATGCGCCGGATCGAGCGGCACGAAATCCTGCTTTTTGCGAGCGATGGTGTTGTGAACTTTCAGGCCCATGGTCTGGTTACGGAATCGCGTCCGCCTCTCTCAACTGGTCGATTTCCGCGTCGTCATAGCCCGCCGCGCGCAGGACCTCAACCGTATGTTCGCCGAGTTTTGGCGCTGGCTTGACTGGCGTCTTCGCCGCCCCCTCCATCCAGACCGGGCTGTCAACGGTCAGTGACGCCCCAACATTGGGATCTTCGACCTTGCGCAACGCCCCGCTTTCCAGCATTTGGCGGTCCTGCGCGACATCTCCGATGCTCTGCACCTCACCAAACGTAATGCCCATATCGTTTAGCAGTTCACGCCAAAATTCACGGTCGCGGCTCGCGAAGAGTTTATCGAGGACGCCGATCAAGGCCTTGGTGTTTTCCGCGCGCGCTTCCGCCGTGGCAAACCGCGCGTCCTGGCAAGTCTCAGGCGCGCCCGCCCGTTCCATAAACTCCGGCCAACGCGCGAGGCTGTTCATGAAAGTCACGATGAGCCAATAGTCGTCGCTGGTCTTGTAGAGATTGATCAGCGCATCCTCCGCGTCTTCACGCGCCGGGCGCGGCTTAACGGGATTTCCGCACAGCACGGCCTGCAGCCAGCAGCCGTTCGACCAGACACCGTTCGCCATCAACGACGTCGACACCATCGAGCCCTTGCCCGTCCGTTCTCGATTATACAATGCCATCATAATTGCCCCGAATAAGGTCGCAGCAGTCGGATGGTCCCCCATGCCCGGAAGCGATCGCGCGGGAGCAGAGTCCGGAGACGGTTTAACCAAATCCATCAAGCCAGTGCGGGCCCATAGCGCCGTGCTATCGAATCCGGATCGATGCGCTTCCGGTCCTGTTTCGCCATAGGCGGAGAGGGAGGCGTAGATGAGGCGCTCGTTCAATGGCTTGAGATCCTCATAGCGGATACCTAGGCGCTCACGGGGATATTGCGGTGCGTTGGTCACGAAAACATCCGAGTTCTTCACAAGCCTGTATAGAACTTCGCGTCCCGCGTTGCTTTTCAAGTTTAGAACCAGCCCCTTCTTGTTCCGATTGTCGAGAATCCACGAATGCGCCAGTCCCCCTACGGGATACCGGCTACCCCCAAGCGCGCTGCGGAACGGATCGCCCGTGGGCGGTTCGACCTTGATCACCTCGGCGCCAAAATCCGCCATAATCGTCGTCGACGCCGGCCCCGCGATGAAACTTGCCGCATCGATGACCTTCAGGCCGCTCAAAATACCCTCGTTTCCACTCATAACCCTGCTGCTCCTGCTTCCGAATTTCGGGCCATCGTAACGAGCCAAGACAGATCATGCGAGAACCCGGTTTTCTTCAATACGGAAAGCGGCCGGCGCCTCCCCTGCCCTATGACGCCGCACCATTTCCGCGTAGGCGGTTTCCAGTTCCTGGACATGGCTTTGAGCATCGAACAAACGCGCGACAACACGCTGGCGTAGTTCCTTTCGCAGGGCCTCCAAGCGCGATGCATCATTCGCGAGCGCAACCGCCGCGTTGACATACGCACCATCCGATTCCGCAATCAGATCTTCAAGACCTAGCTTGCCGAGATAGTTGACGCCTTGCCGCCCCATAAACGTTGTCCCCGCCCGCGTTACGAGCGGCACCCCCATCCACAACGCTTCGCAGCTCGTCGTACCGCCATTGCACGGGAACGGGTCGAGCGCAATATCGACACGACAGTATCGCGCCAGATGCGATTGCAGATCATTGTCGCCCGTCAGGAATTCGACCCGCTCATCCGAAATTCCGTGAGATGAGAATAAGTTTTCAAAATATTCTCTAGCGCCTGAGTCAGACAAACGATTGACACTTTTCATGAGCATCCGCGCGCCTGGAACCGCATGAAGAATTCGGCTCCAAACCTCAATAACGTCCGGCGTTACCTTGCCGAGATTATTGAAGCTCGCAAACGTAACACCGCCAGCTTCCAAGCAAGGCGGTGGGCCAGGATCCGGTGCGGCGGCGGGCGGCTGATAAATGTTCCGATTGGTTAGTCTGACGAGTTTTTCGACATATTCCGCGTCACTGCCATCAGGGTCGGTCGATTGTTCCGTGATCAGATAGTCAACGGCAGACAGTCCCGTGGTTGAGACCAGGTTGGAATAGCAAACCTGTACGGGCGCAGGCTTGAACGCGAGAACCGTGCGCGTTTCGGCGCGATAGGACGTGCAAAGCACCAGGATGTCGACGTCGTCGGCCTGAATTGCTTGCGCGGCAGCGCGCTCATCCGTCGCGGAGAGATTGCGCCAGACATCGCACTGCGCGGCCAATTCATCCGTCGTGGCGTCCCGTGCCGCGTTTCGCGCGTAGCCGGTAATATGGAAGCGCGATTTGTCGTGTTGCGCCAAAATCGGTGCCATGAAACGAGCCGTCACGCGCTCGTAGAACTCGTCCGACAGGTAGCCGATGCGAATTCTTTGCCCCCCACCCGGCTGGCGTTTCGAGTTCAGCGCTGTGACATTGGCTGATACTTTTTCGCCCCAATCCTTGTTAAGGTCCGCGATGCGCATCGCGTCGTATCGCGGGTCGAAAACGCTGTAAAACAGGTATTTGGACAACGCCGTTTCGTTATAGGGGCGAATGGCCAGCGAGCGCTCGAAACAGTCCATCGCTTCAAAAATTTTACCCTGCTCAACCAGCGCTTCGGCAAGAAACGACCAAGCCTCGAAGTAATCTGGCTTAATCGCAACCGCGTGCCGCAAATTGTTTTCCGCCACGGAAAATTGACCACGCAACCCATTGCAGGCACCTAGGCCTGCTTCCGCTTCCGCACAATCGTCATGATGGGCCAAAATAGCGCTGTAGAGGCCTGCTGCGGCGTCCGCATTCCCACTGCTACGCACAAGGCGCGCGGTGAACAGCATCGCATCCAAATTATCCGGTTCTATCGCGAGCGCCTGCCGTACCGCGTTCATTGCCTCGTCAAGACGGCCCGCCGTTAAATGCGTTTGCGCCAGCGCGAGATGTTCGGCGGCGGACACAATCGCCTTAGAGGATACGGCGGAAAGTGTTGGTGATGGGATAGCGCCGATCGCGGCCAAAGGCACGGCTGGTCAGCTTCACGCCCGGTGGCGCTTGGCGGCGTTTATACTCTGCCAGATCAAGCATATTCCAGACCCGTTGTACCGTTTCAGGTGTGTGCCCCCGCGCACAGATATCGTCGACGCTGAGCTCCTTTTCAATCAGGCACTCCAGGATGTCATCAAGCTCATCATATTCCGGCAAGGAATCCTGATCCGTCTGATCGGGACGCAGCTCCGCCGTCGGCGGTTTCGTGATCACCCGCTGCGGCATCACGCGCCCTTCCGGTCCCTGCGCACCGTCCGGTGAATTCTGATTACGCCATTTCGACAGCGCGAACACTTCGGTCTTGTAGGCATCCTTCAACACCGAAAATCCGCCGCACATATCCCCATACAAAGTCGCGTAGCCGACCGACATTTCGGACTTGTTGCCCGTTGTAAGCAGCATATGACCAAGTTTGTTGGAAATCGCCATCAAGGTCAGACCACGGCTGCGGGCCTGAATATTCTCTTCCGTAATATCGGGTGGGCGATCCTCGAAAATCGGCGCCAGCATGCCACCGAACGCCTCGATCGCCGGCTCGATTCGGATATCGTCCAGTCGAACGCCCAACAGACGGGCGCATTCAGTTGCGTCGTCCAGACTGTCTTGACTTGTGTAGGGCGACGGCATCATGAAACAGTGGACCCGGTCTGGTCCAAGCGCGTCGACTGCGACCGCCGCCGTTAGCGCCGAATCGATACCGCCCGACAATCCCAATACGACGCCGGGGAACCCATTCTTATTCACATAATCGGCGAGCCCCAGGACCATTGCTTGATACACGGAGCTCAAACCCTCCGGATGCGGCGCCCTATCGTTTGTGGCGCAGACCCAACCATCGCGCTCCCTGGTCCACTCGGTCATCATGATGTCTTCGACGAAGGCCGGCTGGCGCGCCGCAAGGCTGCTGTCCGCATTCAGGACGAAGGACCCACCATCGAAGACAAGCTCATCCTGTCCGCCAACCTGGTTCACATAGACAAGCGGCAACCCGGTCTCGGTGACGCGCTGGACCGCATGTTGCAGTCGGACGTCATCCTTATCTGACTCGAAGGGCGACCCATTGACGACGACGAGAATTTCCGCGCCGCTTTCTTCCAGGCATTCGGCAACTTCAGGCGACCAAACATCCTCGCAAATCGGCACGCCGAGGCGTACGTCGCGGAAATTAACCGGGCCCGGCATCGGCCCCGGCTCAAAAACCCGTTTTTCGTCGAAGACGCCGTAATTTGGCAGATCGTATTTATAACGCACTGACGCGACGGCTCCGGCCTCGATCAAGAGCACTGCGTTATATAAGCGTCCCTCGTTTCGCCACGGCGCCCCCACGAGCATCGCAGCACCGCCATCGGCCGTCGCTTTGGCCAAACGATTGACGGCGTGCTCTATTTTGTCCTGAAAAAACGGCTTCAGAACCAGATCTTCCGGTGGGTATCCGCATAGTACGAGCTCCGAATAGACAACAAGACCGGCGCCAGCCGCCTTTTCACGCGCAGCAAGAATTCGATCGGCATTGCCTTCGATGTCTCCGACGGTCGGATCGATCTGTGCCAATGCGATAGTTAATCGGTCCGTCATACTCGATGTGCTCCCTGGCGGACTGGTCATTACAACAACCGCGGACTATCCTTACCCGGACGAAAAAATCAAGTGTCACACCGTGTTATTGAACAAAGGATCACGGTAATGCCGGACGAAAAAAAACAAAAAAGCACCGCTGGTCCGGAAATATTTCGATCTTCCTTAGCGCAAGCGATCGATATTCTTTCCGGACAACTCCTGAAACGGGCGAGCGACAATGGCGGTGGCTTGACCGCTCCCGACATTCGCGAAGTGATCGATGGATTTAGGGACCAACCGAATCCCATCCTAGATAATCTATTCCTCGACTCATGGAAGAGATGCCTCGAAGCAGCCGAAACGGCGCATTGGTCCACGGCAAGAAAATTTCACTTCGAACGCGTCATGGTAAAATGCTTCTCTACCTTGTTGCCTAGAAACAATGAAATAGTTGAGCCTGGGCGTCACCTCTCGCGGCGCATCATTCCCGGTTTTATCCACGCCCTGCAGCAAATGATGGGACCCGATACCTACGAGCAATTCGGCGACCGAACGACCTCTCTTGTCGATACATTGCGAGCTGTACACGGAGAGACGTTCAGTTGGAACGAAGTCTATTCGGATGCCTCATGCCAGTCCGTGGTTGAGGAAGTCCTGGTCAACAACGCGCACTATTTCGACGACATGGCGAAACGGCGCAACTGGATGATTGACGTCGTCGACGCCCATATGCCGGCGACGGCAAATGAATCCGAAAAAGCGTGGACGTTTGGCGACGGCGCCTTTCATACATTGATGAACGCCATTTACAGTGATCTGCGAATGCAAATTCTCGACGACCAACACCGCGAAGCACTGGAAGCCCGACATGGTCCGGACAAGATTGCTGCACTTGCGGTACTTTTACACGGTTTGCAAAAGGATCATGCTGATTTGACGCATGCAGGGAGGCTTTAGGCACAATGGAACTACCGCAGCACGACCGCTACGATTATTCACCGATTATCGAACGCCCTGACTACAACTGGCCGGATGGCAAGCGCCTCGCTTTCTTCTTCGCCGTGAACGTCGAACACTTCGCTTTCGGCGAAGGGCGCGGCCACACGCCAACGAGCGAGGCTCCGCATCCCGATCAGCGTAACTATGCCTGGCGGGACTACGGATTACGGGTCGGCATCTGGCGGATATTCGATATGCTGGAGGAACTCGGCCTCCCCGCTTGTCATCTCCTCAACACAACGATCTTCGATTACGCACCGCAGATCGTGGACAAGATTATGGAGCGCGGCGATGAATTTGTCGGGCACGGCAGGACAAACTCGGAAGCGCAAGGCACCTACGACGAAGCCGGCGAAGCCGCACTGATCGCCGAAGCGACGAATGCCATTATCGACAAAACCGGCAAACATCCCGAAGGCTGGATGGGACCCTGGATCTCCGAGAGCCTCGTCACGCCGGATTTACTGAAGGAAGCCGGTTACAGCTACATTATGGACTGGCCTTGCGATGATCAGCCGTTTTGGATGCGAACGCGTTCGGGACCTCTGCTATCCGTCCCCTACCCAATCGAAACCAACGATTCACCCGCAATGCTGAACCGCCGGCATACACCCCAGGAATTCGCAACCATGGCAATCGATCAGTTCGATCAGATGCTAAAGGATTCTGCAAATCAACCGCTGGTTTGCGGTCTCTCGACGCACACCTTTGTCGTCGGACAACCATTTCGACTGCCCTATCTGCGGCAAGCGTTGGAGCATATTATCAATCATCCTGACGCCGATAAGGTCTGGTTCACGAGCCCCGGCAAAATAGCTAAATTTGCCGCTAATCTCGAACCCGGCATCGTTCCAGGGAATGCACCAAGCCCCTCATGAGTACCGATAGGGACGAAATAGAAATCGGCATCGATATCGGCGGCACGTTCACCGATATTGTTTGCCGGCGGCACGGTAACCCCGACACAATTCTGAAGTTGCCCACTACACGTCAAGATCCCGGCGAAGCGATCCTGCAAGCCGTCGAGAAACTTTCTGCTGACTTTCCGCCGGAGAACATTGTGCGCTTTGTGCATGGCACGACGGTCGCAACCAATGCCGTGCTGGAGCGCAAGGGCGCCAAGGTCGGTATTCTGATGACCGAAGGATTTCGTGACGTCCTCGAAATCGGCCGCCAGATCCGGCAAGCGCTGTACAGCGTCATCCTGCAGCCTGAAACGCCCGTATTTCTCGCACCTGGCGCACGTCGACGCGAAGTGCGCGAACGCATTGCGGCGGACGGAGAAATCCTCGTACCGTTGGATGAACAATCGGTATTGAATGCGGTGGAAGCGCTCGTTGAGGATGGGGTCGAAGCGATCGCCATCTGCTTTCTATTCTCTTTTCTGGAACCGGCGCACGAAATTCGTGCCCGCCACCTGGTGCTGTCGCGCTATCCCAATCTGGCAGTATCAATATCAAGTGAGGTCGATCCGGCTTTTCGCGAGTACGAACGCACGCTCGCCACCGCTTTCGATGCCTATATCAAACCCATTGTTGATGGGTATTTGGATCGATTGGAAGCAAATCTCAGGACAGCTAAGGTCGCCGCTCCTCTGCAAGTCATGCAATCGCGCGGCGGCACAGCCGGCGCGGCAGTCGTGAGGCGCCGACCGGTGCGCATGTTCCTCTCAGGCCCTGCCGCCGGCGTCATTGGTGGCCGGATGGCGGGCGAAACGGTCAACGACAAAAATCTCATTACGGTCGATATTGGCGGCACCACATCCGACATCGCATTGATCCAAGACGGCTCGCCGATCATCCGTGCGGAAGGTGTCATCGACGGCTACCCGGTCCGTGTGCCGATGGTCGACGTCAATCCCGTGGGCGCGGGCGGCGGCAGTATCGCCTGGATCGACGACGCCGGTGGATTAAGGGTCGGCCCCCAATCAGCGGGATCCGAACCGGGACCTGCCTGTTATGGGCGCGGCGGAACTGACGCAACGGTTACCGATGCATCCGTCGTCCTGGGTTATATCGATCCGGAATATTTCGCCGGCGGCACGATGACCCTCGATACCGCATTGGCACAAGACATAGTCAAAACCCGGGTTGCCGACTCATTGGGTCTGGAAATGGAAGACGCCGCGATCGGTATCCATCGTGTCGTCAATGCGCAAATGGCGGAAGGCATTCGCCTTGTGACGATTCAACGAGGCTTCGATCCGCGCGACTTCTCACTGGTTGCGCTCGGCGGCGCGGGCCCGCTGCACGCTACCGCGCTCGCCGACGAGCTTGGTGTCCAGCGCATCCTTGTGCCGCGCCACCCCGGCGTGCTGTCCGCCGCAGGGCTATTAGCCGCGCCGGCGGAGCACGAAATTTCGACAAGCTTCGCCCGTCCGCTCGACGGACTCGACCTTGCCGATGTACGTACTGTGCTGAGCCGGCTTGACGAAAGTGCGGCAGCCCTCATGGGCGAAGACGGCTATATGCCGGACGCTGTTGCAACCCTTCATGCGGCGGACATCTGTTTCATTGGCCAGTCCTATCACCTGGAAGTCCCGTTGGATCTCAAGGGAAGTGACCCGCTTGGCCAGTTGTCCCGGGACTTTCTAAAATTGCACGACCAGATTTATGGGTATAGCGCGGACTCGCCAGCCCGCATCGTCAATCTGCGGTCGGTGCAGCGCGCAGGCGGCGAAACGTCCGCGCCTGAATTCGCCAACGAAAATGCGAGCTGTACTGCCAAGGGGGCTAGGCGAATTCTCTTAGAAAGCGGCATCGTCAAAGCGGCTATTTACGATCGAGAGGCGCTTCCAACAGGCATGCGTTTCGAGGGTCCGGCAATCGTCGAACAATCCGATGCGACGACACTCATTCCCTCCGGTTGGCAAGCGGAAATCGCCGCAGGGGGAACTTTAGTCCTGATGCGTGGTGAGGCGGCATGACCGATAGACTGGATCCGATTACCATCGAAGTCGTGCGTAACAAACTCGACGGTATCGCCAACGAAATGCAGTCGACGCTGTTGCGAAGCTCCTTTTCGCCCATCGTCAAAGAAGGACTCGATGCGTCGGCCAGCCTTTTTACGATCAATGGCGAAACGCTATCCCAGGCCCTTGCGGTTCCCATTCACCTGGCAACCCTAATTCCTGTCGTACGCGCGCTGCTGGAAACCTATCCGCTGGATACGGTCAAGGAGGGTGATATTTATATCCTCAACGATCCCTATCTTGGCGGCACCCATCTACCGGATATCGCGCTCATGATGCCGGTCTTCCATGACGGGAAACCAATTGCCCTCAGCGCGGCGATGACCCACCACCAGGATGTTGGCGGCATGACGCCAGGTTCTGTGCCGACGAACGCGACGGAAATCTATCAGGAAGGCGTGCGTATTCCACCCCTGAAGCTGCGCGATGGCGATGTCTTAAACGATACGTTTTTGCGCATGATGCGGCAGAACGTGCGCATGCCGGAGTCGTTTGAAGGCGACCTCAACGCTCAAATTGCGGCCTGCACGGTGGGCGCGCGGCGTCTCGCGGGCCTAGCCGAAACGCAGGGCGGCGATACGCTGAAAGCAATCTTCGAGGAACTCCTCGACCGCTCCGAACGCATGACCCGGTCCGCGCTTTCCGAAATTCCAAATGGTACCTACGGCTACACCGAATATATGGACAATGACGGTATCGATATGGACACGCCGATCCGCATTCAGGTTGCGGTGACCATTCGCGACGGAGAATTCGCTTGCGACTTCACCGGCACCAGCCCGCAGGTCCGTGGTCCATTCAATTGCGTCCAGTCGGGTACCGCCGCGGCTGCCTGCTTCGCCTTGCGCGCCGTCACGGATCCGAATATTCCGACGAATGGCGGCTGCTTCAGACCGCTTCATCTGACACTGCCCGAAGGCAGTATCGTCAATCCTGTCGAACCGGCCCCCGTCAACGCGCGAACCGCCACAATCAAGCGCATTACATCCGCCATTCTTGGCGCGTTAAAAGAAGTGCTCCCGGACAAAGTCCCCGCCGACTCGGGCAACGAATTGGTGATTTTGATGTTCGGTGGTCAGCGGGGCAACGGCGCCAATTACGTTGTCGGCGACCTGATCGCCAGCGGTAGCGGCGCCGGAAAACAGAGCGACGGAGTCGACATGATCGAAACCGACGCCACTAACTGCATGAACCTGCCTGTCGAAGCGCTTGAAATGGACGTACCGATCCGGATCAACAAATTCGAACTGCGCGCGGACTCCGGCGGTGCCGGCGCGCACCGTGGTGGTCTTGGTTGTGTTCGGGAGTATGAAATATTGCGCGGCGACGTCACCGTCACCTATCGCGGGGAACGCCATGCCTACCCTGCGTCCGGCTCGCATGGCGGAGATGCCGGCGCGCCAGCTGCCGCCGAAGTCCACCGCGCCGACGGTAGCCTGGAAACAATTCCCTCCAAACATGTCTTCACACTGTCACCTGGCGATCGCTTCACGCTCAAAACCGCAGGTGGTGGTGGATATGGCGATCCCGATGCGCGCGTTTCGGAAATGGCGGAGCAAGATCGCCGCAACGGAAAGGTCGGCGCCGGGTAAACCAAAGGCCTGGCTGAAACTTTTAGGGTGAGAGATAAGTCAAAAGCAAACTAGTGCCGTTCCCGGAGCAGAAATTCCCGGCCAACCTTAACGCGGCTTTCGCCGTCATATGCGACTATATCCGCGGTCGCGTAGGTTTCGCTCCACCGGTCGGGGAGATAGCTGCCCGTACCGACAATATTGATCGGGGCGGCGGCAATCGCCATCGCCTTGCATTTCGCGGGGCCGAAGCCGCTTGATGCCACGATCCGGGCTTTTTCAAAACCGGCTTCGTCCAGCACTTCCCGGAAGCGCCAAATGGCTGCTGCCGAAACACCTGCGCCGATAAGATGGCGTAATTCTTCTTCGGTTCTGTAACCCCGAATGGCATCGGGTACATTACGGTCGAGCACCGCATAGGCGGATGCCGTATCGAGTCCCTCCATATAGCGGCTACCCGGTGTATCGAGCCGAAAGGCAACACGCCCTTCCGCCACCATGTCCGGGAACCGTTCGCAGACTGCAAGAGAATCCGAAAGTTCTTGCCCGAAATAGTCCGCCAAAACCGTGAGGTTCTCGCCAGGAAACGTTTCTACGAACATTTCCGCGGCGCGCAAGGTCGAACCGGCGTAGCCGATCAGCGCATGCGGCATCGTGCCCAAGCCCTTGTCCTGGCCAAAATAGTGCGCCGTCGCATCCGTTGCATTGCCGATAAAGCCAACGGCGCCCACCTTGCGCTGCGCGCGGGCCGAGCCGACCGACGCCGCATAGGCCATCATGTCGGCCATTTCAGTTCCGGCGCAATGCCGCGCGTCCATCGCAAGGAACGACGCCTTCGGCAGATCCATGCACATGATGCAGGCGTTATAAGCCGCCACCGAAGCGGGCCCGATTTTCTGTAAAAATAGAGTTTCCAGATCGACCAGATTCAGAAACGAACCGCTGATATACATCATAGGTTCGCCGGCCCCGACCCATTTCCCTTCTTCAAGACAAAGTTCGACGTCGAACTCGACACCGCGCTCGCGTGCCATTTGCCGTAGCCACTCCAACGCCAGTCGGGGCGCCGAGACGACCGGCCGACGCATAAATACGGCATAGGTGACCGGAACGTCACCAAACCGGGCGACGGTTTCCTTGGTCCGGTTGAAATAAGCGTCGGTCCAGTCCCGGACGACGTCGGGCGCACGGCTCATCGCGCGTCCTCCTCTATTGATGTGTTAGGACGCCTCGGCGATACGCTTGCCATTGCCAATGCGCTGTGATTTCAGGAAGTCAGCAATCATAAATGAAAGCTCAAGCGACTGGCTCGCATTCAGGCGCGGATCGCAATGCGTATGGTAGCGCTCTGAGAGCGCCTCATCGCTGATCGCTTGCGCACCACCCAGGCATTCCGTGACATCCTGTCCCGTCATTTCAATATGAATGCCGCCAGCATAAGTACCCTCTGCCTCATGCACTTCGAAGAAGCGCCGGACTTCCGTCAAGATGCGATCGAAGGGCCGTGTTTTGTACCCAGTCTGCGCCTTGATCGTATTGCCATGCATTGGATCGCAGGACCACACGACGGTTTTGCCTTCCCGCTCTATCGCGCGGACCAGCGCCGGCAGATGCTCATGCACATTGTCCGAACCCATTCGGGAGATCAGCGTCATCCGACCCGCCTCATTTTCCGGATTTAACGCATCGATCAGTTGAAGCAGCGTATCAGGATCAGACGTCGGGCCGCACTTGATCCCAACAGGGTTCTTGACCCCACGCAGAAACTCGACATGGGCGCTATCTGCCTGCCGGGTACGGTCGCCGATCCAGAGCATGTGCGCCGAACAGTCATACCAGTCACCTGTGAGACTATCCTGACGCGTCAGCGCCTCTTCGTACCAAAGCAGCAGCGCCTCGTGGCTGGTGTAAAATTCCGTCTCGCGCAGTTGTGGCACGGCAGCACCAGTCAAGCCGCACGCCTCCATGAAGGACAAGCTTTCATCAATCCGGTCCGAAAGTTCCGAATACTGTTCACCTTGCGGACTGTCGGCGACAAAATCGAGGTTCCATTTATTGACCTGATGCAGATCGGCGAATCCGCCCTGTGCAAAGGCGCGCAACAGGTTCAGCGTCGAGGCCGCCTGATTATAGGCTTTGACCAAACGGTCCGGGTCAGGCTTGCGGCGTTCCGGATCGAACTCGATCCCGTTAATGATATCGCCTCGGTAGCTCGGCAGTTCGACATCACCAATTTTTTCCGTCGGCGCCGAACGCGGCTTGGCAAACTGGCCCGCCATACGACCGACCTTCACGATCGGACATGATCCGGCGAAAGTCAGCACCGTTGCCATCTGCAAGAGTACCTTGAAGGTATCGCGAATATTATCCGCGTGAAATTCCGCGAAACTCTCCGCGCAATCTCCGCCCTGCATGAGGAACGCCTTGCCTTCCGCGACCCGGGCCAACCGGGCTTTCAAATTCCGCGCTTCACCAGCAAATACGAGAGGCGGGAAGCTGCGCAGCATTTCTTCCGTTGCGCTCAATTTCGCTTCGTCTGGATAGTCTGGGACCTGCCCGATTGGCTTGTCCCTCCAGCTGTTTACGCTCCACGTCGCGGCCATATTCCTGTCCCCGCAGTCTATC
>JAJFJB010000316.1 GCA_021774435.1 Alphaproteobacteria bacterium
TGCACGCTACATTCCGGATACTGAGTACGAGGCACATCGAAATCGCACCCGCGGCCCATACCCCCACCCGATCAGCGTTAGCAATATAGAGTTAAACCCAAGTGAAGCAAAGACTGAACGCGACAAAACAATCAACTTGTCGATGAAAGCGAATTAAAGAAGTTACTCAGTAATCTGAATAATTCTAAGAAAGATTTAAAACTATTAGGAGTGGCGAATTTTAAGGGAATGGCGGGAGTGACGGGACTCGAACCCGCGGCCTCCGGCGTGACAGGCCGGCGCTCTAACCAACTGAGCTACACCCCCAAGCGCACCGCTCAGGCGGCACCGATGTACTGCACCCCCTACCCCCTGTCAAGCAACGCAACCATTAAACTCGTCAACTAAATCAAATGGCTGAATATCAATGCGCTATATGCCTTGCTGACATCAGATAAACGCGCCTTAGCGGTGCATTTTGACTGAGAATCGGTCCCTTAATCGCATTGAGCGCCGGATGAAGAATCAATCCGACGCTCAACGATGCAATCTGGTGGGCGATGAAGGACTCGAACCTCCGACATCCTCGGTGTAAACGAGGCGCTCTTCCAGCTGAGCTAATCGCCCTCAAACGCGATAGAAACTAAAACGATGACCGGCCTACCGCTATGCGGAAGGCCGGTCAACGAACAATGATTGTTTGGCAACGGTACTAGTTTACCGCGTCCTTGAGACCTTTGCCCGCCTTGAATTTCGGTTGATTCGATGCCGGAATTTGAATCGGATCACCCGTACGTGGGTTACGTCCTTGCGACGCTTGCCGGCGCGTTACACTGAACGTACCGAATCCCACCAAACGAACTTCGGTTCCAGACTTCAAAGAACCCGTAATCGAATCGAACACTGCGTCGACGGCCTTCCCCGCATCAGCTTTACTCAAGCTGGCTCCATCGGAAACCGCCGCAATCAGGTCGTTTTTATTCACTCTAAGTCCCCCATAAAATATGGATTGGAAAGACAAAACTCTGTTATCGAGATCTGTATGCGATGACGCGGACTCTAAAGGAGATTCGCGAAGGACGTCAACGTGAAAACCGCAGAAATCCGGGCCTTTTATGATTAATTAGTACACGTTTTAGGTATTATTCCCTACGCATTAATCAACCAGCCCATATACTTACGGCTTAGTGCGTCGTGACGCCGCTAAGGTCGCCGTCTTGCGACTGCGCCACCGAGACATCCACGCCATCTTTCTCCGGATCCCACTCGATCGGCGAAAGCGATTCGACCAAAGCTTCCTTTAGGACCTCATCCACCTGGCTAACCGGTATGATCTTCATCCCCTTCTTCACATTGTCGGGAACTTCCGCCAAATCCTTCTCGTTGTCGGCAGGGATCAAAACAGTCTTGATGCCGCCACGAAGCGCCGCCAATAACTTCTCCTTTAGCCCGCCAATCGGCAGAACACGGCCACGCAGGGTGATTTCACCCGTCATCGCGATATCCTTACGAATTGGAATTCCCGTCAGAACGGAAACGATGGACGTCACCATGGCCACGCCCGCGGATGGTCCGTCCTTCGGTGTTGCCCCTTCAGGAACATGGACATGTATATCGGTTTTCCCAAATGTCGTTGGGACAATACCGAACGATGGCGAGCGGCTTTTCACATAACTTTCAGCGGCTTGCACCGATTCCAGCATGACGTCGCCAAGCTTACCGGTCCTTGTGATCTTCCCTTTGCCAGGAAGCCTAACGGATTCAATCGTCAGTAGTTCACCGCCGACTTCAGTCCAGGCCAGTCCGGTCACCACGCCGACAAGGTCTTCTTCCTCGACTTCGCCATAGCGGAACTTATGTACACCAGCGAACTTTTCGAGGTTCCGCTGCGTGATATGAACCTGTTCCTTCTGCTCCTTGAGAATTTCCTTGATCCCCTTGCGGGCCAAGTTGGCGATTTCCCGTTCCAAGTTACGCACACCCGCTTCCCGGGTGTAGTGGCGAATCAAGTTGCGAAGCGCTTCCTCCGAAATAGACCACTCGCTTTTCTTAAGCCCGTGTTCTTTCATCTGTTTCGGGATCAAATGCCGATTCGCAATCTCGATCTTTTCATCCTCAGTATAGCCGGGGATGCGGATGATCTCCATGCGATCCATGAGCGGTGCCGGCATCCGCAGCGTATTCGCCGTCGTTACGAACATGACATCAGAAAGATCGTAATCGACCTCCAGGTAGTGGTCGTTGAAGGCGCTGTTTTGCTCTGGGTCCAGAACCTCGAGCAAAGCCGAGGTCGGGTCTCCCCGCCAATCGGCCCCCAGCTTGTCAATTTCATCCAGAAGGAACAGTGGATTCGACGATTTCGCTTTCTTCATGCCTTGCAGAACCTTGCCCGGCATGGATCCAATATAGGTCCGTCGATGGCCGCGAATTTCCGCTTCATCACGCACACCACCCAGCGACATACGGACAAAATTACGCCCCGTGGCACGGGCAATGGACTTGCCCAGCGACGTCTTGCCGACGCCCGGCGGCCCCACCAGGCAAAGAATCGGTCCCTTTACCTTGCGGACCCGGTTCTGTACCGCGAGATATTCGATAATCCGTTCCTTGACCTTCTCCAGGCCAAAATGATCCGCGTCCAGCACGGCCTCGGCACCATTCAAATCGCGCTTCACGCGGGTTCTCTTCTTCCAGGGAATGGACAGCATCCAATCGAGATAGTTGCGGACAACGGTCGATTCCGCCGACATCGGGCTCATCGCGCGGAGTTTTTTGATCTCCGCATTCGCCTTCTCCCGCGCTTCCTTGGAAAGCTTGGTTTTTTCAATTCGCTCTTCAAGCTCCGCGGTCTCGTCCTTGCCGTCTTCGCCTTCGCCGAGTTCCTTCTGAATCGCCTTCATCTGCTCATTCAGATAGTACTCGCGCTGCGTCTTTTCCATTTGGCGCTTGACGCGTCCCCGGATCCGCTTCTCCACCTGAAGAACGCTGATTTCCCCTTCCATGAAGGAGTAAATGCGTTCGAGCCGCTCGCTAACGGGCTCAATCTCAAGCAACTGCTGCTTGTCGGGAATCTTGAGCGTCAAGTGCTGCGCAACCGTGTCCGCAAGCTTGCTCGGATCATCAATTTGATTAATGGAAATAAGAACTTCCGCCGGGATTTTCTTATTAAGCTTTATGTACTGTTCAAACTGTGTGACGACGGCCCGGCTGAGCGCTTCCAAGTCACCAACCTCATCACCGTCTTCAATCAACTCCGCATAGGCTTCGAAGAATTCGGGATTGTCGTTGTAACCGTTGAGCTTCGCGCGCTGAACGCCTTCCACCAGCACTTTAACCGTACCATCGGGAAGCTTGAGCAGTTGCAGCACTGTGCCGATCGTACCAAGCTCGTAGATATCTTCCGGCGCCGGATCGTCATCGGACGCGTTCTTCTGAGTAACAAGCAATATCTGCTTGTCATCCTTCATTACATCTTCGAGTGCTCTAACAGATTTCTCCCGCCCAACGAAGAGCGGGACAATCATGTGAGGGAATACGACAATATCGCGTAGCGGTAATACGGGATGGAGTTTACCACTGGGAACATCAATCATTGCGCTCTTTTCCGTTTTCTTTGTCTAACAGGTACCCGCCTATCGATAGGCCACCCCACTCCCTCGGTTAAGTGGCCCTGATAGAGGAGTCGATCAACCCCCCATCGCTATTCGAACCACTCTATGCGCTGTTTTCAACGTCTTCGCGGCGGTCGGAATAAATATACAATGGTTCCGCCCGACCTTCGACAACTTCACTGTTGATGACGATTTCTTCCGCGCCATCCAGCCCGGGAAGTTGATACATCGGGTCGAGCAAAATGCTTTCCATAATGGAACGAAGGCCACGTGCGCCGGTCTTTCTTGCAATTGCCTTACGTGCAATCGCTGCCAACGCATCCTCCGCGAACTCAAGGCGGACATCTTCCATATCGAACAGCCGTTGGTACTGTTTAACCAACGCATTGCGCGGTGCGGTAAGAATTTCGATCAGCGCCTCTTCATCAAGGTCTGTCAGCGTTGCGAGAACCGGCAATCGACCGACAAACTCGGGAATTAGACCGAATTTGAGGAGATCTTCTGGTTCTACTTCCGTCAGAACGTCGCCAATCTTCCGTTCATCGGGTCCACGCACATCTGCGCCGAACCCGATCGACGATCCCTTGCCGCGCGACGATATGATTCGCTCAAGACCCGCAAATGCACCACCGCAAATGAAGAGGATATTCGTCGTATCGACTTGCAGAAACTCTTGCTGCGGATGTTTGCGCCCCCCCTGCGGTGGAACGCTAGCAACAGTACCTTCCATAATTTTCAATAAGGCTTGCTGAACGCCTTCGCCCGAAACATCACGCGTAATCGAGGGATTGTCCGATTTGCGGCTGATCTTGTCGACTTCGTCAATATAGACGATACCGCGTTGCGCCCGCTCTACATTGTAGTCAGCCGATTGCAACAATTTAAGAATAATGTTTTCGACGTCTTCGCCAACATATCCGGCTTCCGTGAGAGTCGTCGCATCGGCCATCGTAAACGGAACATCGAGAATTCGCGCCAAAGTCTGCGCCAACAATGTTTTGCCACAACCGGTTGGACCAACGAGCAGAATATTCGACTTTGCGAGTTCTACATCATTGTTTTTGCCGCCATGCGAAAGCCGCTTGTAATGGTTATGGACGGCAACGGAGAGTACCTTTTTCGCATAGTTTTGACCGATCACGTAGTCGTCAAGAACCTTACGGATCTCACGAGGAGTCGGAACCCCATCACGTGATTTCGAAACCGTCGATTTATGGTCTTCCTTAATGATATCCATGCAGAGCTCGACGCATTCATCACAGATGAACACGGTCGGGCCGGCTATCAGTTTTCTCACCTCATGCTGACTCTTTCCGCAAAAGGAGCAGTACAGTGTATTTTTAGAATCGCCAGAACCCGACTTACTCATGATGGTTGCATCCACTCAATTTCATCGTCGATTACATATAGTAATTATAGCATGTCTGCGCCTTCGACGCCATGAGGCCAGACTAACCCACTATGTCTTAATCCTCCATGAACGCCCCGCAAGGTTCGAGGCGGCCAAAAGGTATCACCAAGAGCGAACCGACTACGTCTCGGTGCTCGGCTCTTCGTCTTCTTCCAACGTTTCCGAGCGCGTTGAAACAACATGGTCGAGCAGGCCGAAATCCTTCGCCTCGTCGGGGGTCATGAAGTTATCGCGTTCAAGTGCTTTTTCAATTTTTTCAACACCTTGGCCAGTGTGATCTACATAGATCTCATTAAGCCGGCGACGTAGATCGAGGATTTCCTTGGCGTGGATTTCAATATCCGTCGCCTGCCCCTGAAACCCGCCCGAAGGTTGATGCAACATAATTCGGCTATTCGGCAATGAGTAACGTTTCCCCTTCGTACCGGCAGTCAACAGCAACGACCCCATCGATGCAGCTTGTCCCAAACATACCGTCGAAACATCGGGCTTGATGTATTGCATCGTGTCGTAAATCGATAAGCCGGACGTTACGATTCCACCTGGGGAATTGATGTAGAAGGATATATCTTTCGTTGGATTTTCCGACTCGAGATACAAGAGCTGAGCACTAACCAAGGATGCGACCATATCGTTCACCGGTCCGGTGAGGAAAATGATCCGCTCCTTTAGAAGGCGAGAGTAAATATCATATGCTCGCTCGCCACGATTGGTCTGCTCAACGACCATAGGAACGAGCGCGTTCATCTGTGTTTCAATCAAATCCGTCATGACCTGCCATCAAATTTTGGCACCGCTCGAACGGCCGGTGCCGGAGGGAAACTGAACCGGTTATGTGGCGACGAGCACCACAAATTTCAAATGCTGCCAGCAAACGAGTGTTTCTCGCTCGACGGCTAGCTTTGATCATCCGCCGCCTCGTCTGACTTAGCGGCGGCTTTCTTTCGTTTCGGCTTCGCCGCCTTCTTCTTCGGCGCGGCCTTTTTCTTAGTTTTCGGCGCTTCTTCTTCCTCGCCTTCCATACCCGGCACCTGCATCAATTCTTCGATGCCGACTTCCCGGTCATTGACAGTCGCCAGTTCCAAAATGAAGTCGACGACTTTTTCTTCAAATATCGGAGCCCGCATCGTCGCCATCGCTTCTGGGTTGTTACGGTACATCTCGATGAACTCTTTTTCCCGTCCGGGATACTTCTGCGCTTCCGTCATCAGCGCCCGATTTACTTCTTCGGCCGTCACTTCGACGCTATTTACAGTGCCAACTTCCGTGAGCAGCAGCCCCAGTTGAACGCGACGCTTGCTGATCTTGCGGTATTCCTCCTTGAGTTCGTCATCGCTCTTGCCTTCGTCTTCCTCTTCAGAGGCACCCTGCTGTTTCCGCGATTCTTCGTATTGTGTCCAGATCGAATCGAATTCCGCATCGACCATCCCTGGCGGCACTTCGAAATCATGTTCTTTTTCAAGAATGTCGAGCAACTCGCGCTTCAGGCGCTCGCGGGAAAGCGACGCGTAATCCTGCTCTAAACGCTCAGCAATCGATTTGCGCAGATCTTCCAGCGACTCCTGGCCCAGGGTTTTCGCGAACTCATCGTCGATCGGGGTATCGACCATCTCGCGGATTTCCTTGACCTCAACGTCGAAGGTCGCCTCTTTGCCAGCAAGCGTTTCAGCGCCATAGTCTTCTGGGAAAGAAACTGGAATGGAGAGGCTTTCGCCGGCTTTGGCGCCGATCAACTGATCTTCGAAGCCTGGAATAAATTGGTTCGAGCCCAGTTCAAGATTGTGCCCCTCGGCAGCACCACCCTCAAATGCCTCACCGTCAATCATTCCTTTGAAGTCGATAACCAGAACATCGCCCTTCCTCGACTTGCGGGCACGTTTAATCGGTTCCGACTGACGGTATTGCTGCGCCAGTCTTTCGATTGTTTCTTCGACTTCCTTATCGTCCGCCTTGGCCACCAGCTTTTCGATTTCGATCTTGGCAAAATCCATCGGCTCGATTGCCGGCATCACCTCAAGCGACATCTTGTATTCGAGATCCTCGCCTTCTTCGAACTTGGTGATCTCGATACTCGGCTGCATAGCCGGCCGCAGAGTATTGTCCTCGATTGCCTGGCGAGACGACTCGCTCACGGCTTGCTCGAGGACTTCGCCCATAACCGATTGGCCATATCGCTGCTTCAATAGCGAAGCGGGCACCTTCCCGGGGCGAAAACCCGGAATATTAGCCGTTTTTCGGATATCCTCGAGCCGAACACCCACCTTCTCCTCGATCTCAGAAGCGAGAAGCGTGATTGTATATTCACGGCTCAAGCCTTCGTTTTTTGTCTCGACTACCTGCATGAATTCCTGCCCGCGTCACGAAGTTTAAGGCGGCATACCGCCCGAAAAGTTTTGGGTCCAACGCTTTGGTGCGGGCGAAGGGACTTGAACCCCCACGGATTTCTCCACCAGATCCTAAATCTGGCGCGTCTACCAATTCCGCCACGCCCGCGCGTTAGCGCCACCAATGGCACCCTAGCCGAAGGCGCTCCTGTATAAGAATAGGGAAGTATGGGGTCAAGCAAACCCTGCCGCAAAGTTTAGTGAATTGCGGCAGTCACCACAGAATTATGAACTTGTCCGCATCCTGTAGGCCTGGGAGAAGGCCTCAAGCGCCAATAAGCGCGGTCCCTCTCGGAACGAACTCGCCCGCAACGGTTTCTTCATCGTCACCGCGTAACGCACGTGGGGTATCCCCAGCGGATCTTTCAAAACCGACAGGACTTTCGCTGTCTCGACAGTCCTGTCGGGGTGAACGCGTTCAAACTTTGCGCCGACAGCGACCGCATCCTTGCGCCGCCGAAGCTTGGAGATTCCGTCGAAGAGAAAACTATCTTGCAAACTCATGACAAATCACAATCCATTTGACCCCTAGTGAAAATATACCCCAATCTATGGTGTAATTGCAAGTATAAATTTCAATACTTAAAAGACGTTTAACTAAATATTCAATTAATATTTGAATTAAATATAATTTTATTTAGTTTTTACGTTTTAATTAGGGGTCATTAATCCTCTAATGTTTCATTTTAATGTCGGTTTTCGCATTGGGTACTATCGAAGAACGATGACCAGAAAAGGATAACAAAGACGGTTCAACCACGGATTTGAACGAACTTGATTCTTTGCATACGCCAGAGGTCTTACTCCGCCACGGTGACGCCGGTCTGATGTAGCGAACAGCGCCCTTCGATTTGACGAAACCGCTGGTCCGCGACCGACCTTTAAATTCGAGGAACGCGGCCTTTGATTTTCCACTTAGTGAGATAGCAAAAACCAACACCTTGGGCCTTATTCTGGTTGCTGTCGAAGTTGCATTGCGCAACTTGTTGATATTAACCCTCTATTTCTTTAACAATCGATTAACGGTAGCCGATGCTGAAACTTTGCCATCACCGGTATAGCGCTCGTGATTCGCTTCTATTTTCGCCAAGTTATACAGATAATTGACCATCATCCCGGCTGACTGCGAGAGACCGTGAGCGGACGCATCCGCGAGCCAATTCAAGCGCTCGACCTGTGCCCCGTTTGTAAGATGGAAATGGGCGACTGGGTCCCGTGCCCTACCCCGTGAGTTCTTTTCGCGAAGTAAATATTGGGTGCAAAGCTTGGTCAAAATTGGTTCAAGACTGGCGAGCTTTCCTTCATCCTGCGTCCAAGCCGTATCGTTGAAGAGCCGTTCCAACCCTGCTTCGGCGTTTTCTGTATCAAATATCTCCGCCAAAATGACACGCTCGTCCTCATTCAACGGCATGGTGCCTTCCTGCGAGGATTTCCGCACCCACCTCGCAAAGCCAGGAATGGGAGAAAGGGTCGAAAATGTCTTCAATTTGGAGAATTCCGCCTGCAGTTCATCGACGACGCGTTTGATAAGGAAACCACCAAAGCTGATACCAGCCAGTCCCCTTTGAGCGTTCGTGATGGAATAGAATATTGCGGTATCCGCCTCGTTCGGATCAGTGACCGGAGCCGATTCGTCGAGCAGGGCATTAACATTACCCGCCAACCCATTGACGAGCGCAACTTGCACAAAAATTAATGGCTCGTCAGGCATGCGTGGATGAAAAAAGGCAAACAGCCTGCGATCTGCCTCCAGTCGGTTTTTCAGATCGTCCCAACTGCGAATCTCATGCACTGCTTCATATGCTATGAGCTTTTCCAGCAGCGAGGCGGGTGAATCCCAGGTAATCCGGCGTAGTTCCAAGAATCCGATATCGAACCAAGAGGCCAACAAGGTCCGCAAATCGTTATTCAGCGCCTTTAGCTCGGGTCCATCGGACAGATCCATCAAGTCGGAGCGCAAGTCGACCAAAAATTTCACCCCTTCCGGAAGCGCATTAAATTGGGTCAACAATCGCAGACGCGGCGGTTCGAGCGATTGCCGCAGTTTTTCCTGCGCAGCCAGGCGCCCGTCAGGGTCCGCTGCCTGCAGCGTGGCTATCGCAGCGTCTACAGCGCCGATATCGGTTCCAAATCCCTCCGCCAGAATTCGCAAGAATTTCTGCCGCCCCTCCGGCTCCAGCTCAAGATATGTCCCACCCAACGCCGCCGCACGAGCGCGGGCGGAAACCTCACCGCCTCGCGCCTCGAGGCATGCCGCCATCTGATCACGCAGGCTGTCGGCATCATCCTGGGACGACAAGTCCGGGGAAACCTTTGAGTTTGACGTTACCGCCCCGGCAATATCGTGCCAGGCGCCCAACAAACGTTTGAATAACGAACTCGATTCACTCATACCGCTATACTTCTTCCAACTGTTTTAGCTGCCGTAAAATGGCCGGTAGCGTTTCAATCAAATCCTCGGCGACGAGGCCGGGTCCGAACCTTGTTGCGCATGCTCCATGCATCCAGACCGCGGCGCAAGCCGCCTCGAATGCATCCTGACCTTGCGCCAACAATCCCGTTACAAAGCCTGCCAAGACATCCCCGGAACCACCAGTTGCCAAATCTGGCGGCGCATTTTCGTTAATCACTGCCCGGCCATCGGGTGCCGCGATGACTGTATCCGGGCCCTTCAACACAATAACCGCTCCACTCTCCGCCGCTGCCCGCCTCGCGCGTGCGACTTTATCGCCACCTGAGTCAAAAAGCCGCGCAAATTCCCCATCATGCGGAGTCATGACACAGGGGCCGCAAATTGTTCCGAACAACAACTCACTGGCGTCCTCGAACGATGTGAGCGCATCAGCGTCGAGGACAACTGGTTTGCCAGTGCGAAGAGCAGCAAGAGCGCGCTCCCGGGTCGCCCCCGTAACTTCGTTGCCAGGGCCGACAAGGCAGGCGGAGACCCGCGCCTCGCCCACTCCTTCCGCAAAGCTTGCCGTATCGAGGAAAGGCTTCACCAAAGCGGATGTCAGTGCAATTTTGTAGACGACAAAGGCATCGTTCGGTACCAGCGCGGTTACCAGCCCAGCGCCAATTCGCTGCGCCGCTCGCGCTGCCAATCGGGCCGCTCCGGTCATGTGCCGTCCACCGGTGACAATGGCGTGACCGCGACTGAATTTATGAGTGTCAAGCTTCGGCCAAGGAAATCCTTCCAGCCAATTCCGCGGATTGTTAGCTGACTGTCTGGGATCAATAGTAGCCAGCACGGTGTCGGGAATGCCGATGTCCGTAACCAGCACCTCTCCGCAGTGCGATCGACCGGGCAATAGTAAATGACCTGGTTTGCGGCGAAAGAAGGTTACAGTTACCTCCGCTCGCGGTGCTGAGCCTAAAATTGCACCGCTATCACCGTGCACACCGCTCGGTACGTCTACCGCGACAATCGGCAACCCGTCAGCCGCCGCAATTGTTTCGAGCACCGCGCCCGTCAGGTCACGGGTCAACCCCGCACCAAATATCGCATCGACGACTAGCGCCACGTCATCAAGCAGTGCCGGCGTCAACGCTTCTATCGCACCAGTCCAGCGCGCCGCATTTGCCTTCGCGTCGCCCGAGAGCTTTTCCCTATTTCCAAGCAACCCCAAGCGGACGGTCCAACCCGCATCCGCCAAAAGGCGAGCGACCACAAAGCCATCTCCTCCGTTATTGCCTGGACCACACAAGACGGCAACCCGGCATGGAGACCAGCGTTCCTTTATAATAGATGCGATCGATTTACCGGCGTTCTCCATGAGCGTTTCGCTAGATATGCCAGACTGCACTGCTAATTGGTCGGCGCGGTACATTTCATCGACCATTAATAGAGTGTTTTCGGACGTCGGCACTTCGTCGCGCTCTGTCAAAAGCAAAGCCATCTTCCCATTACCTCTTGGCGGTCTCTGGCTGAATAAGCCGCATCGTTCTCGACCGAAACTCACGTCTGTAGAGCACCAATACCACCCATATCGCCGCAGCCAGCAACAGCCACGGATGCACGAACCAACCAAGCGCCGCGAGACCGAAATAATAGGCCCTGATTCCGCGGTTGGAGTGTTTCGCAGCCAACGAGGCCAGCGTCGCAATCGACGTGCCGATGGCTTCGAAGTTTTCCGGTAAGTTCGATGCCGCCGGCGCCGCACCTACTAATATCGAACAGTAATTATACTGTCGCATAGACCAGACAAACTTAAAGAACGCATAAATAAAAACGAGAATCATAAATAATATCTTTGCTTCCCAGACCTGTCGGGAAGTAGAGACAGTAAATGGTAGATCCATGACAAGGGCGATTGCCTGTTCTGTAGCGCCAAGCACTGCCAACAGCCCAGCGATTATGAGAATCGCCGTCGAAGCGAAGAAACGACCGGATCGCAACAGCGCGTTTACAACCTGGATATCGACCATACGATTGTCCCGTTGAAGCATAGCGATCATCCATTCGCGCCGCCGTGCCGCCATGCCGTCAATCAAGTTCCCGCGCGCTGCAGAGCTATGCTCCGCAAAGTAAGTGTAGCCCGCCCACAATATGACAAAACCGGAAACGGCAATTATGTCGAGTTGAGAAATATCGAGCACCCGCTTGCCTACTATCTTTCAATGAAATTTTGTCCAGTATGACCGCTGTGGAACATCCACTCAACGCCCCCCTTAGCAGGCCATCATTATACTCCAGATGAGCGACGAATACGGCAATTAGCTCTCGGTCCTTCAATCGTGAATTGAGCAGGGGTGCCGAAGGTTATACATACAAAGGTTCCACGACAATTTGATGAATTTGAACACCGTTTATCGGAAATACGTGGGCGGGAATTAGCAAAAAGTCTAATTTCATATGCCACATCGCTAACGCGTTTGGATGCACATATTCTACGTGGCGATAGCATCAGCGCCATTTCCGCAGCCCAACGCGACAATACGATAGCGCTAATTGCAGCGTAAGCAGAACAGGGCGATTGGATCGACAACCCTCAACTGTGATATCTTGATCTTCGACGGCATCTCCGCCGTTATGCAAGAGGCATCATGCAGTCTCGCCGAAACGCTCTGTTATTCAGCCTCCTCGCCGCAATTCTTGCGTTTGAGCCACAAAGCTCTTTCGCGGCAAGAAAATCGTCTTCTCCCGAATATCAGGAGCCTCACCAGAACCTGTTCGAATGGTCACCCCTGGTCCAACAAATCCAAGAACTTCTTAACGAGTTCGACTTACTGGCCCACAACGCAGATGGAAAACTGACGCGCGAAACCCAGAGGGCAATTCGCGCCTATCAAAAACAGAGCAACATTCCCGTCGATGGCGCACCAACCAAGGCGCTACTGGACCATATGGTACGGATCGGACGTGTCGGCGCGTTGAAACAGAAACTCGCCCGCGCACGAGAGGTTCAAATAATGAAGGCGCGTCACGCCCTCATCTCGAATCCCGCAACTTCTGACTTGGTCGTGTCGCAGATTTCGAGGGACGCAGTAGCGACAACCGTTAAGCCGGACATGTGCCTGCGTGCGCCGACCGTTGATTGCCTTCTCGATGGCGCTCTTGGGGCCGCCATTTCGATTACCCGCGACGATTACCGGGACTGGGCACTGCGTGACGTCATTCGAGCCTTTGCCAGGGCCGGCCGAACTGATGAGGCACGAGAGAACATTAAGCGCCTTACGGATTTGCGTCTTATACTGGTGTCACTTCGCGAAACAGCCACGGCGCTTGCGAAAGCCGGCAAGCTCGACGCGGCGAACACCATGACGGCAACCATCCCAGACGACTGGAATAGAGCACGGGCGCTGCTGGCAATCGTGCAGTCGGAAGGCAGCAATCCCGCAACGATAGACTCTTTGCTCGAATTGCTACCCCTCGTGGAGGATCGAGTCTCCGCCGTCGATACTTTAGCGGAATTAGCGGTATTTCTCGCCAACAATGGTGCAACAGCCCGTGCGGTCACCGCTATCTCGGATTTCGAAAATCAATTGAACGATGAGATACCGCCCGACATCCAACGTATAACCCTCGCCGCAATTGCGACGGCGTATGCCCGAATTGGACAATCCGATGAGGCATTGCAAACCCTGGATCGTATTGGCGACACCGGTCGCGATCACATCGCCTTGGCAGAAGCCGCTGGGCAGCTTGCAAAAAACAACAAACTGGCCGCTGCCATCGCCACGGCCGACCGGCTTCGGACGCCTCAGCTTTTTGTCCTTGCGATGACCAAGATAGCCTCGGCCCAAGTGCAACTGGGTAACCATGAAGCCGCAAGAGCGAGTCTGGAACGCGCATATGCGGCGAGTTTGGATATCGAGCGGCCGTTCGCGGCAGAAACGGCACAAGCGCGTATCGCTAAAGTCTGGTCCGAGATTTCCGATTATTCTCGTGCAATGAATACGATCGACAAGATTAAGAACAATGCGTTGAAAGCACAAACTCTCTGGCGCCTCACCATTCGCAATTCAGAGGCACCGCAACCAGAAGAAGAGACTAGTTTTTTCTCAAATGCAGTATCGGCAACGCAACGCATTGAAAGCGCCTTTGACCGGGCAGCGACTCTGGCCAGAGCCGCAACGGAATTTATTGAAGCAAAGAAATACGGCCATGCGCGACGAGTGTTCGACATGGCGATACTTGAAACGCATTCCATTCGAAACGATTGGTGGCGAGCCCGGATATTCAGCTTGCTCGCCACTGTCTTGGGGGAAATTTAGCCTCGCAACACATCGCCTTCACAGCGCAATGCCTCGCTTCACATTTTTGAGTTTACCGCCACAGGCTGCCCACCGATTTCGCGCAGCAATTTTCGGCGCACCGCTTTCGCAAAGGTGTCAAAATCCTCCGCGATCTCCAAGAATGCACCAGGACCACCGACGACATTTGCCGCATAATACCTATCGAGCCAGGGTTCTTCGTCAAGGATGACGAGGCCATTGATTGTGATACCGAGGGCCGCCGCTTTATCGCGGACGACATTTGGTTCAATCCCCATATTGTTTTGCCCGTCTCCGGAAATATCAACCGCACGGCGATGGCCATGAAAGCGGTTTGTCCCGAACAATCGCAACGCATAAGCCAGCGCCGACCCAATTCCCGTTCCACCCGAAACCTCAATCCGAGAGACGTTTGCGACGTTGACGGCAAATGCTGCGATTGCTTCCGCATCCTGCAGGAGCGTCCAATCGACTCCAATTTCTTGCTGTTGATGATTGGACCACAACACCAACGCGACCGCGACCCCGTCATGCGCGAGGATCGCTTGGATGACATCCGGGTTTTTGAATGCATCTGCGATTCCCGAAACCTGCAGTGAGAATTCACGTTCGTTGACGCTAAGGGAGTTATCGATCGCAAGCACGAGCTCAAGGTCAATCTGC
>JAJFJB010000317.1 GCA_021774435.1 Alphaproteobacteria bacterium
CCAACTATACCGACGCATTATCGATTTAGCACCGCAGCATGTTGAGGCGCGAACGAATCTGGGGCTGGTCCTGATCGCCATTGGTCGGTTTGAAGAAGCTATCGATACCTACGACGAAGCACTGACAATCCAACCGGACGACGTAGAATTACATATTAACAAGGGAATTGCGTTGACCAAGCTTCGGCGTCTTGACGAAGCGATAGCGTCGCTACAAAAAGCGCTGCAAATCTTCCCTGATTATGGCAGAGCTAATTTTAGTCTTGGTCTCGCCTTGAAGTACAAATTCCAGTTCGTGGAAGCGCAACGTCATTTCGAAGCGACCTTGGACATGGAACCAGGACACGCGCTTGCCATGATCGAGTTGGGTGGATGCCTGCAGCAGCAGAATCGAGTTGATGACGCTTACGCGCTTTATGGGCAGGCGTATCGAATGGACAATAGTAATTTCAACAGCATTATTAAAAAAATGACGGCGCTCCCCTATGGACGCTTCAGCACGAGCTTTGCGCGGGTGCGTGACGTACTGGAGGCCGCTGGCAAGTGAACCCGTTTTTCGATTTGCCAAGGCCGATAATGCATTGTCACAGGCTATTTTTCGCCAATATTAGGTAGCGAGTCGATGAATAAACCTGAAGAAATAGAGTTGCTTGCTGGTGTTCAAGAGATCATCGAAAGCGAAATCCAGGCAATCAGAAATATCCCGTTGAATAGCTCGCTTGTCGAAGCAACCGACATGATATTTCAGCGTGTGCATACGCAAAATGGTAAGTTGGTTGTGACGGGTGTCGGCAAGGCGGGCGAGATTGGGCAAAACATCGCGACAACCTTTTCTTCTACGGGAACACCATCAACTTTTTTGCATCCGCTGGAAGCCGTGCATGGCAACATCGGAATGCTTCAGGACCAAGATATTCTGCTTGCCCTGTCAAATTCGGGCCGAACACGGGAGATTGTCGAATTGCTACCTGTGGCAAAACGGCTGGTCCCGAACCTACCGGTCATTTGCATAACGGGCTTCGACGATTCTCCTCTTGCCGATTTGTCCGACGTTGCCCTGTCCACAGGGCGTCCGGAGGAAGTCTGCTTGCTTGGCCTGACGCCCACGACGTCGACGACCGTTATGACGGTACTCGGTGACGTTCTGGTCTATCTTATGATGAAAAAGATTGGATTTACGCGCGACGAATACGGCAAACGGCACCATGGTGGCTATTTGGGGTCGCTCGCGCGCGGCACCGGTTACTGACAGTACCGGCGCGACCGGGTTACGGACTGCTAGCGGCCAAATTTGCAGTGCATCAGGGTTTTTTCACGCGAAACTGATTCTTGTACACGTTGGTGCCGTGGGCCAGTTCTCGCGTGAGCGGCAGGAATTTGGCTGCATCCTCTTCGCTCATATCCTCGAATTCGAGCGCATGCTCCTGCCGTTTGATGGCAATGCATTGTGCGACCGGGGTTCCCTTGGACAAAGTGCCCTTGAATTCCGAATCGACCCAAAGGACGGGAAAATTGATAAACACTTCGTTGTAGGTGTCGGCATCGACCAGCCCATTGATCGTCCGGAAGGGTAGATCGTAACGATTGGCGGGGTGGGTCACATACAGCGAATAGCCGGGTTCCAATTCGATGGTCCAGAAGCAATTGAACTTGGCGAACCCAACGCCTTCGTTAAAATAAGGCGTGCCTTCCGCTTGCGCGGGCGAGTGAAACCCAAGCGGTGATTGGCTGTAGAGCCCGATATCTGTAGCGCCAGGATCGCCGGAAGGCTGTGGAACGTCCCAATTCCAAGAGAAATCGAGTCCATCCACGTCCACATCAACCGGCAACGGGACGATGAAGCCGTACATCATCGCATCCAGAAAGGGTGGGCATTGTTTCAACGTTTGCACATCGCGTTCAAGGTCGTTTGAAAACGCGGTCATGGGCATTTTTTTATACCAATCAGGAATGCCACGTTTCGCGGGATACGGCTTGGGCAGGTGTTCCCGCAATTCCGCCGGACACCGGAAGGTGATTTTCATGTTTTTGTCCTTTAGACGGCGTTCTAATTGGTTACCTGACAAGAGTATCCAAGGTACCAGATCGTAGAAAGAACTTCTTGACGGTGTCGATTGACGCTTCTTAGGGAACGCAGCATAGTGATGCTCTCTTCAAATCGCCTACAGGGCGAACGTTGGTGTTAGATATAATAAGCGTTGCGGCGCGCCCTTGATCGTGTTGCGAAAGTTCATGTAACTCGTGTCATCAAGATCGGTGTCAGGCGCGCTCTGGATGAGGGATGAAACGAGCCGAACGCAGACGCGCCTCCCGAAAGCAAGGTGACCGAGACAATAAGTCCCAGGATACCGGTACGTTGCTCGCCGACGCTATCGCCCGACTAGAGGCGGGTGAATTGCCGGCGGCGGAAAATTTGTTCCGTGAAATTCTCGTGCACACGCCGAACCATGCCGATGCTCTGCATTTGATGGGACTGGTCCATTTCCAGACCGAAAGAGCGGCACAGGCGATTGAGCTCATCAGAAGAGCGATTGCCGAGAACCCAAACGTCGCATGGTATCATGCGAACCTCGCGCGAATTTATAGCGAGAGGCGTCGTTTTGACGATGCCGTTGAATCGTACGATAAGGCGATTGAAATTGAGCCGGACAGGGCGGAAGCCCATGCCAATCGCGCTATCGCTTTGGAAGCGCTAGGGCGGAACGATGAAGCGGAATTGGCATATCGCGATGCCATGGCACTCGTGCCGGACAACCCCGACATTCAGTTCAATCTTGGCAATGTGCTGCTACGAAAGCGGAAAACCGACGAAGCGATCCAACTGTTTCGCCACGTCGCTGTATTGCTTCCGCGGCATGCCGGCGTGTGCCTCAAACTAAGCGAAATTTTTTCGACATTAGGCGATTTCGACAGCGCCCTGGCATATTACGACCGGGCGCTGGTGCTGGAACCGGCCAATCTGGAGGTGCAAGTCGACCGTGCTATCGCGTTGGCGCGGCTGCAGCGGTTTGACGAGGCAATCACTGAATTTGAAGCCGTATTGGCGCGGCAGCAAAATCACGTCAGGGCGCACTACAGTCTTGGACTTGCGTTCAAAAATGCATACCGCATGGCGCAGGCGCGCGGATGTTTCGAGCGGGTAATGGTGCTGGACCCCGACCATGCTTTTGCGATGATCGAGTTGGGCGCGTGTCTGCAGAGGCAGAATAGGGTTGATGACGCCTATGCGCTCTATGGTCGCGCGTATCGTATCGACAACAACAATTTCGACAATATCATAAAAACGATGACAACCCTTCCTTATGGACGGTTCAGTGCCAATTACCAACGCATGCGGCAGATGCTTGAAACAATGGGTAGCTGACCTTCCTTTTGTCCGGTCCGCTCGTGTTAACTCGTCGACATTTGTTCCCACAGGGCGTTGTTCCTGCCACGCGTTGACCGCCCATGATCGAATCAGCATAGTACCGCCGCTCATGCTTCGCCCCTTGGACGAACACGAATTGACGAATTAAATGAATAGGTAGCGCACATATGAACGACGGGGCGAGATTAGCTGTCGATATCGGCGGCACATTTACGGACGTGGTTTTAGAGCATAAGGGCGGGCAAGATCGTTTTAAGCTTTTGACAACGCCGGACGCGCCGGAGCGTGCGGTTCTGGATGGCGTTAAGGCTGTTCTTCAGCAAACTGGCGTAGCCGCTTCCGATGTAAGTTTGGTTATCCATGGGACCACTCTAGCAACGAACGCCCTGATTGAGCGGAAGGGGGCTAAGACGGCGCTGGTGGCGACGGATGGTTTTCGGGACTCCATTGAGATCGCATACGAGCACCGGTTCGAGCAGTACGATCTCTATATGGAAAGACCGCAGCCGCTGATCGAGCGGGACTGGCGGTTCACGGTGCCGGAACGGATCGCCGCGGATGGCTCGGTTCTGTTGCCGCTGGATGAAGCTGCGGTTCGGGCCTTGGCGCAGGATTTTGCGAAAACGGATGTCGAGTCGCTCGCCGTTTGCTTCCTCCACAGTTATGTAAACGGCGACCATGAAAAACGCGCGGGTGAGATACTCGCGGCCGCGCTGCCGAACGTTTCCATCACACTGTCATCGGAAGTGTGTCCGGAAATCCGCGAATATGATCGCATGTCCACGGCCGCCGCGAATGCCTATGTACAGCCGATGATGGCGGGCTATTTGAATCGTCTGAAAGAGGGGCTGCAGACGAATGGCGTGACCTGCCCCCTATTGCTCATGATGTCGAGTGGCGGCGTTACGACGGTCGATACTGCCATGGAGATACCAATTCGGCTCGTTGAATCGGGACCGGCTGGGGGCGCGATTCTGGCACGGGACATTGCCAAGGAAAACGACTTTGATTTGGTATTGTTATTCGATATGGGCGGGACGACGGCGAAGATTACACTGATCGACGATTTTACGCCGCATATAGCGCGCTCCTTTGAGGTGGCCCGCATGTACCGGTTCTTGAAGGGAAGCGGCTTGCCGCTGCGCATCCCGGTGATCGATATGGTGGAAATCGGTGCCGGTGGCGGTTCGATCGCCGATGTCGATGCGATGCAACGCATCCGGGTCGGGCCGGAAAGTGCCGGCTCGGTACCCGGGCCGGCTTGTTATGGTAATGGTGGCGAAGCGCCGACCGTTACGGACGCGGACGTCGTGCTTGGGCGTATTGACGCGTCACGTTTTGCGGGTGGCCAGGTTACGCTGGAACCGGCGCGCGCAAAGACGGCTGTCGATCATGGTGTCGGCGACCCCTTGAAGGCGGAAACGAATGTGGCGGCCGCAGGCATTGCGGAAATCGTCGACGAACATATGGCCAATGCGGCGCGGGTCCATGCGATCGAGAATGGTAAGGACATGGTTGGACGGTCGCTCGTGGCCTTCGGGGGCGCCGCGCCTCTACACGCGGCGCGTCTCGCGGATAAATTGGGTATTGATACCGTCATTGTGCCGCAGGGTGCCGGTGTCGGGTCGGCGATTGGCTTTCTGCGGGCGCAAATTTCCTACGAGGTTGTGCGGACCCGCTATATGGACTTGCGGGCTTTCGACCCGGCGATGGTCAATGAGATTTTTGCGGATATGCGAACCGAGGCGGAAGCCGTCGTCAAGCTTGGGGCACCGGATGAGCCATTGGTCGAGACCCGGGGGGCGTTCATGCGCTATCGCGGACAAGGGCATGAGATCATGGTGCCTATGCCCGATAGAGCGTTTGACGCGAAAGACGGTGAAACGATGGCTGAATGGTTCGCCGAAGCCTATAGCGGCCTGTTCAGCCGCACCATTCCGAATCTAAGCGTTGAAGTGTTGACCTGGACGCTGTCTCTGGCCACCGACCGGCCCGTCGCCGAGACCGCACCGCAGCAGCAGGAACATCACCGCCCGGAAGCCGAGGCGCAACGTAAGGTGTTCGATCCCGCGAGTGGCGCATGGACCGAAGCCAATGTCTATAGCCGGTCGGCATTGCAGCCGGGTGCTGAAATGCCGGGGCCGGCCATAATTGTCGAAGATGAAACAACGACGCTGGTAACCAACGGCTTCAATGCTGCCGTCAACGCGCTTGGCCAAATTGTGATGACGAAGGAGGGCTAATCCAGATGACTGACGCCAATATGGAACGCATCCGGTATCAGGTCATGTGGGACCGGCTCATCTCTGTTGTGGAGGAACAAGCCCAGACTTTGGTGCGGACCGCATTCAGCACGTCATCACGGGAAGCCGGTGACATCTCCGCCGGTGTCTTCAATCTCGAGGGTCAGATGCTTGCGCAGGCGGTTACTGGCACGCCGGGACATATCAACACGATGGCGCGAGCGGTCATTCATTTCCTCGACGTGTTCCCTGCGGACACCATGAAGGAAGGGGACGTATATCTTACCAACGATCCATGGAAGGGGACGGGCCATCTACATGACTTTACCGTCGTAACACCCGCCTTCCGCAATGGCCGTATGGTGGCGATGTTCGCCTGCACCAGCCATGTTGTCGATATCGGCGGCGTCGGCATGTCGCCGGATGGTCGGCAGGTTTATCATGAGGGGCTTTATGTTCCGATCATGCCGCTCGCGACCGAAGGCAAGATGAATGAATGGTTCCTGAATATGGTGCGCGCGAATGTCCGCGAACCGGTGCAGGTCGAGGGCGATATCTATGCGCTTGCCGCCTGTAATGAAACCGGTACCAAGCGACTGCTGGCCATGATGGACGAGTACCATCTCGACGATCTGGGCGCGCTTGGTGGGCACATCATCGAGCAGAGCAAGACTGCGATAACAGCGGCGATCAACAAACTGCCACAAGGCAGCTGGTCGCATTCCATGCGCATTGACGGCATGGAAGCGCCAATCGACTTCGTCGCAAAACTGACAATCTCAAACGGTGTTATCAATGTCGATTACGAAGGCACTTCCGGCACGTCGGATTTCGGCATCAATTGCCCGATGTGCTACACGGAGGCCTATACGGCATTCGGCGTTAAATGCGTTGTCGCGCCGGAAATCCCGAACAATGCCGGTACATTGGATGCGGTCACCGTAACGGCGCCAGAGAATACGATCGTCAATGCGCCGCATCCCTGTGCCGTCGTGGCGCGGTCGACGATCGGCCACATGTTGCCGGACATCGTATTCGGCTGCCTGCATCAGGCGATGCCGGACGTGGTGCCCTCCGAAGGAACGTCCAACCTTTGGAATCTCAAACTGGGCGCGGGCCATGGCATCACGGCACGGACCGAAAAAGAGTCGACGCCATTTATGATGATGACATTCCACAGCGGCGGTGCGGGCGCGCGTCCTAAGCAGGATGGCCTGTCGGCAACGCCATTTCCCAGTGGGGTCCGGAACGTGCCGGTCGAAATTTCGGAAGCGATCACGCCAATGGTCATCTGGCGCAAGGATTTGCGCGCCGATTCCGGCGGGGCGGGTGCGCAACGCGGCGGTTTGGGGCAGGTCATGGAAATCACCAGCCGGGAAGAAGCGCCCTTCGGTATTTTCGCGAGTTTCGAGCGGGTTGTTTATCCCGCGCGCGGTCGGGATGGCGGTGCACCTGGCGCCAATGGCCGATTGCATTTGGAGTCAGGTACGGAATTGCGCAGTAAGGGCTTTCAAACGATACCGACGGGTGACCGTTTAATCGTCGAAATGCCGGGCGGTGGTGGATATGGCGATCCCAAGGCACGCGACCCGGAAGAAGTCGCCACGGATGTGCGGCTAGGGCTGGTGAGCGTCGAGGCAGCCGCGGCTGATTACGGTGTCGTTCTCACCGCAGACGGTTCGGTTGATAAGCCGGCAACGGAAGCGCAGCGCGCTTAAGGTGTCTTGGGGTGCAGGGCTTGATGGTCTGAGAAGACAAGACCAGCGCCGATCATGATGTAAAAGGCAGCCGTCGCGCGATTGAACGTAATGCGCCGCCGTGCTGTGCGGAGAACCTTGGTGACAGTAATCCCCAGGGTGCAGTAACCGCCGTAAACCAGGATACTGATCGCAAATGAGGTCGGCATCAGAATCACCAGCTGTTCGGCAAGTAGTTTGTCCGGCTCGATAAATTGCGAAAATATTGCGACGTAGGAAAAGATCGCTTTCGGATTGCTTATCGAAATGAGCGCTGCGCGAAGGACCGTTCTTCGCCATTTTGTGTTGTTCCCTCGGCTCTGTTCATGGAATCGGGTTCCGTTGCGCCACAGCGATAGTCCCATCCAGATCAAATAGGCTGCGCCGAAAATCTTAAGTATCTGGAACAGGTCAGCACTTATTGTCGTGATCGCTGCAAACCCTAAAACCGTGGCAGCCATGTGGCAAATCGATGCGATCAGAATGCCGACAATGGTCCAGAGCGATCGCTGAAAGCCTGAATTGGCGGAAACCGATATACAATTTAGCGCATTGGGGCCAAGCGGCAGTGAGGCCGCAAACCATATAGCCACAAAAAGAAGCCATTGCTCGAAGGTCATGCACTGCGTCCTGTTCGCTCTTAACATCTGATGCGAATCATTGTCTGGCAGCGCGTTGCAGTCCAATTGCAACGCTTCGATGACCATCGAACTCATTGTCATGTCGTCTGCAATAGTCGTGCGGTAGGGTAGGCGCGCTTTATCAGTAGACGGTGAGGGTTGCATGACCAAGCTTGACGCGAGAATTTCTTTTCCCGCTGCGATGCTGGCAGATCAGACACGTGAAACCATAGTGATGTCGCTCATGGACGGGTGCGCTTACACGTCAAAAGAGCTGGCCTTTCGCGCCCGGGTCACGCCGCAAACGGCGAGCTTTCATCTCAAGAAGATGGTCGATGCGCAATTGCTGCTATGCCACTGTCAGGGCCGCCACGCCTATTACCGGATCAATGGACCCGACGTTGCGGCGGCGATAGAAGCTTTGGTTCGTATCGCGCCAACACCCGGCATGCCCCCTCATTTGAAACGAGCGCAAGAGCCATTCCTTTTTGCACGGCGGTGCTACGACCATCTGGCTGGCCGTCTCGGTGTTGCCGTTGCAGCGCGCGTCGAGGCGCTCGAGTTGATCACCTCGTCCGGAATTGAGTGCACTCTGACGGATAAGGGAGCGGCTTTCTTTGATCGGATGGGTTTGGACGTCGCGGCATTGCGCAAGCGCCGGCGTTCCTTTCTCCGGCCTTGTATCGACTGCACGGAACGAAAACCGCATCTTGCTGGTGTTCTTGCAGCGGCGATGCTGGATCACTTCAACGATGACGGCTGGGTCGTCTCTGCGGAAATGCCGCGTGTTTTGCTTGTGACCGAGCGCGGACGCAGGATGTTTGCGCGGTCGTTTGGTGTCGCGCCGGCACAGCTCCGGCCCGCCGCATAACGCGGCATCCTCAAGCAGGTAAGTGCGGTCCGCCACGGTTCCTGTCATGCACCTGGTTGGCGGACTTTTCCAGAATGCGGGCAAGCCGGGTATTGTCGAAGCCGAGTTGCGCCAACGCGATGCCTGTATCGAAATTTTCCGAATAGTCGCGGATTTTGCCATCTTCCAGTTGGAAGCGCGACATCCCTTCGAAGATAACGCGGCGGCCTTCCGCTTCCGGCATTGTCGATGTGTAGCTGAAGATATATCGGGCATATCCCGAGTTTCCATCGCATACGGGGTCGAGCATCTGCCAGTGAAAATCTTTGGCATTGCCATGAAAGTGCTGCTCGAGCATTTCCGCGATGGCCACCTGGCCTTCAGCCGCACCATAGAAGCCGTCATGATAGACGCCATCGTCGCAGAAGAGCGCCGCGAGCTTCCGTCCATCGCCACTTTCAACTGCGGCAGTGAATTTTGCTAGCAGGGTATCAAAACCCATCCTGATCTCCCTTTACCGTACCCAATCGCATTGCCACTGGAGACAATTCCAACAAACAACTAACCTGTTTGACGACACCACAACAATAACATGTGCGATCGCATGAGCGGGAAAAGCAAAAAATCTGCAAAGAAGAGTGCATTGAACGCGCTCAATATGGATCAGCAGCTCGAGCAGAAACCGTACGATAAACAGCTCGCTGCGCTACACGAAAAATTGCGGCTGATACAACAAGCCTACATGTACTCCGGCGATTCAGCGGTGATCCTTTTCGAGGGGTGGGATACGGCGGGAAAAGGTGGAACGATTCGGCGAATTACGTCGGCGCTCGATCCGCGTAGTGTGAAAGTGTGGACCGTATCGGCGCCACGTAATTATTACCTTGAACGTCATTATCTCGCGCGATTTTGGGAAAGGTTGCCTCCATCAGGGGCTATATCGATATTCGACCGTTCCTGGTATGGCCGTGTTCTCGTCGAGCGCGTGGAGGAATTTGCAACGCCGGCCCAATGGCGCAGGGCCTATCGCGAGATTAATGATTTCGAAAAATCATTAAGTGATAACGGCACGCGGATCGTTAAATTTTTTCTCCACATCACACCCGAAGAACAACTGCGCCGTTTCGAAAAACGCCTTCGTGATCCTATGAAGCGATGGAAGTTGCAGTATGAGGATTTCCGCAACCGAAAGCGCTGGGGTGATTACGAAGTCGCGATAGAGGAAATGCTTGCGAAAACCTCGACACGCCACGCCCCCTGGCACGTAATTCCAGCTAACGACAAGAAATTTGCGCGCATCACCATTATAAAACAGATCTGTAAATGTTTGTCTGCCGGGGTGGACTTGGAGCCGAGGCCTCTTGATGAGCGTACATTGTCGGAAGCGAGAGAGCTGTTTAATCTAGAGCCTTAGGCGATTAGATTTTTCGACCGGCTTTGGCCCAATAAGGCTCACGGAGTTTGCGTTTGAAGATTTTCCCTGTGTCTTCGCGAGGCAGGTTGCGGCGGAATTCGATCAGGCGTGGCACTTTGTATTTTGCAAGATGTTTACCCAGATGCGCGCGTAAATCGGTCTCGCCAATTGAGCGGCCCGCTTGGGGTTCGATGAGGGCGGCGACCGCTTCGCCAAATTCATCGTCTGGGATGCCGAATACCGCACAGTCGCGCACGCCAGGGAAGTCGAGAATAGCCGCTTCGATTTCGGCGGGGTAGATATTGACGCCGCCGGAGATCACCATGTCCCGCACGCGGTCGCAAATGTAGAGAAATCCTTCCTCGTCAAAGTAACCCACATCACCATTGGTGATAAGCCCGTCGCGGTCGATCGAACGCCGTTTTTCCGGGTCATTGTGATAGGTGAAATCCGGGTTGTCCGACGATTGCATGAACACCTCGCCGGGTTCGTTGACTGCGGCTTCGGTGCCGTCTTCCCGATAGATACGAACGGTTGCTGATTCAACCGGCTTGCCCGCCGTGCCTGGATGGCCGAGCGCCTGCGCGCTGTCGCAGTGGGTGATGAGGCCGCTTTCGGTGCTGCCGTAAAACTCGTGTATGATCGGTCCCCACCATTCGATCATATCTCGCTTCACGTTTGGCGGACACGTCGCGCCGGCGATGATGATGTGTTGCAGGCTCGATAGATCGTATCGTTGCCGCGTCTCGTCCGGCAGGCGCAGTAGGCGCACGAACATGATCGGTGCCATGAACATGCCCGTAATCTTGTGCTGTTCGATGAGTGCCAGAAATTCCTCCGCATTGAAGCGAGGCTGCAAAACGATCGTTGCACCAAAGGCAACAGCCAGATTGGCATAGCTGTTCGGCGCCGCGTGATAGGCGGGCCCGCAGACGATTGTGCGCATGCCGGGGTGATGGCCCATGACGGTGCGGGCGCGAGCTTGTACGCGCTTGGTTTGTTCTTCCGTCGGTGGCTCGCGCTTGACGCCCTTCGGGCGACCCGTGGTGCCGGATGTGTAGAGCATTCTGGTGGGCGCGCGCGGCGCCGGTTCCCGGCGTGGTTCATATTGTTCCAGCCAGTGGGACCAGATGTGGGCGCCCGCAGGCGCCTTGCAAAGCTCCGTGTCCAGATTGTACGCCGTTGCAATTGGTTTCGGTGTTGGCACGACGAGGACAAGCAGATCAGAGGAAAGTTCCGCAGTTACTTTTGCCAATAGGTCGGCATGAACGATGAGGGCCTTGGCGCCGCTGTCTTGGATGACATAGGCGACTTCCTCGGCTGAAAAATGCCAATTGACGGGCACGACGGATGCGCCCAGCAACTGAATGGCAGCAGTTGCTTCGAATATCGGAATGTCATTGCGCAGCAGCCATGCAACCGTATCGCCAGGGCCGACGCCGGCTTCATGCAGACCAGCAGCGGCCTGGGCGGCACGCGTTTGCAGTGTATCGCTGGAAACTGCCCGGTCTCCAAGAATAAAGGTCGATGTCACTAAGTTGCGCCCTGGATTGGTGGGTTAGCGTCCACCATCGCACATCAGCAGTTGGCCTGTGATGTAATTCGATTCCGGCGTGCAGAGTAGATAGATTGCGCCGGCGGCTTCCTCTGGGTAGCCGCCACGGCCGAGCGACATGTTCGTGCCGGCGGCTTCCAGCCGGGCGCGTTGGATGCCAACGGCGATGTTGCGTCCTTCGATATCGATACTGGCGCCTTCGCCGTCGAGCGCCTGTGTGAGACGCGTATGAACGAGCCCGAAACCAACGGCGTTTACATTGACTTTATAGCGGCCCCATTCGCGTGACAGGGCTTTGGTCATGCCAACGATTCCCGCCTTGGCTGCTGAATAGTTCGCTTGACCGGCATTGCCGAAATAGCCCGACGTCGAGGAAATATTGACCACTTTGCGAAAGACTTCGCGGCCTTCCTTGGCTTCCTTCTTGGCCGCGATACGGATCGGCTCCGATGCCGCACGCAGGATGCGGAAGGGGGCGGTCACGTGAACATCCATGATGGCTTGGAATTGCTCGTCGGTCATTTTCTGGATGACGCTGTCCCAGGTATAGCCGGCATTGTTGACGATAATGTCCGGCGTGCCCCAATTGTCCAATGCCGTGTTAACGAACCGCTCGGCGAAACCGGGTTCGACAACGCTGCCGACACAGGCGATGGCTTCCGCACCGCTGGCTTTCAGCGCTTCGACTGTTTCCATGGCGGGGGCTTCGTCCAGATCGTTGACAACGATTTTGGCACCCTCGCTGGCGAATTTTTCGGCAACGCAGCGACCGATTCCACGGCCTGATCCTGACACGAGGGCGATTTTCCCTTCGAGCTTGCTCATCTTTGTCTCCCTGAATTGACAGCCGTTTTTTTCAGCTTGCCAGTGTGCACTTTCCATTGCGGATCACGGTGACGTCCCGTTCCGCCAAGCGGCATTGAAACGAAACGATGTTTCCATCACGCCACATGTCGGTAATGATCGTTTCGCCCGGATAGACCGGTGCGGAAAAGCGAGCATTAAGGCCCATGATCATGGTGTGATCGTAATCGCAAATTGTCTTTAGAATTGCCAGGCCGGCGGTCCCATAGGTGCATAGTCCGTGCAGAATAGGGACAGGAAAGCCGACGCTCTTGGCCAGTGCCGGGTCGGCATGCAGCGGATTTCTGTCGCCATTCAACCGGTACAGCAAAGCTTGGTCCGGCCGCGTTTGCAACGCGCACGACATATCGGGCTCGCGGTCGGGTGTGGCATGGGGGGCGGGGCTTGGCCCTGTCGCGCCGCCAAATCCACCGTCGCCGCGCGCAAATGTAGCGCTCGTCGCGGTGAACATCGGCGTGCCATCAACCTTTGAACGTGCGACGGTCTCGCTGTAGATCAACGCGCCTTTGTTCGCACCCTTGTCGTAGGCTTCGACAACCCGTGCATCCGCAATCAATTCACCTTCGGGCGGTAAGGGCTGGTGCAAGGTCAGCTGCATCTCGCCGTGTAGCACCTTCGTGTAATCGTAACCGCAATCCTTGAGCAGTGGCATGCGGGTCAGTACCGCGGCCATGGTTGGGACGGTTTTAAGCGTGTCGCCTTCGAAAACATAATCGAGTTCTGTTTCGTTCAGCGGGTCGCGGCCCATGCCGACGCCCAGCGCATACAGCATGGTTTCACGGTCGCCATACTGGAACTCCTGGCCCTCCAATTTCAGCGACATTATGTGATCGTAGTCGATCGCCATTCCGAAAATTCTCCCCGTCTATTGGTGCATAGCTGTATTGGTTTAGTTTCCGCCTTGTGGGAGGTCGTTGAATGCGACCTCCTTATCGACGCGAATATCGGGCGGCAGCCCGAGTACCCTTTCGGCGATGATGTTGCGCAAGATTTCGTCGGTACCGCCGGCGATACGGCCGCTGGGCGACGAGAGCAAGGCTTCCTGAAACAGGGCCCGCATCGGCATCGTTTCATCGTCGAGAATGACGCCGGCCATATCCATCAATTCCATGCCGAAATTTGCGATTTCCTGGTGTTTCCTGCCGGCAACGACTTTGGTAATGGAGGCTTCAGGGCCGGGTTCGGCACCACGCGATAATGCGGTGACCGTACGCAAGCGGGTCAACTTGAGGCCCTGCATTTCGACATACCATTTCGCGAGTTTTTCGCGCACCGCCGTATTGGCGATTGCGGGGCCGTCTTCGAGGTCTAGGTTCCGCGCTATTGAGAAGGCTTCATCAAAATCCGGGGCAGGCCGTTCCCCAACCGCCAGCCGCTCGTTCATGAGTGTTGTGATCGAGACGCGCCACCCGTTTCCGACGTCGCCAAGGCGTTGCAAATCGGGAATACGGACGTCCGTAAAAAAGACTTCGTTGAAGTTCGAGACACCGGAGACTTGCTTGATCCGGCGGACTTCGATGCCCGGTGACTTCATGTCGAGGAAGAAGTAGGTCAGGCCTTTGTGCTTCGGCGCATTCGGGTCGCTGCGGACCACGATAACGCCATAGTCGGAAAAGTGCGCGCCGGACGTCCAAATTTTCTGCCCGTTGATGACCCAGTCATCCCCATCTCGCACGCATCGGGTACGCAGACCGGCGAGATCCGATCCGGCGGAAGGTTCGGAGAACAGCTGGCACCAGATTTCCTTGCCCTCGAGCGCTGGCACCGCATATCGGGTTTTCTGTTCTTCCGTCGCGTAAGTCAGCATGGTTGGAATGCACATGCCGAGGCCAATTTCGTAGACACCGCGCGGCGCGACGAAATTGCTTTCTTCCTGGTTGTAGATGATCTGCTGCAGCTGACTTCCGCCTTGACCGCCAAATTCGCGGGGCAAGGTAATACCAGCGTACCCGGCCGCGTATTTCTTTGCCTGCCAATCTTTCGCCAGTGGCACTAAATCGTCCGAACCCTGCCTTGCCCTGAAGGTTTTTCCCGGCTGTTTGGGTTCCGCGTTGTCGCTTAACCAGGCGCGAACCCCGGCACGATATTCGGCTTCCTCGGGTGTGTCGGAAAAGTCCATGATCTAACCTCGTTTCGCGGTGCAGGCATAGCGTATGCCCTCATGCGGGAAGATTGAAATCGAAATTCAACACGTGTCTAGCATTTGTACAACGATGGAAAAATCAAATCCCTCTTGAAGATTCATCAACACCTAGCGGGAGTTCTACTCAAGCCCGGTTGAAAACTAAGTTTGGCACGATGTTCGATAATGATAGCAGTCGACGGCATGGAGGCGTTTCGATTATCGATTGGCTGGTTCCGAATTATCCACAACGCCGATAACCTGCATTCCGGCTGGAAGAACGGACTTTGAAAGGGCTTCGGATTCGCCGACCCGGTTCGCAATCCAGTCTCGAAACGCCTCGATCTTCCAATCCGTACGCCGGGAGTCGAGGCAAACCAGGCAATAGCTTTGTTGGGAAAGGATACTTTGCGGTAGTGGCACAACGAGGCGTCCCGCGGCGATGTCTTCCGCCACGAATAATCGTTGACCCAGGGCAACGCCCAACCCGTCTCTTGCGGCGCGGTAGGCATTGGACGAATTTTCGAAGCGCATTTCGCGTGCTATTTCGACGTCGCCGGCGCCGGCGGCATTCAGCCAGTCTGGCCAATTCGGGATCCGGGCGGTTGAATAGAGCAGGGTATGGTGGCGCAGGTCGCTTGCTTTCCTGAGCGGCGGCCCATTTTCCAATAATGCTGGGCTGCAAACGGGGAAATGATCGGCACTAAAGAGTTCGTCGAAATGAATGCCAGGCCAGTGTGCCGGCCCGATCCATAAACCGACATCGACTTGCCCGTCATAGAGCCCGATTGGTTCGCTGGATGCCACGAGTTTGACATCGATACCGGGATGCAGGTCTCGAAACGATTCCAGCTTGGGCAGCAGCCACTCCATTGCCAGCGTTGTGAAGGAAAAGACGGACAGCCCGGTCGGTTCCGCTCGCCCTTGCAGATCCTCTGTCGCCGCATCGATTGAATCAAAAGCATCGGTGAGCGCGGCTGCGTAGCCTTGTCCCTTTTCGGTTAGCTCAACACCGCGTGGATTGCGCAGGAACAGAGTCTGGTCCAAATAGGATTCCAGGCGTGAGATTTGTCTGCTGACGGCACCGGTTGTGACGGACAGCTCAGTCGCGGCGCCGGACAAACTACCGTGACGGCTTGCCGCTTCAAAGGCACGCAGAGCATTCAGGAGCGGAAATCGCCGACGCATCTTTGATCCGATTTGAATTTTCCTCAACTGTAGCTTGATTTTATTGAAATTGAAATGGGATGATCGATTTTGAAAGATGTGGAATGCCGTCGGCAGGGATGTAGGTTTGGCCTATTGAGCGGCAAACGCCGATTTTGAGTTTTCCTGAAATCGCGCTCCGCGCGAGGGCGAGCTGTCGAAATAAAAGGCGGGCCGAAATCGTTGTGACGGTCCCGAACGGGAATCCGAGAGGAATGGCATGGCGAAGCAGAACATGGAGGTGCGGCGGGTTGCCGGTTCGCTAGGCGCCGATGTCTTTGGTGTCGACCTGTCGCAGGATGTCGGCAATCAGGTCTATGATGACATCCACCAAGCCTTTCTTGATCATCAAGTTTTATTCATCCGCGACCAAAATCTGACGCCGCCGCAGCAGGCCGACTTTGCGCGGCGCTTTGGGCCGCTCAACGAATATCCCTTCGTAAAGGGGCTAGAAAACGCACCGGAGATCATCGAGATCGTCAAAGAACCGGACGAGACGATTAACTTCGGCGGTGTTTGGCATTCCGATACGACATATTTGGATGACCCGCCACTTGGCACCGTTCTGTATGCATTGGAAGTGCCGCCCGCCGGCGGCGATACGATGTACGCGAATATGTATGATGCCTACGATGCCTTATCGGACGGGATGAAGCGGATGCTCTCCTCCCTTGTTGGTATAAGCAGTGCCGCATTGCGCCGTTCGGGTGGGCGGGCCAAAGGCATCGGCAAGGATAGCACGATGACGCCACTTAATATGGACAAAGCCGAGGCGATCATGGCCGAACATCCGGTGGTTCGGACACATCCCGAGACGGGCCGCAAAGCATTGTACGTGAATAGCGCGCACACGGTCTCGTTTAAGGGCATGACGGAAGCGGAGAGCAAACCCTTGATCGAGTTTCTCTGCACACACGCAACACGCCCAGAATTTACATGCCGTTTTAAATGGGAGGTCGGAACGCTCGCAATTTGGGACAACCGTTGTGTCCAGCATTTTGCGATCAACGACTATCATGGCGAGCGCCGGCGCATGCATCGTGCGACAATAACCGGCGACCGGCCGCATTAAGGGAAGAAAAGCCAATATGAGCGACGACAACATTATCATCGACGCGACAACGCGGATTTTTCAGGATCTCTGCGACCCGCAGACAATAACCAATGCTGCCGATGACAGCTGGAAGGCACCGTTGTGGGAGGCGCTGGAAGAATCGGGGCTGACACAGGCCTGGACGCCCGATGATCTGGGTGGTGCCGGGGCAACGATCGTGGATGGCTTCGATGTGTTGCGGGTTTCCGGTGAATTTGCGGTGCCGGTGCCGCTGGCGGAAACGCTGCTGGCCGGCTGGTTGCTATCGCGGGCGGGTATTATTGTGCCGCAAGGGGCGATGACGATCGCCCCGGCTCGTGCGGGAGAACAATTGACACTTGGCGACGATGGATCATTGTCGGGGAAAGTCCGTGATATTCCCTTTGCGAATGAAGCTGGGAAAATCGCTGTCATGGCGCGTCGCGGTGGATCGCTGGTTGTTGCACTTGTCGACCGTGCATCCTGTCAGGTCGCAGAAGGCAGTAGCCTGGCAGGCGAGGCTCGCAGCACCGTGGGCTTCGATGGTGTCGTTCCGGAAGAGGTTTCGAGCCCCGTCGAGGGCTTGAATGAAGATACATTGATGCAAATGGGCGCCGCGGTCCGGACCGCGCAAATGGCCGGCGCCTTGCAGGCTATCCTCGATATATCGGTCGAATATGCCAAGGAACGGGTGGCGTTCGAGCGACCGATCGGAAAATTTCAGGCGGTGCAGCACAATCTTGCGCGGCTTGGGGGCGAAGCCGCGGCGGCAATTGCCGCATCTGGTTCGCTGGCGGACACAATCGGCCGTGCCGAACGGTTCGATGATCAAGTTTTCCTGGAAGTTGCCTCGGCGAAAATTCGTGTTGGCGAAGCAGCGGGTGAAGGGGCGGGAATTGCGCACCAGGCGCATGGTGCGATTGGGTTCACCGCTGAACACATTCTGCATCGCTTTACGACCCGGTTGTGGTCATGGCGCGATGACTTTGGCAGTGAGAGCGTCTGGGCGGTGCGGCTTGGCGAAATGGTTGCGGCGCGCGGCGCCGATGATTTGTGGCCGATGGTTGCAACACAGTAGGTGGGAGAAGTTTAGATATGTCCAGTGCAATACAATTCGATCCAATCCGACTCCCGCCCGAAGCCGAGGCACTCCGCGTCGAGGTGCGTGAATTTCTCAGGCAAGAGATTGATGCCGGTACGTTTGACCCCATCACCGCGCCTTACCGGGATGGATTCAACCTTGAATTCAGTCACCGCGTCGGTGAGAAAGGTTGGATCGGACTGACCTGGCCGAAGCAATATGGCGGGCAAGAGCGTAGTTTTCTCGAACGTTATGTCGTCACCGAAGAATTCCGCGCCGTCAGCGCGCCGACCCGCGTGCATTTCACCGCCGACCGGCAGAGTGGTCCGGTCCTGATCAAATATGCGCCGGAGCATATCAAGATGGATATTCTGCCGCGGATCACGCGCGGCGAATGCTGTTTCTGCATCGGTATGAGCGAGCCTGGCTCCGGTTCCGATCTGTTCGCGGCGAGCACGCGCGCCACGAAAACAGACGGCGGCTGGCTGATCAATGGAGCCAAAGTCTGGACCAGTAGTGCGCACCGGGCGGATTACATGATCGGATTGTTCCGCACCTCGTCGTCGACGGAAGAAAACCGCCGCCATGGCCTGACATCCTTTTTGGTCGATATGAAGAATACGCCGGGAATCACGGTCAACCCGATCAATCACATGACCGGTGTTCACGAGTTCAATGAAGTCGTCGTCGAGGACGCCTTCGTGCCGGACGACAATGTGCTGGGTGAAATCGATTCCGCCTGGAAGCAGGCGACCAGCGAACTGGCGTATGAACGCAGTGGGCCGGAAAGGTTCCTCGAAACCATTTATATCCTTACCGAACTGGTTCGGGCGCTGGGCGACAAGCCTGACAAGCGGGGCGCGGAAGGGATCGGCCGATTGGTTGCCCAACTGCATACGATGCGACGGATGTCGGTTTCCGTAAACGGCATGTTGCAGGCGGGAAAAGAGCCAACGCTCGAAGGCTCGATCGTCAAGGATATGGGCACGCAATGGGAGCAAAGATTGCCGCAACGTGCCCGCGAACTCGCGGCCTTTGTCGATGAGGATGCAGGGAACCGCGCCGATTTCGACGAGCTTCTGCGGTTTGCCACGATGATCGCGCCGAAATTGACGATCCAGGGCGGAACAACGGAAGTGTTGCGTGGCATTATCGCGCGCGGCCTTGGCCTTCGCTGAGGTTTTGCCAGACAGGAAACAAGCGGGAAATCTAGTCTATGCCTGATATCGGCGCTCTTCTATCGCCGACGACCGTTGCTGTCGTCGGTGCGGCCTCCGACCCTCATATTCTTCGCGGCCGTATCATGCAGGTTATGGGCGGCCATCCCTTCAAGGGACGGGTTTATCCGGTAAGCCGCAGCAGCGACGAAATAATGGGTCTAAAGGCCTATAAGACTGTTTCCGATTTACCGGAAATCGTCGATATGGCGGTGCTGATCATCCCGGCGAAGTTCGTGCCCGATACGCTTGAAGAATGCGGTGCGATGGGGATCCGTGCGGCGCAAATCATTACGTCCGGCTTCGCCGAGGAGGTGGATGGCGAGGGTGGCGATATGCAGCAGCGTATCCGCGACATAGCCGAAAAATACGACATGGCGGTTTGTGGCCCGAATTCAGAAGGCTTCGCCAACATGGGCCTTGATTTCTGCCCTACCTTCAGCCCGGCGGTTGATGATCCGGATACATCGCTGATGCCGCAATGGTGCAATGATAATCACATCGGTGTCGTCGCGCAGAGCGGCGGCATGGGGTTCGCGTTCTATGACCGCGGACGGCCGAAGCAACTTCCATTCAGCTATGTCATCACGACGGGTAACGAGGCATGCCTGGAGGGTTTTCAACTCGTCGATTACATGCTCGATGACGGGAACACTGAAGTCATTGTGATGTTCATTGAGGACATTAAATCACCGGAAATTTATGCAACTGTCGCTGAAAAGTCGCTTCGGGCCGGCAAGCCGATCATTGTAACAAAAATTGGACACTCGCAAGCGGGACAGCGCGCGGCCGCATCGCACACGGCGGCGCTCGCGGGATCCTATTCCGCGTATAACGCGATGTTTGAGCGTTATGGCGTAATCGAAGGGCGGGATATCGAGGAGATTGTCGATATTGCGTCCGGCTTTTCCTTCTGGGGCGATCGTCTGCCGAAAGGCAAACGGGTTGGTATCATCACCGGTTCCGGCGGCGCTGGCGGTTGGATGGCGGATACGGCGGTTGAGGCCGGGTTATCGGTACCGCCGCTCGATGCGAAGACTCGAGCGCAGATCGAAGCTCTCTTGCCAAGTTATGGGACGGCGCAGAACCCGATCGACGGGACAGCGGGGGCAATTCGGGAAGTCGGCTATCCGAATCTAATCCGAATGACGGCGGCTTCCGATGAGGTCGATGCGATCATCGCCATAGCATCGGCGCGCAATGCGTCACGGTATGAGCCGGATTTGGAACCGATGACGGCGGTGGCGCGGGAGGCAGAAAAACCGATTTTCTTCAATTCCTACACGATGCCGAAACCGGAAGGCTTCGCCGTATTCGGCCGTGCCGGGTTTCCTGTGTTCACGAACATGCGGAATACGGCACATGTGATATCTTGCCTTGCTGATTACCGAGCATTCCGGGAAAAATTTCTCAAGATCCCATCAATTGACACGGTTTCCAAGAAACCCGCTGATTTATCGGAGGCATTCTCGCAAGCAGGCGATACACTCACGGAGTATGAGTCGAAACATATACTCGCGGCTTACGGCGTTTCGACACCGCAGGAAATTCTCGCCAACAACGCTGATGCCGCTGCTGATGCAATGGCGGGTATGGGCGGGCCGGTTGCCTTGAAGGTGCAATCTCCCGACATCATTCACAAAACCGAAGCCGGGGCGGTTGCGCTTGGGCTTGAAAGCGGCGAGGCCGTCCGGGCTGGGTTCGACAGGATTATCGATAATGCCCGTGCCTATAATGCAAACGCGGCGATTAAGGGTGTGCTGGTGCAGCCGATGGCGCCACCGGGCCGCGAAATTATTCTGGGCATCAATCGTGACGAGGCGTTTGGCCCGATGTTGATGATAGGGTTGGGTGGCGTTTATGTAGAGGTGATGCGCGATGTTGTCTTCGCTCCGGCACCTGTCGGCCGCGAGGAAGCGAAAATGATGCTCGATCGCCTTCAGGGTGTGGCGCTTTTGCATGGCGTTCGCGGCGAGCCGCCAGCGGACATCGATGCTTTGATCGATCTTATGGTAACGGTATCCTGCATTGCAGACGATTGGCGCGATGACATTGCAGAGATTGATTTGAATCCTGTTCTTGTTCATCCAAAGGGGGAAGGATTGACAATTGTCGACGCGCTAGTCGTCAAGACAAAACAAGTCTAATTCACGGCAATTTGAGCCTTTTGATTATGGGGCTCGATTGTTAAGCTGCGCACAGCAATCTGCCGGACTCCCGCAGCGCGAGTGGGAGTAATAAGGCGGAAATTGGAACAGAGAGCGATACACGAAATGGCAGACACGATTCTTGAACTCGATGATCTGACAATCCGTTTTAAGTTGAAGCGTGGCGACCTTACCGCCGTGAATGGCGTGTCATTTAAGGTCAAACGCGGCGAAACATTTGGATTGGTGGGTGAGTCCGGCTCCGGCAAAACAGTAACCGCGCGTTCGATCATGCGGTTGGTACCCATGCCCCCGGGCGAAATCCTCAAGGGCAAGGTGCTTTTCGAAGGCGAAAGCGTCTACGACAAGTCCGATCAGGAAATGCGTGAGATGCGCGGCAGCAAGGTCGCAATGGTTTTTCAGGAACCGATGAGCGCGCTCAACCCCGTTTTTACGGTTGGAAGCCAAATTGGCGACGCGTTGCGTACCAACATGGGGATGAGCAAGCAGGAGGCGCAAGAACGTACCGTTGAGCTCTTGCAACTCGTCGGTATTCCCTCGCCGGGGTCGCGCCTTGACAGCTATGTCCATGAATTCAGCGGCGGCATGCGCCAGCGTGTCATGCTGGCGATGGCCTTGAGTTGCGATCCGACATTTCTTATCGCGGATGAACCGACGACGGCGCTCGATGTGACGATTCAGGCGACGATCCTGGAACTGATCGAAAGCATGATCGACCGCTTTGGCATGTCGCTCATTTTCATTACGCATAATTTAGGTGTTGTCGCGCATGCTTGCGATACGATCGGCGTGATGTATGCCTCGCACATTGTCGAACTCGGATCGACGCAGGAATTGTTCAAGAATCCGCAGCACCCGTATACGATAGGGCTACTGAATTCCATTCCACGCCTTGACCATCAGTCGAAATATTTGACGCCGATCAAGGGGCTGGTTTGCAACATGATGAACCCGCCAACGGGATGCAAATTCCACCCGCGGTGCGACAAGGCGATGGATATCTGTCGCAAGGAAATACCGCAAATGAAAGAACTCGCGCCGGGACACTTCGCGGCGTGTCATCTGCATAATTAATTCACAGATTTGGAAGAGCGACAGATGACCGAAAATCTTCTCGAAGTGCGCGGCCTGACCAAGCATTTCATGCTCGATAACGATACCGTTTCCCGGATGGCGGGGAAGACCCGTACCCTGAAGGCCGTCGATGGGATCGATTTTTTTATCAAACGCGGTGAGACGCTTGGCCTTGTTGGCGAAAGCGGTTGCGGCAAATCGACGACAGCACGGCTTATCACGCGGTTGGTTGAACCAAGCAACGGCGAGGTCTTGCTCAAGGGCGAGAATCTTCTCAAATACAACCGTTCTCAGATGCAGGAAGTGCGCAAGACGGTTCAGCTGGTGTTCCAGGACCCCTACAGTTCATTGAATCCCAGCAAAACCATTATTAAAATCCTCAGCCGGCCATTGGAGGTTCATAAGCTTGCCAACAGCTGGAAAGAAAAGCGGCGGCGGGTTCTCGAACTTTTGAGTCTCGTCGGTCTGGGCGAGGAGCACGCGGACCGCTATCCCCATGAGTTCAGTGGTGGGCAGCGTCAGCGTATCGCGATCGCGCGGGCGCTCGCGGTAAGTCCGGAACTGATCATTGGCGACGAGCCGGTCTCGGCCCTGGACGTTTCGATTCAAGCACAAATCCTAAACCTGTTCCGCGACTTGCAGGAACAGTTTTCACTGACATATTTGTTCATTGCGCATGATCTGAGTGTTATCCGGCATATCAGCGATCGGGTGGCCGTGATGTATGTCGGTAAAATTGTTGAAGCGGGCGATGTCGTCGAAATTTTCGAAAACCCCAAACACCCTTATACGAAGGCGTTGCTGCAGGCCGTTCCCGAAGCGGATCCGGACAAGCCGCCACCGCATCTGGTGCTGCAAGGTGAAGTGGCGACGCCAATCGATCCACCACCGGGCTGCCGGCTTTGCGCACGCTGCCCTCTCGCCGACGATTATTGCGCGGAAGTTGCACCGGAATTGAGAGACGATGGTGATGAGCACTATGTAGCGTGTCACAAGGTCTGAACGAGACATCGTAAAGTAACGCGCATCAGGACACTGAATTCCGGCTTGTGAAGCCGGTCGAAAAATTAAGGGGCGGTCCTATATGACCGCCCCTTTTTTTATCGTGACGTTTTAACGTTCTACCGTTCTGTCATCCTTGGGTCGAGGATATCACGGAGACCGTCGCCAAAGAGGTTGAATGCGAGAACCGTGTAACATATCGCCAATCCAGGGAAGATCGCGATCAGAGGGTTCGTTTCCATATGATCTCGCGATGCACTTAGGTCCGCACCCCAGTCCGGTGTCGGTGGTGGCGAGCCCAACCCGAGGAAGGACAAGGCGGCGATAATCAGAATCACGAAGCCCAACCGCACCGTTGCGTTCACGATCAACGGCGAGACGCAATTGGGTAGAATTTGTCGCATAGCGATGTAGAGATTTGCCTCACCGATCGTATTCGAGGCTTCGACATATTCCTTTTGTTTTTCCGTGAGGACCGAACTTCGCGCGAGACGGGCCACTTCAGGGAAGAAGGCAAATCCCAGTGCAAAGACCAATATCAAGTCGTTCCAAAACCCTTCAAGCTTCCATTCTCGAGCAAGGGTTACGATCAATAGGTACAAGAGTATGCCAGGGAAGGCTAGCAGGCCATCCACAACCCGCATCGCAATTGAGTCAACCCAACCGCCGTAATAGCCTGATAGAACACCATAGGGAATGCCGATTGTGAGCCCGAATATGACGGCGACAATCGCGATTGATACAAGCCTTCGCCCCCCCCACAGGACCCGGGAATAAATATCCCGGCCATAGCGGTCGGTGCCAAAATAATTTTCCGCGCTCGGTGCTTTAAGGAATGCGGAATAGTTCGGTTTGACCGGGTCATGCTTGGCGATCACCGGTGTGAGAAGCAGAATAATGATCAACGACACCAGCATAAGGCCGCCAATGAACGCGGTTTTACTTTTATACAGTTCGCTAAGCGCTTCCTGTAACATGCCGCCGTAGCGAGACATGCGTTCGGCCATTGTCGGCGGCTGAATCGCTTCTTCGATTCCGCGACGCCCGTTTTGCAGTTCCGTGCTTGACATGACTCCGGCCCTCTTAATTCAATGCGACGCGCGGATTAAGCACGCGGTATAGCAAGTCGACCAATAGATTTACGCTCACAACGATAATACCGAGCACGAGAATGCCGGCCTGGATGAGCGGGTAGTCATGATCGATAATGGCAAGGTAAATCGCCTGCCCAATACCCGGCCATGCGAAAATCGTTTCCAGGACCACCGTGCCGCCCAGCAAGTTTGCCAATTGCAGGCCGCTGATCGTGATTGTCGGAATCAACGCATTGCGAAGCGTATATTTGTAAATCACTTTCGAATCCGAAAAACCGAGAGAGCGGGCCGTATCGACATATTCTTTGTTCATTTCGTCGAGCATGCTCGATCGTGTCAGCCTTGTCGTGTAGGCCGCTTGCCGAAATCCGACCGCAACTGCCGGCAAAATCAGATAGTACAAACTCTGACTTAGATCTTCGAACGGGCTGACGTACCCTGATGATGGTAGTAATCCCCAGTGAAGCGAGAAAAGCAGAACGGCCATGATCGCAAACCAGAATTCGGGGATTGAAATTCCTATAAGCGATGTGACTTGGGCCGCATAATCAGTCGGCGAGTTTCGTTTTACAGCCGCAATCGATCCCAACGGCACCGCGATGATGATGGAGATACCAATGCCCACCAGAGCGAGATAGACCGTTGCCGGGATGGATTCGAACAGTTCCGTGGAAACCGGGCGCCGTGTAATCAGAGATTTTCCGAAATCGCCCTGTAAGGCCTTGCCGAGCCATATGCCATATTGGACATAAATCGGTTGGTCGAGGCCATATTCCTTCATCAGGAAGGCCCGCAGTTCTTCGTCTTCAGCTTCTTCGTCACCGATGAGCGTATCGATAACGTCACCGGGTAGAAGCTGAACAAACGAAAAGACCACCACCGTCAGCACGAAAAGCACCGGAATCATGTGGAGAATTCGATTGATCGCGTAAATCAGCATGACTGAGATTTCCTCGGAACGACCCTAATACTTTTATCTGCGCTGCAGCTGAGGCGTATTTTTATTGTCGGGACGTCCGTAACTAACTGAACGATTTGTAAATAAAGGCGAGACCGCGAGATGCACGATAACATCTCGCGGTCTTACCTAATTTACCTGACTTACGTCATCCAAGAGGCGCGGAGACCGGCACCTTGGATGCTGTAGGGACCAGCGAAGGCTGGTGCATACCCTTTGAGGTTCTTCACGCCCGCTTCGAGTAGCGGAATGTAATGCGTGTAGAGCATGGGCAATTCTTCGTTCACGATTTCCTCAACAGCTTGATAAAGCTCAATCCGTTTGGCCTTATCGTCTGTTTGCTGCGCTTCGAGGATTAGTTTGTCCGCTTTCTCGCTCGCGAAGCCTGTCCGCAGCTTGGTCGAACCGGATGTCGATAGAACCGAACGACCGTACCAGGCATCCGGATCCGGACGGTAGCTGTTCGCTGTGGAATCGAGGTGGAATTCACCTTTCCGCCACTTCGCTTTCAGCACCGAATACGGGTGGATTTCGTGCTGCACCTTGAGGCCGACTTCCGACAGCATGGCGTGTACGATTTCACCGGTTTGGTGCATGTACGCATAGGCGTCGCGAGAGGTCAGGATGACGGGCTCGCCAACAGCGCCTGCTTTTTTGATCAGGAAACGTGCTTTGTCCGGATCAAATTCATACGGGCGTTTGATGTCCGGCATGTACCACGGGCTGACCTTGCTGTAGAAGCCCGGCGCCGGTGAACTCAAGCCGTTGAAGATGGCCTGGTGGACAGCGTCATGGTTGATCGCGTGCGCCGCCGCTTGACGAAGCAGCTTACCATGTGGGTTTTTCGGCGAGAACGGGCCGTTTTTCCAGTTGAAGCCGATATAGCCGGTACCAACCTGCGGGACGTCCCAGGAATTGTACTTGTCGCCGTACTTTTTCTTGAACCCGGCCGCGTCGGCATAGGACATGTTGTCGATGAGATCGACTTCACCGGTCCGCAGCGCTGTCAGACGAACCCTGTCTTCTTTCTTCGGACGGCCAACGATGCCGTCGAGATAAGGCAGCGTATTGCCTTTGTCATCCGTCTCGTACCAGTTCTCGAACCGCTCCATGACCGTGGAATCGAACTTCTTCCAGGACTTGAACTTAAACGGTCCGCAACCGACCGGGTGCGTGTCGGCTTTGTCGACGCTTCCGGGGGCCATGAACTGCATGGGATAATAGGTTACGTTCGGGATAAGAACCGCACTTGGATTCTTCAGGTGCGCGCGCACCGTCCATTTATCGACAACTTCGATTTTCTCGAAGTCCTTAATCGCCGACCGGACGAACGGATGGCCAACCTTCGGGTCGAGAATGCGTTCGAAGTTCCATTTGACGGATTCGGCGTCGACATCCTCACCATTGTGGTACGTCGCGCCCTTGCGGAGGTTGAACGTGTAGGTCTTGTTGCCATTGGAGATTTCGTGACCCACGGCGATGCCGGGCACGGGCTCCATTTTTTGGTTCAGATCCATCAGCCCCATCGATGTGGCGGCCAGCGGATGGGAAACGTAGTAATAGTAATTGCGGTGCATATCGAGGCCGCGGGAGTCCGCACGCGTTGCGAACCGCACAGTGCCGCCACGCTTGGGATCACGTTTTGCTGACGCTGCTTGTGGCGTCATGCCGACCGCTGCCGCACCGGCAACCGCGCCCGCTGTTCCTAAAAACTGACGTCGCGTCGGTCCCGAGCTTGTCTCTGGTTTTTTACTGGTATCGTCTGTTGACATTCTTCAGCCTCCCTTGGCTTATGACGGCGCTTGGCGCCTATGAAATCCAACCGCGTCAAAGCGGTACTCCGTACGACCCTTATATTATTTCGCGCCTTGGCGTGCACAGACACGCCTTGGCGCATATTGTAAGATCGGTCATGGGAATGTTCTTACAGAATCCACATTACCTCAACAATAATCGACATTATTTGCCGAGATTGTGAGAATACTTTGTGGCCGTCCGGTTGGTATCAGAGATATCCCGAACGAATTATGCCGAATTGATCGATTGTCCGCGCGCGCCAAGAAACCATAAAGAGATGTTTGTAAAATTTACTAAACTTTTTATTGTAGAATTACCCTTGGATTTAGTGCGCGATAAAGTAAGTCAACCAATAGGTTTACAATCACGACGATGAACCCGAGAACAAATACACCCGCTTGAATGAGGGGATAATCACGGTCGACGATTGCCAAATAGATCGCTTGGCCGATTCCGGGCCACGCAAAAATCGTTTCTAGTACCACAGTACCGCCAAGCAGGTCGGCCAATTGCAAACCACTGATGGTGATCGTGGGTATCATCGCATTGCGGAGGGTGTATTTATAAATAACACGCTTTTCCGTAAACCCCAGCGAGCGAGCGGTATCCACGTATTCCTTGTTCATTTCGTCCAGCATGCTTGAGCGCGTCAATCGCGTTGTGTAAGCAGCCTGCCGAAAACCGATCGCGGCGGCGGGCAGGATCAGATAAAGCAGACTCTGCTTCCAGTCTTCGAAGGGACTCATATAGCCGGATGAGGGAAGCCAGCCCAGATAGAGCGAAAAAACAAGTACGCACATAATGGCGAACCAGAATTCAGGTATCGAGATTCCGATTAGGGATGATACCTGCGCTGTATAATCTATGGGCGTATTTCGTTTTACAGCGGCAATCGATCCTAAAGGTACTGCAATCAAGATTGAGATTGTGATGCCTGCAAGCCCGAGATAGACCGTCGCGGGTATGAGTTCGAACAACTCCGTTGCAATACTCCGTCGCGTCACTAGGGATTTTCCGAAGTCGCCCTGCATGACTTTGCCGAGCCAGAGTCCGTACTGGATGTAGACGGGCTTATCGAGTCCGTATTCTTTTAACAGAAGTGCTCGAATTTCCGGATCTTCCGCCTCCTCGTCACCGACGAGCGTGTCGATGACGTCCCCCGGTAGAAGGTGCACGAAAGAGAATACGACGAGAGAAAGAATAATCAGGACCGGAATGAGATGGAGCACCCGGTTAACCGTATAGATCAGCATGAACAGAGTACCTTGTCTCGCTGGCCAGGTTTGTCGGTTGCGGTGGCCACCCGCGAGTTCTCGCGAACATAGGCGAGTGCCCCTGCCCAGCGCAAGATGCTGGCGCGATCACAAAATTGCTGAGATTAGTTCTCGAGGACAGCCATTCGGAACCGGTCCTTGGCGAAAGCACCATCCAGCGGCGGATAAACCGTCCCGGGCAATTCCGGCGCCACCTTGATGACATAGAATGCGGGCCCTTCATCCTCGTGGATAGCGTTGACCGTATTTTGCAGTTCGCCGTCAGTGTGGACCGTGCCCGTTACTGATATACCGGATCCGGCAGCGATCGCCGCCAGGTCCGTGACCCCGGCGGTGTGGGTGAGTTGCCCGCCGGTTTCGCCGTAGCGCTCGTTATCGAGCACAACGATGATCAGATTGCGCGTTCCTGCGTGAGCGACCGTGGACAGTGAGCCCATGCCCATCAGCATATCGCCGTCGCCTGTGATCACGAGAACGCGGTTGTCGGGTCTCGCTTCGGCGAGGCCGAGCCCGACTGGCACTGCGAGACCCATGGCGCCAACCAGACAAAAATCGCGATGATTGTCATCTGTTGCCGCGATATCCCACGAGGATGAGCCGAGGCCGCCGACGACAAGCAAATCGCGTTTCCGGGGTGCGAGTATTTGGCCAACTACATCGCGCCGCTGCAGCATTGTCGTACTCATTTGAACCCCTTAGCGCCGATTAGCCGTTGCGAAATCAGAACGGCTGATGAACAATTGTTGTTGAAAGCTTGTTTTGCCGCCGCATTCACGGTGTCGGTCATCTCTTCCGGCCGGTCTACGCGGAACAGGGACACGCCCATCGCGTCCAGCGCGCCTGGCGCGCCTTGTCCCATAGGGACCTGCCATGGGTTCCCTTCACCCCATTCGCCGCGCATGGTCACGATAGTCAGGAACGGCATTCGGCACGCAGCGGGTAATGCTAGCGCATTGATTGTATTGCCGACTCCACTACTTTGCATCAACAGGGCGCCGCGACGGCCGCCAAGCCAGGCGCCGGCGAGGATGCCAACGCCTTCTTCTTCGGTGGTCAATGTAATGACTGACATATCGTTCTGTGCGCTACACAAACGGATCAATCGGTCGTGTCCGGCGTCGGGAACGTGGCAAATTTGTGTGATATCCTGAGCGCGAAGTACCGTAAAAATATCTTCTGGCCACTCGGCCGTTTCCTTATTCATGTTTCCTCTGTCGTCGTTCTAAAAGACGAAGCCGCGTGGCTGCGAATGAGAGGATAGCGCCTGAAAAGGATATTGGAAGGGAAGGCACTCATTGCGCGCGGCGGCTCATTTTTGTCAAATCTTAAATTGTATCGATATCCCACTATGAGCCCCGGGCCGCCGGGGCCGTTGTGGTCAGGCCTACAGGTGTCGCCAATAATCACGTGAGCGGGACAGATACATTCGCCTGTGAATCCAACGGATTGACCGTTCGACCGCAAGACACGCAAAAATTAATTAAAATTAGAGATTAATTAAGCTCGCCTCGGTTAACTATTTCCATTAAGTATCAATACTTTAGCCTTGCATTTTCGGAAAATTACTGTATAGTTTCGCTACTCTCAAGTTAATGATTTAGGGGCGGTCTGACAGTTCCGGACCGGGTATTTGAGAATGGCAGATCAAGTCAGTCTTTCGGGGGCAGTACGCTCCAACCTGCTGGGATTGCAGCAAACGTCAGGTTTGGCGCAGCGGACCGATAACCGACTGTCGTCTGGTCTTCGGGTGCGCGATCCGCTGGACGGCGCCGCTGAGTTCTTCCAGTCACGCGCCTTGAGCGACCGGGCCCAAGATTTAACACAGACCAAGGACGGTGTGGATCAGGCTCTCAGCACCATTCAGGCGGCGACGAACGGTCTGGACGCGATCGGTCAGCTCACGCAGCAGGCAGAAGGCTTGGCGCTTGCCGCGCGGAATACCAGTGATCCCACGCAACGGGCAGCGCTGGCGGATCAATTCAACGAAGTGCGCTCGCAGATAGATAGTCTCGCGCAGGACTCGGGTTTCGGCGGGACGAATTTGGTGCAAGGGTCGCCGGATAACCTTGATGTCGGCTTGAATGAGGATGGTTCCAGCAGCCTGACAGTGCAAGGTGCGGACTCTTCAAGCGCGGGCCTCGGCATCGGGAGCCGGACCTTCGCGAGTGATGCCGATATCGATGCGGCGCTTGCGGAAACCCGCGACGCGTTGTCGACGGTTCGTACGAATACGGCGACTCTGGGGTCAAGTTCCTCGGCATTGCAGACCCGGCTTGATTTTACCGAAGACCTCACGAACACGCTGGAAGCGGGTGCCGCTTCCTTGACCAATGCCGATTTGACGGAAGAGGCGGCGAATCGGTTGTCGCTTCAGACGCGCCAGCAAGTCGGTCTGAATGCGACCAGCTTAGCGGCGCAGAGCGAGACCGCAATCTTGGGATTGTTTGGCTAGAAGAATTTACGTTGTCGCTTCTTGGGTGACTTGTTAAAGACGGCCGTGCTTCATTAAGACGCACGGCCGTCGCTAATTCTGACATCGACTCGTCGAACTGGGATTAGGACCGGTGCGGCTCAGGATTGATTTCCTGCGGTGCCTTTGCTTCCGCTATAAATAGGACAGTACAAATAACTTGTCGGTCTGGCCGACAGTAATGCCTGGAAATGGGAGTGGAGCCGCGCATGCCTGCAAAGCGTCTTTCTGCCGCCGATGTGTCCCTGCCTAAAATGGAACCCGGATTTCGGTCCGGTGGCGACATATTCACGTTATCGAGCCACAGCCGCGCACGGAAGGCACTTGAATTCGGCCTCAATGTAACCGACTCCGGCTTTAACATTTTTGTTGTTGGCGAAGATCGCAGCGGTCGAATGACGTCGACGATGAACTTTCTCGAATCGTTCGTCGAGGATGAACCGCCACCCAGCGATTGGGTTTATCTGAATAACTTTCGGCGGCCGCATCGGCCACGACCCCTGCCATTACCAGCGGGCGTAGGCCGGCGTTTTCGGGACCGCATGATCGTGTTGGTCCGCCAAATTCGGGAATCGCTTTCCGGCGCGTTTGGCGGCGATCAATATCAATCCGAGGTCCGGGCCGAAAGCGAGAAGCTGCAGCAATCCGTCGCCACTGAAATGGATGCGTTGAGAACGGAAGCGCAAGCAGTAGGATTGGATGTTATCCAATCGCAGCAGGGCGCTACCGTCGTCCCCATCAACGCGGAAGGCAAACCGGCAAACCTGGATGAATTCTCGGTCGAAGACCAGCAGCGCCTTCAGGAGGCAGCCAAGGCAATAGGAGAAAAGCTGGGCGCAATTAATCGCCGGGCGGCGCGTGAGCACGGCGAACTCGGCGCACGTGTTTTGCAAATTACAAGGGACACAGCGGATACCGCGCTGGACGTCCAATTCGATGCCGTTCGTGAAGAATTTTCCGGATATGGCGGCGTCGTGCGCTGGCTTGTTGAAATGCGCAACGACGTTCTGGAGAATGTGCATTTGTTCGGCAAAGGCGATGAGTCGGAAACCCGCCGTGAGCTTCCGGAAGATCGCTATGCGATAAACCTGTTCGTTGATCACAGTGACGACCCCAACCCGGGCGTCCTGTTGGAAGCGAATCCTTCCTATGAAAATCTCTTTGGCCGCATGGAATACAGGCCTGCGGAGGGTGGCCTCTATACCGACTTTACAATGCTGCGCGCCGGGTCGGTGCACCGGGCGAATGGCGGCATTCTCGCGCTTCGCGCCGAATCGCTGGCCCAAAACCCAGTGAGCTGGGAATTCCTCAAAGGGGCGCTTCGGGATGGCGAAATCCGCATCGAGGAAATGCAAAGAAATGGTGCGGTACCTTTAGCCGGAGCGCCGCGGCCAAAACCCGTACCGCTCGATTTGAAAGTGGTAATTATCGGGGCGCCACGTTGGTATTACGCGTTTTTCTCGATCGATCCGGAGTATCAGACCTACTTCAAAGTCAAGGCCGACATCGACGCCGATATGGACATAACGCCCGAAAACGTTGCCAGCTATGCAGCGCTCATTCGGAAATTCGCCCACGACCACAACGAATTCGAAATCGACGACGACGCGGTTCAGCGACTGATTGGCATGGCAACGCGATGGGCCGAGAATCGCGAGAAGCTGACGGCACGGTTTGAAATTGTCCAGGATGTCATTTTGGAAGCTGTGGAGCTTGCGATCGAGGCCAAATCGACAACGGTGACGCTTGATATCGTATTGCAGGCGGTCGAGAATCGCCGTCGCCGAAACGCCAGGGTCGAAGACCGCATGCAGGAATCGATCGCCGACGGACAGGTCATGATTGCCACCACCGGCCAGACAGTGGGGCAGATTAACGGTCTGACGGTACGCGATCTTGGCGATCATGCCTTCGGGGGGCCGGCGCGCATTACCGCGCGTGCTTCCGCCGGGCGTCACGGCGTCATCAATATAGAAAGACAGGTCGCACTGGGCGGACCGATCCAGCAGAAAGGCGTTATGGTGCTGCAGGGATTCCTGTCGGGCCGGTTTGCGCGCCGCTTCCCGCTCTCCTTCAACTGCTCGATCACCTTTGAACAAAATTATGGCGGCGTCGAAGGGGACAGCGCGTCTCTAGCGGAAGTCTTGGCGATCCTCTCGGATTTGGCCGGGTTGCCGCTGCGCCAGGATCTCGCAATCACGGGATCGATGAATCAGCGCGGAGACGCCCAGGCGATCGGCGGAGCCCACCACAAGATCGAAGGGTTCTTCCGCAGTTGCCTCGAAAATGGTGGGCTAAATGGCGAGCAAGGGGCCGTCGTACCGGCGTCCAATGAGCGCAATCTGATATTGCGCGACAAGGTCGCAGAAGCGGTCGAGGCGGGGCAATTCCATATATGGAGCGTTCAGACGATCGACGAGGCTGCAGAACTCTTTATGGGCTTGCCGGCGGGCGAGCTTGGCGCCGACGGCCGCTATCCGGCGGATACTATTTACGGCCGTGTGCAGGTCGAATTGGAAGCCTTCGACAAAGCGCTCTATGAGCGCGAGCGATGGGCGGGCGCTGAGTGACGCGTTGCAGCGTTCAGGCAAGCGTCAGCGGATAGGATAGGTAGCCTCGGAACCGGGCCCTGCCGCCGCGTTTAGGCGCGCCATTCGGCTTCAGTTCCGGGAACCGCTGCAACAGGCGGCCAATCGCAATTCGTCCTTCCATTCGCGCCAAGGTCATGCCGGCGCAGGCGTGAATGCCGGCGCCGAAGGCGAGATGCCGGTTGGGCGTTCGCGTGATATCGAGGCGGTCCGGATCGGGAAACTCCGCCGGATCCCGGTTGGCGGCGCCAATACAGAGTGTGATGAACGTGCCGGCCGGCATGCCGACGCCGCCGATTTCAACGTCTTCGGATGCGCGCCGATTGCCAAGTTGATTGGAACTTTCAAACCGCAAGAACTCCTCGACCGCGGCGGTGATGAGATCGGGGTTCTCCTGCAATTTTTGGCGCTCGTCTGGGTATTCAATCAAGGCGGCGATGCCATTGCCGATAAGGTTCGTCGTCGTTTCATGTCCGGCGTTGAGCAAGAAAATGCAATTCTGAATCAGTTCTTCATCAGACAATTGCTCGCCATCGACCTCTCCGACAATGAGGGCCGTGAGCACATCTTCGTCCCGGGGATTCTTGCGCCGATCGACAATGAGTTCGTGTAGATACGCAGAAAATTCGGTGACGGCGTCGTTTCCATGACGTGCCACTTCTTCGGAAAGGACGGGTTCCAGGGCGCCCAGAATCGCCAGCGACCACCCTCGCAAGGGACCGCGGTCCGCGCGCGGCACGCCCAGCATGTCGCCAATGATCTCCACCGGCAGCGCCGACGCGAAACCGCCGATGAGATCCATTTCGCCTCGGCTTTCCGCATCGTCAAGCAACATATCGACGAGTTCGACAAAGCGCGGCTCCAAGACCGAAAGCGCCCGTGGCGTGAAGGCAGGCGATAGCAGTTTTCTGACACGGGTGTGCAGCGGTGGGTCATTGAAGACGAGGCTTGTCGTATGGTGCCGATAGAGGGGGGTGTCGCCGAATTTCGGGCCGAATTCCGCCTTCTTGTCGGAACTGAACCGCCGGTCGCGATACACCGCCATGACGTCGGCATAGCGGGTCAAAAAATAGGACCCGTCCAGGCATCGGTGCACGGGGTCATGTTCGCGCAACGCGGCGTAGGTCGGAAATGGGTCATCGAGGAACGTCTGATCGATTTTGCTAAGATCGAAGTCCGCGGCACGGGACGCAGGGTTGTTAGACATTGGATTGCTTCCAAAATGGCGTCACCAGCTTGCCACGCTACCTAAAAGGAGTGGTCGGGTGCAATGCGCCAAAACGTCCGGCTAAAGCGCTTTACGGAATGTGAGATTAATTCGATTACGGCCTGTCAACGGATGGCATCCCTCGGCGATTGGTGCAATGCCGTGAAAATTAAGGCGGGCCGGGCCGCCCCATACAACGACATCGCCGCTGTCGAGGCGAATGCGTTGAGGCCGGCCGGATCTTTTGTCGCCGCCGAATAGGAATATGGCGGATAAGCCTAGAGAGACGGAAACAATCGGGGCGTTGAAATCCTGCTCGTCGCGATCCTGATGCAAGGATAGCCTTGTCCCCGGACTGTAGCGGTTGATCAGGCAGGCATCCGGTTCGAACCCGTCAAATTCCCCGGCGGTTGCAGCACGTGTTGCAAGATTCAGGAATGTCTCTGGCATGGCAGGCCATGGCTGACCGGATGCCGGATCTTCGCTTTCATAGCGATATCCCCGCTTATCGCTGATCCAACCGGCAGTACCGCAATTTGTCATCTCAACCGACATCTTGCGGCCGCCGGGCGTTGCCATGCACCGAAAGGGTGCGCTGTTGGCGATTTTGTTGACGGCGTCGATGAGAGTGGGCGCGTCATCTCGTGCGAACCCGCGAAGCAGTCGCGCGCCGGGAGACAGCGCTTCCCTCTCTAGTAAGCTGGCGGCAAACAAGTCTTGCGGCGCCATGTCAGGTCGTCTGGTCATTGCGCGTCGTGAAAAATGATGCCGAGTGTATGGCGATTACCGGATAGTACGCGGCTCACCCCATGACGAAGGTTGACCCGGTAGGTGCGCTTGACGCCCTGCACCGGACGCTGGCGCACGGGGAAAATGACCCCGTCTCCGTGCTGCAAGGGAACCACCATAGCGCGGGATTGCATGCGTGGCCGCTGTTCCGTCATGACAAATTCACCGCCCTTGAAATCGCGGCCCGGTTCCGACAGGAGAATTGCTATTTGCAGCGGAAACACCGTCTCGCCGTAAAGGTCTTGGTGCAGGCAATTGAAGTCGTCCGCCTCGTACTTCAGCAGCAGGGGTGTCGGCCTGGTTTGCCCCGCGGCATGGCATCGATCCAGAAAAACCTGAAGATCCGCCGGATAATGAATGTCGATCCGCATCGCATCGTTCCATCGGTTCGCGATCTTGCAGAGTGATGGATAGAGAGCGGTTCGCAGGTCCTGGACCACCTGCGGCAAGGGATAGGCGAAATACTTGTACTCGCCACGACCGAAACCATGCCGCGCCATAACGACGCGGCTGCGGAAAGCGTCATCTTTTGGATAGAGGTCGATAAGCTGCCGGCATGCGGTGGAATCCAGCATCGAAGGTATGATCGCAAACCCCTCGGATTGCAGTTCGTTGGCGATATGGCACCAATCGAGTTGCGCGGTCTGAGCCGATTGCGGTGCAATATCAGCGCTGGCCACGTCGCTCACTGTATGGCCTCTCTTTCGAGAAGGATACGTTTGCGCTCGATGCCCCAGCGATATCCGGATAGCGATCCATCGCCGCGGACAACGCGGTGGCACGGAATGGCGACGGCAATAGGGTTCGCCGCGCACGCTCTCGCGACAGCCCGGACGGCCTTGGGAGACCCAATGCGCGTGGCGATGTCCTTATAGCTCGCGGTTGTGCCCGGTTCGATTTCTCGCAGCGCCTGCCAGACGCGGATCTGGAAATCGGTGCCGTCGGGATCGATCTGAAATTCGGCACTTTCTGTCGGGTTTTCGATGAATTTCAAAACCACGGCAATGACCGATCCGAATTCTTCCTTACCGCGCTGGAGGTTCGCGTCAGGAAATCGCAATTCGAGATCATCCGTCAGGGCGTCTGCGTCATCGCCAAACAGGACCGCGCAAATCCCCCGTTCGGTCGCGGCAACCAGAACCTGCCCAAGCGACCAGGGACTTGTCGCATATTGGATTTTTTCGCCGGCTTTATCTCGACTGTCTTTTGCCATGTCGATGTCCATCGAATTGCATGGG
>JAJFJB010000318.1 GCA_021774435.1 Alphaproteobacteria bacterium
CTTGCCGAACGGCCGAGTGCTTCCTTTCTGGATTCGTTTGAACCGTCGCCGGATGCCGCGGAATCGGCGCGGACCTACCTCAGCGAAAATTACAAGAACTATCCGTTCCTATACGCCAAGGGCTATGGCACCTTGATGCGCCGTCTTGCGAATGGCGAGAAAGTTGTTGTGCATTGCACGGCGGGAAAGGACCGCGCCGGTACCGCCGCCGCCCTGGTGCTCTCGGCGCTGGGGGTGCCCCGGGAGACGGTGTTCGAGGATTATCTCCTCACAAACCAATATTGGGACCGCGGTGGCCGAGAACGTCCCGGCATGGATGCGGAGACCGTCGCCAGCGTCTTCTCGGCACGAGAGGAATATCTGCATGCCGCTTTCGCTGCGGTAGAAGAGCGCTGCGGCACCATGCAGACCTATTTGGAAGAGGTTCTGGAGCTGGACGACTCGACGCTCGGCGCGCTTCGGTCGGCCTGTTTGCGCTAAGTGGCCAGCCGAGAGATCCCGGCCAGCCAATTAGTCATCAATATCAGCCGATATCCGCGAGCACTTCGTGCGTGTGCGCTTCGGCTTCGCTGACGGCGTAGGTCTTCATGACCTTCCCGTCCGCGCCGACGAGAACCGACACGCGGGTCGCCCGCTCCTGGTCGGCACTTTCGGCGGCACCGTAGGCAAGTGCCACGGAACGGTCCGCGTCGCAGAGTAGGTCGGCGGTCAATCCGACATCGTCGCGCCAGGTTTTTAGATCAGCGATGTCGCTGAAGGTGATGCCCAGCACGACGGTGTTCTTAGCAGCATAGTTTGGGGTTCGATCACGGAACCCACTGGCTTGCTTGGTTCAATTGTTCCCGAATGCGCGGGGATAAAACCAGAGCAGAACGTTTTTGCCCGCGTGATCCGCGAGACTGACGGTCTGTCCGTCCTGATTGGGCAATGAAAATGCCGGCGCCATGCTGCCGACTTCGGGTAAGGCCATGTTTTCCTCGTAATTTGATAGTTTCGTCGATGAGAAAAGCTTATCACTTGAAAATTGGCGCGTCAGGCAAATTGCTAACGGTGCCGACATTCGTTCGTGGATAATTTAGAGGCGCGGGAAAACAATGAAACTGCAAAGGCATGCCTTCGGCAGTGTAGTGAAAATACTTTTCCTTTGCATGGTCGTCGGTGGCGCGTTCTTTCTTTCGGCGTGCAATCCGGTCGTGAATTTTTTTGCGTTCCATCCCGATAGCACCTACCAGCTTGCGACCGACGCACTGCCTGCTGATACGAAGGAAGTGTTTTTTGATGCGTCGGATGGCGTTCGTATCCAGGCCTTGCTCCTCGATAATGCCGCTTCCAAATCGATAACGGTCTATTTTCATGGGAATGCCGGCAATATCTATCATCGGGTTGCCGACTTGCAGCGGCTGCGCCAGTTGGGGACCAGTGTTCTCGCGGTCAGCTACCGTGGGTACGCCAAGAGTGCGGGGAGCCCGAGTGAGACCGGAATCTACCAAGATGCGAAGGCGGCATTCGACTACGCAACCGGCACTTTGGGCTATCCGCCGTCCCGGGTTTTTATATTTGGGCGGTCGATTGGGTCGACCGCTGCGACAGATCTCGCACAGGGTAGGGACATCGCCGGACTTATCCTCGTATCTCCGCTAAGCTCCGCAAAAGATCAGGCGAATGCCATGGGGCTCGGCTTCGCGGAGGGACTCACGGGCAACGCCTTCAACAATGTGGAAAAAATAAAACGCATAAAAGCACCGCTCTTTATCATCCATGGCACCAGGGATAACATCATTCCTATCCGTATGGGACGAGCTGTCCACGCAGCTGCTTTGGGCGAAAAGTTCTTCGCAGAAATCGACGGCGCTGGTCACAATGATTTATCCAGCCGATATGCACGACAATACTGGGACGCGATTCGATCCTTCCTCGCGAAGGTTTCAGCGAAGAATTAGCCTGCAATCGTTAACCGTCGTGTCAGGGAATTTTGAACTGGGCGTCGCCATCCGCTTCGATTTGTGCGGGTAGCTGCTCCTCCCAGGCGAGATAGGCACGCATGGAATCCTGATTGCCGCTGTGACGGTCGTGGACCCAGAACAGAAAGTCGATGCAATTCGCATCTTTGGGCGTTTCCGGAGAGGCTTCTGTCGGCAGCCCGGCTGCCTTCCAGGCCTCGCGGCCGCCACGCAACACGTACACCGGAGAGTCCGTTGCCGCACGAGCGTCGGGCACGGCAAGCAGCGCGCGGGTTTCGTGTTCGGAATAGAGCACGATTTTCCTGTCCGACGGCAGGGCGCGAATTGTGTCCGCTATGCGGGGACGCGGTGACCAGAGCGCGCCTGGCAAGTGCGCTTCGCGGTAGTCCAGAGACAGGTCGACGTCGATCACGACGGCAGTGTCGGCTTTCAGCTCAGCGGCCAGGTCCGCTGTTTCAATCTTCTCAATCATGAGGGCGTCAAGCCCAAGCATGCGCGATGCCGCCGCATCGGTTTCTGACAGGTCGCCCGGATCGCTGAGCACAAAAACATCCCATCGCATTTGCAGGAGCCAATGTGCGGTCATCGTGGCGCGGACACCGGTATCGTCGATCAGCACGACCCGCGCACCGCGCGTCGCCATCCAAGCGTCGGCACTCTGCACCAACTGTCCGCCCGGTGCTGAAATCGCGCCCGGAAAATGCCCCTTTGTATATTCTGACGTGTCCCGTACATCGAAGATGTAGAGTGTCCGGTTGTCCTTTTCGGCCTGCCATCGTGCGAGCGTTGCTGTGTCGACGGATTTAACGCCATAGCGTTCGCGGACGGAAACGGTGACAGCATCCGCTTTCTTCATGCCTTCTGTGGAAACCTCACCATAGGCCTCCGTCGCGCCGTGGTTGAGTTCGTATCCCGCCAGCACCCAGCCTTGCGTGCCGCCGCGCAACGCAACGACCTTGTTATCGATACCGGCATTAATGAGCGATTGCGCGCCAATGATACTACGGGTGCGGCCCGCACAATTAACGACGACTAGCGTATCCGGGGACGGCACCAGGTCATGCACCCTGTAGGCGAGTTCGGCACCAGGAACGCTGACACCGCGCGGAATGCTCATACGCTTGAACTCAGCCGGCGTTCGGCTGTCCAGCACAACCAAATCTTCGCCGGCATCGAATTTTGCCTGCAGATCCTCGGCGGAAATTGAGGGCGTGTGATTTGCGTGTTCGACGACTTCGCCGAATGCCTTGCAGGGTACATTGACGCCTTTGAAAATTTCGTAGCCGGCGCTCGCCCAGGACGCTACGCCGCCCGCCAAAATCGCGACATCGGTATAGCCGATCGCGTCGAGCCTTGCGGCCGCCCGTTCGGAAACGCCGTTCCCATCATCGACGAGCACGATCCGTGTTGATCGGCGCGGTATGCGCGCATCGATACGTGCTTCGAGCAGGCTGTATGGGAGTGGGTTCGCGAGTAGCAAATGGCCTTCGCCGAACTGCCCGTCCTCGCGGACGTCCAGCAACGCCAGCTCGGCGCCATCATTGATCATTGTCTTGAGTGTCGGCGCGTCGATCGTTCTCGTCATGAATGCTTACCTATATCGTGTTCTGTTTCATTACCGGTCATCCACTTCGACTCGCGTGATGCGAAGCACGTTGGTCGCACCGGGCGTGCCGAAGGGAACGCCGGCCGTAATGATAATCCGGTCGCTGGCATTGGCGAAACCGTCGGAGACGGCGAAATGGCTCGCCTTCGTGACCATGTCCTGAAAGTCGCGCGCGTCGCTGGAATGGACCGAGTGCACCCCCCAGACGATGGCGAGCCGCCGGGCCGTTTTGACGTTTGGTGTCAGGCCGATTATCGGCACTTCAGGGCGTTCCCGCGCTGCGCGCAAGGTCGTGGAGCCGGAAGTCGTGAAGGTGACGATGGCGGTGGCGGACAGGGTGTGTGCCACTTGTCGTGCCGCCGCGCTGATCGCGTCTGCCGCCGTGGCTTCGGGTTCGAGTTCTTCCGCATCAATCATTCGGCGGTAGTTGGGGGCTTTTTGCACGCGCTCGATAATCCGGTTCATCATCGATGCCGCTTCGACGGGATATTTGCCGGCCGCTGTTTCGGCGGAAAGCATAACCGCGTCCGCGCCGTCATAGACCGCCGTCGCGACGTCGGACGCCTCGGCGCGGGTTGGTGTCGGGGCGTCGATCATGGATTCAAGCATTTGCGTCGCCACGATGACCGGCTTCCCCGTTTGCCGGCAGGCGCGAATAATGCGTTTTTGTAGAACGGGCACGTCTTCTGGCAACATTTCAACGCCGAGATCGCCGCGGGCGACCATGACCGCATCGCTGAGCTCGATAATTTCTTCCAGACGATCGATTGCAGCGGGCTTTTCGAGTTTTGCGCAAATGGCGGCGCGGGCCGCAATCAATTTGCGCGCTTCGGCGATGTCTTCGGGGCGCTGTACGAAGGAAAGCCCGACCCAATCCACCCCTAAATCCAGGCCAAACCGCAAATCGTCTTGATCCTTGCGGGTCAGCGGTGACACAGGCAGTACCACGCCGGGGACGTTAACCCCTTTGCGATCGGACAATTCACCGCCAAGGACGACAACACAATCGGCGAAATCATCGCCACATTCCTTGATTTCAAGGCCGATTCGGCCGTCATCCAACAACAGATTGGTGCCGGGCTCTATCGCGCGAAATATTTCGGGATGCGGCAGAGTTACCCGCGTTGCGTCGCCGGGCCGGTCTTCCCGATCGAGGCGAAAGCTAGCCTTTGCCTCCAAGGTAACTGGTCCACTAGCGAAAGCACCGATGCGAAGTTTTGGTCCTTGCAAATCCATCAGAACCGCTATGGGGCGGCCAGTCTGATATTCGAGTTCTCGGATGGTATCGTAATTCGCGCGATGATCTTCTTGAGTTCCGTGACTGAAATTCAGCCGAAATACGTCAACGCCAGCGTCGAAAAGCTCAGCTATTTTTTCTTTCGAAGACGTCGCTGGTCCCAGTGTCGCGACGATCTTGGTGCGATGTTGTCGTCTCATTGGCCACCTGGCGTGCAAGAATTGAAGGTTAGTAACAGTAGTACTAAACGTTCCTTTGCGGGGACGCAGCCTAATTTAGGGGTATTCAGGTTACAAAAGAGTGGATATTGGGCAGGCTGGCTTGAATATTCAAATTCGTTATAGTGCGCCGCTATGTCTTCGTCTCTTTTAACAAATTCGCAGTCATCCGCGCTTTTGAGCCCGGAAGACCCAGCGCCAGTCACCGTTCTGAACGCGACGGGGCAATCGAATGCTGTTGTTGTTTGCGACCACGGTGGGGGTGCCATTCCGGAAAAGTTGCAGGGTTTGGGGCTGGACGTGGCACAACGTGCCAGACATATCGCTTGGGATATTGGTGCCGCGGCGGTTTCGCGCCATCTTGCCCGATTGCTCGATGCGCCGACCATTCTTGCTGGATATTCACGGTTGGTTATCGACTTAAACAGGCCGCCTACTGATTTGACGTCCATTCGGGAGATCAGCGACGGTGTCCTTGTCAAGGGAAACCGTAAACTCTCGCAAACCGACGTCGACAACAGATTAATGTCTATATTCGATCCCTATCATGACGCCGTTGCGGCGGCCGTCGAGCGAGCGGAGACGCGGGTGACGGCGCCGGCGCTTGTTTCCGTGCACAGTTTCACACCCGTTATGAAAGGGCAGGAAAGACCATGGCATATAGGTGTTCTATTTGGGCCTGACACCCGAATGGCAATGCCTCTGATCAAGTACCTTTCTGAAAATACAGAAATATGTGTGGGTGAAAACAAGCCTTATTCCGGATATGATCTTTTCGGATACACCGTGGAAACACACGCGATGCCAAAGGGATACCCCAACATCCTATTCGAAATTCGGCAGGATCTGATCGACACGCGGCACGGCGCTGAGTACTGGGCTGAACTCATTGCACCATCGCTCATGCGTGTGCTTGCAGATCCGAGTTTATACCAACCATTTCAGGTAGATTAAGCGGAGGCAAAGGTATGGCCGACGACATGTCACTGACCATTGGGATTGAAGAGGAATACCTGCTTGTTGATCCCGTAAGCCGTGATCTTGTGGTCGAACCACCGGATGCAATTCTGCAAGATTGCGAGAGTCTAATCGGTATTGGTGGCGGGATGGTGAGCCCCGAATTCCTGCGAGCGCAGATCGAAGTCGGGACCCCAGTGTGCTACTCGATTGCCGAGGCGCGGGAGCAAATTACGCATCTTCGAGGCTGTGTCGCCGCGGCGGCGGAAGGGCATGGCCTAAAGCCGATTGCGGCGTCGACGCACCCCTTTGCGGAGTGGAGCATTCAACGCCATACCGACAAGGACCGTTATAACGTCCTCGCCGAAGACATGCAGCACCTTGCCAATCGTTTGTTGATTTGCGGCATGCATGTGCATGTCGGGGTCGAAGACCCTGAATTGCGCAACGATCTCTTAAATCAGGTTACTTATTTCCTGCCACATCTGCTGGCGTTGAGCACGTCGTCGCCGTTCTGGCAGGGCCGAAATACCGGGTTGATGTGTTATCGCCTGAGCGTATTCGACGAGATGCCAAGAACCGGACTGCCCGAACGCTTTGATAGTCATGGCGAATACACTCGGCATGTCGGCGCGCTTGTTGATGCGGGGCTGATCGAGGATGCGAGCAAGATCTGGTGGGATATTCGCGCCAGTGCGCGATTCCCAACGATCGAGATGCGTGTGGCCGATGTTTGTACGCGTGTGGAAGATGGCATAACAATTGCCGCTTTATATGCGTGCTTATTATCTATGCTGCAGAGGTTGCGAAGAGAAAACCAACGGTGGCGGGTATATTCCAACATGCTGGTCCAGGAAAATCGCTGGCGCGCCCAACGATATGGTTATAGCCGAGGTTTAGTTGATTTTGGCAAAGGGAGCATCGTCGATTATGCGGATTTGCTGGAAGAAATTTTGGACCTGGCGCGAGAGGATGCGGAGCGGCTTGATTGTGTCGCCGAATTGGAGAATGCGCGGAAAATCATGGCACGCGGTACCAGCGCG
>JAJFJB010000319.1 GCA_021774435.1 Alphaproteobacteria bacterium
AACGCCTCGGCAATTATCCAATTCGACAGTTTGGCCCCACTATCGACGGCCCCCAATCAAGAAATCAATATTGGCTCCTTGGATATCGGAATACCGCTCCTCAATGGCCGGGCCGAATTCCAACTCGCGAAAGACGGCCGCCTTCATGGCTCGTTGCGGGAATTGGATTTTTTCGGAGGCCGCATCGAGACGGAAGAATTCACCATCCCCAAATCGTACGACGGATTTACGGTGCCCCTACTCGTTAATGGAGCGTCTCTTGAAGATATACTCGCACAGCTCCAGCAAAAGGACCTCGAAGCGACCGGCACCTTGAACGGACGGATTCCAATCGTTATCGAAGGGGGGGAAGTTGCCATCCGCAATGGCATTCTGCAAACGGCGGAAGGCGGTGGAAAGATACAGTACCGTCCTGCCGAAGAAGTACGATCCAGTCTCAGCGGGGCAAACGAGGGAATGGCGTTACTGCTCGATATTGTCGATGATTTCGAATACGAAACGGTCCAGGTGACGCTTGATGAAGACGCCTTCGGCGACGTCGCGTTTAAATTTCAGATCAAGGGGCACAACCAAGCCGTTCACAACGGCATACCCGTTCACTTGAACGTTTCGATGGATGGGCCGCTCCGTAAAATTCTCAGTCAAGGGCTGAAATCATACAATCTACCCGAACGCTTGCTGTCGCGAATTCAGGAATTCAAGGATTCACCTTAGAACGTTCGAAACCCTAGCAATTTGAGAGCGAAATCGTCATATTCAGTGCATGAATACCTCTTCGAACCCAAGAATGACGCTTGGCGTCTTCGCGATGCCTATATTGGCATTCATCGTTGGCTGCACACCGGAAGTGCAAATTCGCGCGCCGGAAAAGCCCATCGTTATCAATCTTAACGTCAAGATCGAGCAGGAGATCCGCGTCAAGGTTGAAAAGGATATCGACGACTTACTGCTTAAGAACAAGGATTTGTTTTAGTCATGGCGGCTGGAACCCTCAAATATATGATTCTTTCGCTGTTCGCTGTTTTGGCACTTGGCCTTTCAACGCCAGCTCATGCGGATGCATTAGATAACGCGTTACGAAATGGACAAGTTGGCGAAACCGCACGCGGTTATGTTGCGCCGGTCAAACGTCCAAGTGCAGCCATAAATAGACTCGTCAACGACATTAATGCGCGCCGCCGCGCAGCCTATAAGGATATTGCGAAGAAGAATGGCCTGCCCCTGCAGAAAGTAGAAGCTGTTGCAGGCGCACGCGTCATTCAACGCGCGCCCAAAGGCACGTATTACAAAGACAATAGCGGCAGATGGCAGCGGAAATAGCTTTCTCGCTGGCGGTCGCCCGCCCGAAAATTTGACGCAAAGGCAAAAGAAATGGACCTACCAAAGTCCGTCGAAGAGACCCATGCGCTGCTGGCCCGCGGAAACTACGTTGCGGACCGTAGCCTCGCCACGGCTTTATACCTATCATTAAGCCTCAAACGGCCATTATTTCTGGAAGGCGAAGCCGGTGTCGGCAAAACGGAAATCGCGAAAGTCCTTTCCCAGACCCTGAGCCGCCGGCTTTTGCGCCTGCAATGCTACGAAGGACTTGATGCCGCCTCCGCGGTTTACGAGTGGAATTACGCGCTGCAGATGGTCGAAATCCGTATGGCCGAGGCCGTTGGCGACCGTGATCGAAACGCGCTTGAAGGCGATATCTTCTCCAAACGATTCCTGATTGAAAGGCCGTTACTGCAAGCGCTCGAACCAACGCCGGACGGGCCACCAATCCTCTTAATTGACGAGTTGGACCGCACGGACGAACCATTCGAAGCCTACCTCTTGGAACTGCTTTCGGATTTTCAGATTACCATTCCGGAAATTGGCACCATAAAGGCAGACGAGCCGCCACTCGTGGTCATTACCTCCAACCGTACGCGCGAAATCCACGATGCGCTCAAACGCCGCTGTTTCTACTATTGGGTCGATTATCCGGACGCAGCCCGCGAATTGGAGATTCTATCCGTTAAGGCGCCGAACGCGCCGGCCGCGCTTTCACGTCAAATCGTCGGATTCGTGCAGAAACTTCGCGAACTCGACCTGTTCAAGCTCCCTGGCGTCGCCGAAACCATCGATTGGGCGGAGGCGTTAACGCAACTCGACAAATTGGCGCTCGATCCCGAGTGTATCAACGATACCTTAGGGACTTTACTGAAGTATCAGGACGACATCGCAAAAATACGCGACAGCGAAGCAAGCCGCATTCTGAACGAAGTGAACACGGAACTCGCCGGAGCCGCTGAGTGACGGAAAAAGGCTTTGAGACAGACGATAGCGGATTGATCGCCGCGAATATTATGCATTTCGGGCGGGCGCTTCGAGCTGCTGGCCTTCCGGTTGGCCCTGGAAGCGTTTTGGATGCCATACAGGCCGTGCAGGCCATTGGTTTGGAAAGCCGCAGCGATTTCTACTGGGCCCTACACGCCGTTTTTGTTAGTCGGCGGGACCAACGCGAGTTGTTCGATCAAGCGTTTCACGTCTTCTGGCGCAATCCCAAAATTCTCGAACGCATGATGTCTCTCGTCCTGCCGTCATTTGGCGACGACTCCAGCCCGCCCGAAGAGACACTGTCTCCCCGCGTTGCGGCTGCACTCGCCGGTGATGACGCCCCTCAGGGCGACGAAGAGGAGCGCGAAAAAGAAATTACGCTCGATGCCGCCATGAGCTGGAGCCGAACCGAAACCCTCAGCGAGAAGGATTTCGAAAAGATGACGGCGGAGGAAGTCGATGCCGCGCATCGCGCCATCCGAAACATGCGGTTGCCGATCCTCGATATACCGACACGGCGGTTTCGGCCTGACCCCACGGGACCCAGCGTCGATATGCGGGCAACCATGCGGGCCGCTTTGCGGCACGGCGGCGACATCATCCCGCTTCGCAGCCGGAGCAAGCGCCGCCGGCGCCCGCCACTCGTTATTTTGTGCGACATTTCCGGCTCGATGGACCGCTACGCCCGCATGCTGATCCACTTCATGCACGCCGTAACCAACGACCGCGACCGCGTACACACGCTGCTTTTCGGCACGCATCTGACTAATGTCACCCGCTATCTGCGGCAAAAAGATATCGATGTCGCACTGGAGAAAGTCTCTTCGGCTGTCTCCGATTGGTCCGGCGGAACGCGGATCGGTACCTGCCTGCATGACTTCAACAAACACTGGTCGCGGCGCGTACTTGGCCAGGGTGCCATCGTCCTGTTTATCTCGGATGGGCTGGATCGGGATGCCGGCGACGGCGTTTCCCGCGAGATGCGGCGGTTACAGGGGTCTTGCAGACGCCTTATTTGGCTCAACCCGCTCTTGCGTTACGATCAGTTCGAGCCCAAATCATTAGGGGTGAAAGCCCTGCTACCCTTTGTGGATGACTTTCGCCCGGTCCATAATCTCAATAGCTTATCGGAACTGGCTGACGCGCTGAACCGGACCGGACCACGAAATAGCGCGGAAATGACCAATTGGCGCGGGAGGGCCGCATGACGGACACACAAATGCTCGACCATGATGACATTCTGGAGCGCGCCGCGGCCTGGAAGGACGGTGGCGATTCCGTCGCGTTGGCGACCGTCGTCTCCACTTGGGGGTCGTCCCCCCGGCCCGTAGGCAGTCGGCTTGCGATCAAGGGCGATGGCCAGTTTATTGGCTCGGTATCCGGCGGCTGTATCGAAGGCGCCGTCGTCTCCGAGGCATTGAGCGCAATGGAAGACGGGGAGACCCGTATTCTTGATTTTGGCGTTACAGACGAAATGGCCTGGGAAGTCGGCCTTGCCTGTGGCGGTGAAATTTCCATTTTTGTCGAGCGGCTCGACTGACACCCTGTCCTTAAAAGATTTGTTTGCACGAGAAATCATATGAAACTCACCAACCTAAAAGCACTGAATGAAGCGCGCGCCGCCGGCAAATCGGTCATGCTGTTCTCAAACGTGGAAACCGGCGCCGAAACATTGAGCATTGACGGCCAAGGAAGCGGCGACGTTGATATCACGCTGGCTTTGCGGGAAGCGGCAACCAGAGCACACAATGAAGACCGCGGACGTTTGGTGGAAGCAGACGGCCAGCGTATCTTCATCCAAATATTTAATCCGGCACGAAGACTGGTCATCGTCGGCGCGGTGCACATTGCCCAGCCGCTCGTCCCCATGGCGCGCCTGGCCGGTTACAAGGTTACTGTAATCGATCCACGCGGTGCCTGGGCGACGCCCGAGCGGTTTCCAGACATCGAAATCGACCGCCGTTGGCCCGACGAAGCGCTGGAGGATATCAAACCCGATAGCCGGACAGCCGTTGTCACCTTGACCCATGATCCCAAGCTCGACGACCCGGCCCTGACGGTGGCATTGCGCTCCGACGCTTTCTATATCGGGGCGCTTGGCGGCAGGAAGACCGCCGGAAAACGCGTCGAGCGATTAACGGAGGAAGGTTTTGGCCAAAGCGACTTCGCGCGTATTCGTGGTCCGGTCGGCCTCGATATTGGTGCCATCTCACCGGCGGAGATCGCGGTTTCGATTGTCGGTCAAATCACTGAAACACTGCACAAGCCGGAGCGCGCCGCGGCATGAAGTTTGGCGACACGCCGCTCAGCAATGCGGTCGGCGCAATACTCGCCCATAGCGTCCGTGCCGGCCGCACATCTTTCAAGAAAGGCCGCGTTTTAAGCGATGCCGACATCGAAGCATTGCGCGACATGGGCATCGAGTCCGTCGTGGCGGCGCGTCTTGAAAGCGACGACGTTGGCGAGGACGAAGCGGCGGCCCGGATCGCCAAAGCTATCGCCGGCGCTAATCTGGAAATCTCCGCAGCTTTTACCGGTCGGGTAAACCTCTATGCCAAATGCGACGGCATCGTCGATTACGATTTGGAGCGGCTTAACGCAATCAACCTGATCGACGAATCTGCAACCGTCGCCCTGTTACCGCAATTTGCACAAGTGGCAACTCGCCAGATGGTCGCCACGGTCAAAATCATTCCTTTCGCGGCCCCCGAAGCCGTTGTCGCCGCCTGTGAGCAAATGTCGTCGGACAATTTAGTGCGAGTTGCGCCATTCCGCGAACGCGTTGTCGGGCTTGTTCAATCCAGCCTACCGGGGACTAAGAATTCAGTCCTGGATAAGACGACGAAAGTGCTGAGTGACCGGGTGACGGCACTGGGCGGAACGGTGAAAGCGGAACAGCGTTGCGACCATAAATCCACAGCCATACACACTGCAATCAAAGCGTTAATCGCATCCGGTTGCGATATGGTATTGATTGCCGGCGCTTCCGCGATAACCGACCGCCGTGATGTCATTCCCAGCGCCATCGTCGAAGCAGGGGGAGAAATCGACCATTTCGGTATGCCGGTCGATCCAGGAAATTTGCTGTTGCTCGGACATATCGGGAAAATTCCCACGCTCGGCCTTCCGGGGTGTGCCCGTTCACCGAAATTGAACGGCGCGGATTGGGTTCTACAACGGCTCTTCGCTGAGATACCCGTAACCAATCGCGATATCATGGCAATGGGATCCGGGGGCCTGTTAAAGGAAATTCCGGCTCGCCCCCTCCCCCGCGCCGAGGCAACGGTTGCAAGCGTACCGAGTGCCCCGAAAATAGCCGCGATCATTCTCGCGGCCGGGCAATCCCGGCGCATGGGTGCCACGAACAAGTTACTGATCGATATCGACGGCCAGCCCATGGTGACGAGGGTGGCAAACGCTATATCCGCCTCATCCGCCGCCCCGGTCATTGCCGTCGTTGGACATCAGTCCGATAAAGTCCGGGAGGCGCTTCGAAGCGAAGCCATTCAATTCGCGGAAAATCGCAAATATGCCGATGGCCTGAGCACATCATTGGCGGCAGGAATAGCGGCACTGCCGAGCGATATCGATGGCGTGCTGATCTGCCTTGGCGATATGCCGCGCGTTTCTGCTGCGAATATCGACCGATTGATCGCGGCGTTCGATCCTCTCGAAGGGCGAGCCATCTGTGTTCCGACGTACAATGGAAAGCAGGGGAACCCAATCCTGCTCGCACGGCGCTTTTTCGGTGAAATGGTCGAAATCACAGGTGACCGTGGCGCCCGCCATCTCATCGATGGATATCATGAACTGACATGCGAAGTAGAGATGGCCGAGGACAGCGTCCTCGTCGATGTCGATACCCCCAAAGCGTTGGAAGCTTTAAAAATTTAGGCGCTATTTCAGATTTCGGTCGAGAAAGTCGATCACCAAAGACGCCATCCCATATTCAATCAAATCGTTGTGCTGCGCTTCAGGCAGAAAATGCGCTTCCTTGGGTTCTGGGGCGGCATCGAATAGCCGGCGTCCGAACTTCGGCGGAATAACCAGGTCACGTTCTCCATGGATGACAAAAATAGGTGCAGTGACCCGATCAATGCGCGAAATCGATTCAAGCTTGTCCCGCACGAGCCAGCGGGCCGGCGTATACCAATAATGATGTTGCGCCAGATCGGTCATGCTGCTGTAGGGCGCTTCAAGTACCAAAGCGCCAATCCGATGTTCGGCAGCCATTGCGACGGCTACGCCGGAGCCTAGCGATTCACCAAAGGGGACAACGCGTTCTTCCGGCACGCCTTGTTCCTTCAGAAAACGCATCCCGGCGCGTGCGTCGGCAAACAAATTGGCTTCACTCGGACTGCCGCCGGACCCGGCATTAAAGCGATAGCTCAGCAACAGCACACCGTAGCCGGCATTGAGGAAATCGCCGACCTTGTGCGCACGATCGCCAATATGGCCAGCATTGCCATGAAAAACCGCGATCACGGGACTATCGTCAGATTGCGGCGCCCGCCACCAAGCCAGCAGCTCCAAGCCACCCTCAACCGGAATATGGACCGCCGTCATCTCTGGCACACCAAAGGACACGGGGTCGGGAACGGTCTGGTTTGGATGGTAAAGCAGCGACCGTTGGACGAAGAACAAGACACCAACAAGCAGCGCGTATACGGCAAGCCCAGTTGCGATATATCCCATAATTCTCCGGACCGGCAGTCTTACCGCTCCCCTCTTGCGCAACAACCTGAGAAAAGTTGAGACGGTTTTTGAAAGTTCCTACTCACCAGCCTCAAAATAGAACCGTGTGTCATTTCGACGGATCGTCAACCGGAATTCATGACCGGCTCGGACGGGTAAATCCCGGTCGAGAAATTGTGCTGTGCGATGCCAGTGGTTGAGGTTCGTTTCGTGACGCGTCGAAAAGCTGATCTCATCGTCGAGATCAAGCTCAAACCATACCGTCACCGCGTGCCCGGTGCCTGACTCCGACGCGCGGAGCGTCTGCGTTTCGATATGGTCGGCCGCGGTGTAGTCCGGCGGGTTCCGGAAGTCGAAAGAGGCGATTTGAAAAGGTTTGGTCAGGATTCGATGCGTTTCCCGCTCTTCGTCGAAGGGCACATGCATATTCGGATTGCGAAATAGATCGAAGTCACTGAAATCAAAGCCGCAAACGTCGCGTACGGGATTAATCGCACGTTCGCTCGGCCATTCCACAAGCATACCCCATACACGTGCCGCCGCAGGAATAATTCTGGCGTCAGGTTGGGTCAAATGGCGCGTAGCGTGGCGCAATGACGGAATGACCCCTTCTCCAATCAAAGTGACATCGAGAATTTCCGATATGACGACGCTTGCAGGTTCAGGCAGATCATCGCCGACGACGAGTTCATTGGACTGTTTCGGCAACACCGTAATGATATCGTCGTATCCGTTGCGAGCTATAATTCGCCGCGCCATTTCCGCCATCGGTCCCAACATTTCGCAGGCAATGACTTGGCGCGCGCCCGCGCGCGCCGCCATCATCGCGAGCAGGCCGCTGCCCGTGCCGATATCGAGAACGACATCGTCCTTCTTCACCGCCCTTTCGATAGCCTTGCGATATACTTCGTTGCGGCCCACATCGTTGACCATCGGCAGATGCCAAGACGGGACCAGCCGCGAATAAGCGTCTCGCAAATTCCGCTTTAACCGGTGACTTTCCGGAGCCCGTTCAAGCCCGCGGCGTAGTGCCCGAATGGCGCCATCCATATCGCCCGTCGCCGCCAGGGCGCGTCCCAGACTATCGTGCGCCCGGTGATCTGGCGGATCGGCGCTTAAAGCACGCTGGTAGAATCGCGTTGCCTCATCGTAGCGGCCAAACTCATATAGCACTTCGCCGTGATTGAACGCGGCACGGCCATTTTCACGATCGGCTTCCAACGCCCGCTCGGACGCCGCCAAGGCTTCGACCAGACAACCTTCTTCCCGCAATATCGCCGTAAGCTCGAGCAGGGAATCACACGCGTCACCATCGACAGCGACGGCCTGGCGGAATGCCTCGATCGCAGCGGCAACAGCCTTTTTCCCCCGCTCGCCCCGCCACGCCATACCCAGGTTGTGATATGCATCCGCATCGCCAGGCCGCGCGGCCGTCACGGCTTCGAAGAAAGATTTGGCTTCGGTGTGATTGCCGCGCGCCAAGAGAATCAGTCCCAAATTGAAACTGACATCGGCATCGCCCGGCGCGAGTTCGAGGGCACGTCTAAAATGCGTTTCGGCCTCGGTTACGTCACCTTGTTCGAGAAGGATTGCCGCGAGATTGTTATGGGCGTCGGCATCTTCCGGCGCCAGTGTGATGGCGAGTTCGAGTAAGCCGCAAGCATCCTCGAACTCGCCGCCCATATAGACAACGATGCCCAATCGGCGCAGTGCGTCCGCATTATTCGGCTCTTGCGCAAGCACCTTTCGAAATGCAGTTTCTGCATCTTCACGCCGGCCCGCTTCAAGGGCGGCCACGCCATCCGCAATAAGGTTAGAAATTTCAGAATTCTGGGCCGGTGCACCGCCCTTCACAGATTGCGTAGCGTCTTCGTTCATTCCATCCTCTTACGCGCCGGCTGGGAAACGCCGTATCCCGCATCTTCGATTTTTGTAAGCAAGTGTGCGCCAGAATCTCTCATCGACCCGGCATGACGCGTGGTCATCATAGTGATGCAAATCCGACGAACAAGCGATTACGGTCAGACGATCTAACGCGATTTGGACAGGATATAAGCGGGAATCAATGCACCGAGAAACACAATACCGATCAACAAAAAGCCGTCCTGGAATCCTAGAGTATTCGCCTGAGCTTCCAGAACCTGGCCCAAATGATCCAGGGCAAGCGGAAATTGCAGCGAATCGGGAATTCCGCCCTCGCCAAGCACTCTTTCAAGGCGGGTCAGTAGCTCGCGTGTCGCCGCATTGTCCGCCGTTTGAGTCGCGGTTACGGCCTCGCTATGGAATTCGGTACGCATCTCAAGCGCCACGACGAGCGAATTGATCCCCGTCGCCCCGCCAAGCTGGCGGAAAAAATTAATGGTACCCGATCCCTGATTAAGCTTTTCCGGCGGTAGCGCGCGCAGCGCTGTCGCCATCAGCGCCGGGTTGATGAAACTCATGCCAAACCGACCGATCATGCCAAAAAAAGCGAGCGTCCAGAACGGCGTGTTGACGTCGGCGTCAGCGATCAGAAAGCCGCTGACGGCGAATAAGATCAGGCCTCCCATAATGGGGTAGTGCGGCGGCACGGTATCCGAAAGCCTGCCAGTGAACGGCAGGAGGAAAACGACGACAAGGCTTGCGGGAAGCAAGATGAACCCCGCAATCGTTGGCGTGTAACTTTGAACGAGTTGCCCAAAAACCGGCATCGCGTAGGTTGACGCAAAATTACCGGCGCCAAATACGAAAGCTATTACAACGGCGGATGAAAAGCGCAGATCGCGAAGCAAACTCATATCAAGCATCGCCGATTCCGGGCGGAACTGCGAGACCACGAACCCGACCGTAGCTCCAATTCCAACCAGCATCTGGGTGATGATGATATCGGAACCCCAGCCGTCGCGCTGGCCATTCCCGATCGTCGCCATCATGCAGTAAAGCGCGACGCACAAGAGGGTATAGCCGATCCAGTCAAAAGACTTCGTCGGCCCTTCCGGTCGGCGCGAAGGCATGAAGAATACGCCCATTAAAAGGGCCGCGACGACGAGCGGCAGAGGCACCCAGAAGATCGTTCGCCAAGTCATTAAATCCGCGGTAACACCGCCGACCACGGGGCCAAACCCAAGCGCCAGCATCAGACCCATGCCATAGATACCCATCGCAAAACCGCGGCGGTCGGCGGGAAACACCTGAAACAATGTGACCATTACCAGGGGCTGAACGATACCTGAGGCGAAACCCTGGAGAACGCGACCGAAAATAATGCCGTCCAAGCCCGGACTGACACCGCAGATGACCCCACCGACCAGAAATAGCGACAATACCGATATGAAGGCGGTGCGTTGTCCGAGCCTGCCGACGACCCATGCATTCAACAGCTGGCTCGCTGTCATCGTTGTAATAAAAGCCGTCTGTAGGAATTGCGCCTTGTCCTGGCCAACCCCATAAGCCCCCATGACGTCGGGCACGGCGACGTTCACGATTGTCCCCGTCAGAACCATCGTGAACGATGCCGTCATCCCACAAATCGTGACCAGCCAGCGATAAGCGGGCCCGTATTGAGCGAATAAATCCTCGGTGCTGACAGCGTTTACTGAAATTTCAGGCGTCCAATATGCTGTATCACAGGCTCAAACCCAAGCAGCCCGTGCGTTATCATGGTTAACATTTCATTGCTTTTTCGAGAGCGGGATTTTCTGTATAACATACCATCGCTAAACGCGAGTTTACGATGCGCAGAATACGCAAGAGCCGCCCCATAGATGAGTGACGCCAGCCCAATAGATTTCGAAGGCCAAGGAAAAATCGAGGCCGATATCCTGGTCGCGCTGGCGCGTGACCGTTCGACGCCGGCGCGCCGTGCGTTGGTCGAGGCGGTCACAGAAATCCCAGCCTCCGAAGACAAAGGGACAAGCCAGCGCGAACGGAAACTGATGTTCGACATTCTGCGGCGTCTTGTCCATGAGGCGGAAATGGCGGTACGGCGAACGATCAGTCTTCGCCTTTCAGAGATGGAAGATGCGCCGCGAGATTTGGTCCGGGTTCTGGCAAACGACAAAATCGAAATTGCTTACCCCATTTTGACCAAGAGCGGTGCGCTAGAGGATGACGATCTCGTCGAGATTATTGAACATCGAACCTTCGAACATCAACTCGCGGTTTCCATCCGCAGTCATATTGGCGAGTCTGTAACCGACGCGCTTGTCGATACCGGCGAAAAGAACGTCATTAAGTGCCTTCTACAGAACAGCACGTCGAAAATTTCACGCGCGACGATGGAGTACCTCGTCGAACAATCGGAGCGCGAAGATGTATTCCGCGAACCTCTTGTCCGTCGTGAGGACCTTGGAAAAGACCTCGCCGAGCGGATGTTCCTATGGGTATCTCAATCGCTGCGTGACGTCATCGTCAAGGATTGGAGTTTTGACGAAAGAACCGTGGAAATGCTGATAACCGAGGCAGAACAACGGAACTGGAAGGATACGGATTCAGCCGAACTGCGACAAAGCAAGGCGCAGCAATTGGCCGAAACACTGGACGAGCAAGGGCTTTTGACACAGGAGTCCATGATGCGCATTTTGCGCAACGGCGACGTCGCATTGTTTATTGCCATGTTTAGCCGTCTTACGCGCCTCGAGGATGCATTTGCCAAGCGTATTATTTTCGATCCTGGAGGCCGCGCGCTCGCCGCAGCGTGTATTGCATCCAATATTGACGAAGAGGGCTTCCGGGAAATTTATGGATTTGCCAGGAAGGCGAGGCCATCATCTCCCAAAGGCCGCAGAGACTACCAGGATGCGCTTTACTATTTCGCGCAAACGCCGACGGACGCCGCGAGCAGTATAGTCAAACGATGGCAAAGCCACCCTAATCCATCCGGTATGTGGGACTTGGGGATATCGTCGTAAGGTCTTGAGGGGGCAGCTCGGTCCACTCGGTTTGCAGGGTTAAAGTAATACAACGCCTTCGGCGCCATTTTCCTCTTTCTCTTCCTCGACATCCAACTGCACATCGAGTGGTGGCATACTGATCGCCATAAGCCGATCCATGCCGTGCCGCATTTCCGACATAATGAATTCAGCCTGACTAATAAGGCCTGCATCACGGCCACCGAACCGGTCATGCCATGCGTTTAGCTTCACGGAAAGACCACAGAGGATACCGCCAACCGTCGTGTGGCTGTTCTCAATCATCGATTTCAGCTTATGAAACGAGTCTGCCGTGATATTCGACCACATTGCGCTGGTCTGCTGGTCGAAAGCGACGAAATGCCCTTCAAGAGTCGCTTTTACGGCGGCAAAATTGTTCGTCATCTCGTCCAGCGATCGCATCAAATTCGCATTCTGGCTCAGCTGATGACTCTGTTGGATTGCATCCATCGCGTCGAAAAACGACAAAAGTTTCGGTTCCAGTGAATCCAGGCAGTCTCGAAAATAAGCCAGCGAAAGAAACGTATCTCCATAATCCTCCAAAAAGCGTGGCAAATCTCCAATCCCGATTTTCAGTTTTCCCGTCATCAAACGGAGGTTCTGCATCG
>JAJFJB010000320.1 GCA_021774435.1 Alphaproteobacteria bacterium
GCAGCCGCCCACGGCGATTATCATGCGCTCGCCGATCGCTTCTTTGTCGGCCTTCAACGGTCGCAACCGCCCGATCTCCGAATAAACCTTTTCCGCCGCCTTTTCCCGGATATGGCAGGTGTTGAGGATAATCATATCCGCGCCTTCAGGCGCATCGACCGGGGCATAACCATGCGGCGCCAGGACATCCACCATACGAGCGGAGTCGTAAACGTTCATTTGGCAGCCGTAAGTTTTGATGTAGAGCCGTTTCACCTGGGCAAATGATCCACCGTCGCCGGAGTCTGGGTGCGGACCATTCCTATCAGCAGATTAACCGTAACCGGTTGAAAATTTTCCACGATCAACATTAACACCGGATTAAGTGCCATGACAAGCGATAGGCATGCATGACCCGAACCGGCGACCATGGCATCTTCGCAAATGGGAGGGCGTTCGCAGCGTTCTATTTCTTGCCCAAGGGCACGCCGTACAGCTCAAGACGATGATCGACGAGTCGATAGCCAAGTTTCTCGGCCACCTGTCGCTGCAAGGCCTCGATTTCAGCATTTTGAAACTCGATTACCTTGCCATTTTCGATATCGATCAAGTGGTCATGATGAGAATCGGAAACTTCTTCGTAGCGTGCCCGCCCGTCGCCAAAGTCGTGGCGGTCTAAAATGTCGTGTTCCTCGAAGAGTCGCACCGTCCTGTATACCGTTGCGATACTGATATTCGGGTCCAACGCGGTTGCCCGCTTGTGGACAAGTTCAACATCGGGGTGGTCATTTGATTCGCCCAGAACCCTGGCAATCACACGACGCTGTCCCGTAATTTTCAGGCCCTTTTCATGGCAAAGTTTTATAATCCGATCGGGCACCCTTGGTCCTCGCTACCAATAAAGTTGCCAGCAACAGCAGTTCCTACGATATGCAAATATAGTGCGATGGTGGTCCTGGGACCATGCCGTATTCGGATAATCTAGCGGTCGATGTGCTAGGATTTTACCCGTGGCCGCGTACCCAGTCCGATTGCTTTTGCTAGTTTGCTTCGCTGCTTGGCATAATTCGGTGCGACCATTGGGTAATCGCTCGCCAATCCCCAGCGTTCCCGATACTCATCGGGAGTCATGTTGTAGGCAGTTTTCAAATGCCGCTTCAACATTTTAAGCTTCTTACCGTCTTCCAGACAGATGATGTATTCAGGTGTAACCGATTTACGGAGCGCGACCGCAGGTGTCGGTCGTTCACTATGGGTTTCGGCGCCTTTACCGACATTCGCAAGCGTTTTGTAAACCTGTTCTATAAGGTTCGGTAAATCCGACATCGCAACCGTATTGTTGGACACGTGGGCGGCGACAATCTCGGTCGTCAACCCTAGGACCTCACTAGTCTTGATATCTGCATCGTTGGCGTCGGACATTTTATCTACACCCTTGCGACCCGATTTTATTGTAGAGCGCCGATGTTTTCGGCGGATTTAAACAATACAGACAGCAAAATATTACTTCTATTCCGTCTGCTTATCTTTAAGTTTCAAATACATTGCTACTGCTTGACTAAATGTCAAGTAATTTTAACAGAATGTCGCTACAATTTATCAATTCATGACTCTAATAGTTTGCTCATTACATTCAACTGGAGTCCAGATTCTGCACGTTTTCTAGGTGTCGACGCAAAACCAGCGCCGTTACCCGGGTTCCGCCCGGATTTCGATAGTAATCAGGCCTTTGGCCTATGATTTCGTACCCTGCTTTGCTGTAAAGGGCGCGAGCGGCTCGATTGTCGATACCCACTTCCAGGAATACGGTATGGGCTCCCTGGGTCGCAGCCATGCCGTTCATTGCGTTCAAGAGGGCCAGTCCGACGCCACGTCGCCGGAACTCACGGGCGACGCCAATACTGAATATTTCGGCTTCATCGGCAACACAGCGTGTAATGATATAACCGGCGGGGACGGCTTGGGTCCCGGCGTTCACAAAAGCAAGTAAAGCCCAGGTTCTCTTCGGTCGAAGGTATTGTTCGATCGACAGCCTAGGCTGCAGGTCGTCAAAACTTTCAGCATAAATTGCGGCCATTGCGTCGATGTCGTCATTGCTCGCAAAGCGGAATGTGACACCGCCCGCGTCACTCATGCGTCTTTCCAGTGGGCAGGCGCGCATCGGGAGGCCGAAGATAAAGCGGTTTTGGTGGTTCTGCACCTTGCCGAGCATTGTTCGCGTATTGTGCTGCGCCCAGGGCAGCGACGATGGCTGCGTCTGGCAAGTCGGGGCCATTGAGCGGTTCGAGCGGAGGTTGTCGGCCTAAATGCGCATTCAGAACAATTTCGGATGCGTTTCCGCCAACCGATACGGCGCCAACGGGGAGGATTGCACCAATATCGGATGGAAGCATGGCATTCGGCTTGCCGACGGGCCGTTTGTCGCTGTCGAAGAGTTGGACGTAGATATCCGAACGCTTCGAATCCAACGCGATAAGGAAAGGCTTATCCGGAAGGCTTTGCGCATGGGCGACCGCTTCCAAGGTGGTGACGCCGATAATTGGTATCCGGCCGGCAAGGGCGAGAGCCCGCGCACTTGCAAGGCCGATACGCAGTCCGGTAAACCCGCCGGGTCCGACCGTCGTCACGATCAGGTCGATGGCGCTAAACGCCAAACCCGCTTGATGCATTACGTCCTCGACCAGCGGCATGAGAACTTCGGCGTGACCGCGCCGCATGGTTTCGAAGCGTTGGGCGACGATAGTGTTATCGCGCCATATCGCAGCGGAACAGGCTTCGGTCGCCGAATCAAGCCCAAGAACATTCATTCGCGGCCTCACAGCACAGTGCAGACCTCTTCAAATGCGAAACGCGGGCTGCGCGGGAACAACGCCTTCGGATCGCCATAGCCGAGATTGCACAGGAAGTTCGACCGAACTTGGGTGCCGGCGAAAAAGAGCTCATCAACTTTGTCATTTTCGAAGCCGGACATCGCCCCGCAATCCAACCCGACGGCCCTGCACGCCATCATAAAATAAGCGCCCTGCAAAGAGCCGTTTCGCATAGCGGTCGTATCGATCAGCGTTTGGTTGCCGGTAAACCAGGCGCGTGCGTCGTCGTGCGGGAACAAGAACTCGAAATGTTCGTAGAACTCGAAATCGTTCGCGATGATAGCGGTAACTGGCGCAGTGCGCGTTTTTTCGGTATTTCCACCGCTAACGCAAGTCAGGAGCTTTTCCTTTTCTGCGGCGGACCTGACGAACAGGACCCGCATGGGAGAGCAATTCGCGCTTGTTGGTCCCATTTTGCAAAGGTCGAAGGCGGCGTGCAGCGTTTCCTCTGAAACGGGCTTATCCAGCCAGCCGTTATGTGTGCGCGCTTCACGGAACATTAAATCGCAAGCAGCACTATCAAGGACGGGTCTATCGGTCATTTTGGGGCTCCGTATCCACGTGTTGTCCTCTCCACGATACGTTACTTGCCAAATACTATCGGACTTGAGCGAAATGGCTTTAAAACGCTATCATGGGCGGGTGATTAGGTGCTTGCATGATTTCTGCGGAAAACTCAACCGCGTGGCGTGCCGATTGGTCTTGCTCGCTTTCGCGTTGTCGGCCTTTGCACCGATAGCGGCGGCCGCCAATGGTGCGGTGATCGTAATGTATCACCGCATTGGGGAGGAAGCCGAGTTTCCGTCGACAAGTGTCTCCATCGAGCAGTTCGACGCGCACATCGCGTTGCTGCAGAGCGGTGGCTATACGGTTTGGCCTTTAGAGAAGGTCGCTGCCGCCTTAAAATCGGGGCAGCAATTACCCGACCGGACCGTTGCGATCACGTTCGACGATGCCTATCGGTCAGTCTACGAAATAGCGTGGCCACGACTCAAAGGCGCGGGATTGCCGGCGACTTTGTTTGTGGCGACGAAGTCGGTGGATGGCGGTGCGAGGGGGTTCATGTCCTGGGACCAGATCCGGGAATTGAAAGCCGGTGGCCTCACGATTGGGAACCATACGAAAACGCATCTCCATATGGCGGCAGCATCCCTGGACAGGAACCGGGAAGAAATTCAAACTTCGCGCGATCGTTTGGAAAAGGAATTGGCGCTGAGGCCCACCCTTTTTGCCTACCCCTACGGCGAGATGAGTAGTGCCGTTCGCGAACTGGTGATTGGCGAAGGTTTTATCGCGGCATTCGGCCAACATTCGGGCGTTGCGCACGGCGCGGATGATCTCTTTTATTTGCCTCGGTTTGCCTTTAACGAACGCTATGGCGACGTGGCTCGGTTTCGGCGAGCGGTAGATGCAATGCCTTTGCCTGTTGAAGGTATAACCCCTGTCGATCCTTTAATCGTGTCGAACCCGCCTGCATTTGGATTCAGCGTTGACACGACGCTGAAAGGGTTAAACCAACTAGCATGCTACCATTCCCAACTCGGGAAGGTTAACCTCACCAGGCTGGGCAAAACCCGCATTGAAATACGTTTCGAGAAACGGTTTAAGCGTGGACGGTCACGGCTTAACTGCACGATGCCGGGTCCCGACAAACGGTGGCGATGGTTCGGGCGGCAATTCTACGTGAATTCGGATTAATCAGATTCAACGTTTTGATAATGGCGCATTTTCACAAAATTAGAACGGAACCAAGTACGGTTCCGTTCTAATTCATTACTCTAAAAGGCTTTTCCGCCTTGGATCAAGCGTCGGGGCGGAAGGTTAAAATCGATGTTCCCAGCCGTGCATCATCCAGCGAACGCAGGTCGTTCTTTTTGATGATTCCCTGAAGCAAGGTTACGTATACCATTCCTTTTTCAGAGTATTTAGATAGGGTTTTCGCGATATTGACGCTATCCACCGATTTACCTACTGACCGCGCGCTTTGGCGCACTTCGCGAAAATCACGATAGGCGCGGTGCGTGTTGAGGTTCCGCAAATAGGAATCGACCGATTTCTTCAAACTCTCAAAGGCTCTCACTTTATGGGTGAGGCCTTCTTTGCGTTCCAAGGGGACCATTCCCGCGTGATCTTTGGACGTCCATTGTCCAAAGGGCGCATTGCCTTGCTGTGCGAAGCGCGAGGTACCCCATCCGCTTTCGACCGCGCTTTGTGCAAGTGCAAGCGATACTGGAACCGTGTCGACACGCTTCAAAAGTGTAGCGAAATCGCCCGCCTTCACGCGATATTCTTTAAACAACGCATCGAGCCACATAGCCTCCACTTCGCCCAAACGCTGCCTTTTTTCCTGTTTCTTTTGCAGAAACAGCAAGCGTTCTCGCTGTTTGCGGACAGCCTTATTTGCTTCCAAAACATATGGAAGCATGAATCTTAGAAAGACCGCCTTGCGGTCCTGCGCGCGTCGCATTTCTGGTAAATCGTGCGGTAGCGAGGCATGAAGAACGCGAGGAACCGCAATTTGTCCGCGCCGCACTGCGTCCAAATGGTAACCTGCGCTAGAGAAGGCATCCTTAACCTTCGCGACGGACGCGAGCACGCGCACGGATTCCGGTTTCGTAAGCCGCGCCGCTTTTGACTTAATAGTGTCGAGCTGGCTTATACTGGCTGAATCCGCAATATCCCAACGCTCAAGAACGTCGTTCATCATGGACACGGATCCGGCGACCGCAACCACGGCTGCCAGTGTCGCAACGAACCCGCTCCCACTGAAGCGAAGCTCTTTTATCTTACTTGTAATACGCTTTAAGGATCTCATCCCCTGTGACCCCTTCAACGCCCCGTGTGTCCACCCATCGGTCGTATCGTTTCGGCTTTTCGCCGTTGTCGTTATTAGGTCAGAGTGTGGCGCGTACTTCGACCACTTCCGGAATGTAGTGCCGCAGCATATTTTCAATGCCCATCTTCAATGTTGCCGTTGAACTTGGGCAACCGGCACAAGCGCCGCGCATTTCGAGGTATACGACACCCTGATCGAACCCGTGGAACGTAATATCACCGCCATCTTGCGCGACGGCGGGCCGAACCCGGGTTTCCAGTAGTTCTTTGATCTGAGTAACAACTTCATCGTCTTCTTCAGCGCTTTCAGCAGGAGCCGAACGCTTTTCCTCGTTCATCACAGGATCGCCAGCGGCGAAATGCTCCATGATCGCGCCAAGAATAGCCGGCTTCATGACATACCAATCCTGATCGGCGGACTTGGTTATCGTGATAAAATCATGGCCGAAGAACACGGCCGCAATGCCATCGACGCCAAACAAACGCTCGGCGAGCAGTGAGCGGCCAGCCGCTTTCTCTGGGCCGGTAAAATCCTCTGTACCGGTTTCTAGGACCGTCTGGCCCGGCAAAAACTTTAGCGTTGCCGGATTTGGTGTCTGTTCCGTCTGAATGAACACGTGCGTGCTCTCCTAAAAAGAAGCCGTCCGATTTGTGCTAGAGATGGTCGAAATGTCGGCGTTTATCAAGTCAAAAGCGTCAGGCCAAGGCCTTCTTGGACATCTTTTTAGGGCTTTATTAATAATAAAAGAGCCGTATTTTCAATACATTATCACTTGCAAAAAAACGCGAAAATTTTCTCTAAAATGTGAACTAAAATTTTGGTTAATTACGACTATTCGGCGGCTGAATTTTGCTGTTGGTGGCAATTCTGCGCCCCTATCGCTGTGAGCCTGATGCCAATCTGGCGTACGCCGATACCGTGCTGCGCCTCTAAAATTTCATCCAAGAAGATCGTTCCGTGGAAAATGGCGCTGACCGGAATAGGGAATGTGACCAACAGTAGATTAGTCACCCCTGCATGCGAGAGAATTCGAAAATAAATGACATAGGCTAATGCTGTGCAAAACGGGTACCGGCCTAGGACAGCCAGTTATGTATCCATTCCCGGCAAGGGCAAATTCCAAGGTCGGTCGATCAGGGCCGTGAATAGAGGCGCCGTTGCATTGAGTATCGCGGCTAAGCCGCTTGCAGTGCGACTTCGCCGAAAAAGAATGAACCGCCCCACAAAACCGATTAGGCGATTAACAAGCCTCAATTTCGCGCGCCCATCTGTGTTCCTAAAAATTAAAAAAACATCTAGGCGTCTTGTAACGGCACGCAGCCACCTGTTTCTTGCGGGTCCGACTGTTTTACGTAATCGCGATAATCTCTTCGTCGCTTAGCGAGCCGGGAACGAGTGTGATGGGGATGTGTAATTGGCTGGTGCCGCGGCTCAGTAGGTAGTCGATTATCGGTCCTGGGCCGCCACGTCCGACGCCAGCTCCTAAGACCAGGATTGAGACCGAAGGTTCTTCATCAAGCAGCTTGACCAGTTCCTCACGGCGATCGCCTTCGCGTAGATAGAAGGATGGCATCTTGCCAGACCACTCATGAACTTCGGCGGACAGCGTCTGCAGCAATTCTTCAGCCTCTTCGCGCTTTTCCTCGCGCATAATTTCCTCAACTGCCATCCAGTGCTGAAAGTCCGCTGGTTCCTGCACGTGCAGCAGCGCGATTCGCCCACCGGACGTTTTCGAGCGACGGCAGGCGAAATGCAAAGCAACCTTCATTTCTTCGCTGTCATCCACAACGACGAGGAAAACCCGCTCGTTCGCCGAGCTGGCATCTGTCGGTGGGCTTGCCGCCGTGTCACTATTCGAGTCGCTCATGTCGCTCTCCCGTCGGCATGACGTGCGTAATCCGCACCATCATCCTGCACGCTGCAGCAGTTAGCCGCAACCATGCGCATCGTCCAACCATTTTGCGCGGAAGCGTATACACCGTTACATATGGTGCTTTCAATTGGAGCTTATCATGGCGGAACTTTGTGATCTGGATGCGACGGCGCTACGCGCGTCGATCGGTGCGCGGCAGGCCTCTCCCGTAGAAGTGCTGGACAGTTGCATTGCAAGGATAGACGCGACAAATCCAACGCTGAATGCCATGGTTGAAATGCGATTGGATGCCGCACGCGAAGAAGCGAAGCAGGCTGAAAAGGCTGTCGCTGCAGGTGGTGCACTTGGGCCATTGCACGGCCTGCCGATCGCGATAAAAGAGGCGGAAAATGTCGCGGGCCTTCGGACGACGAAGGGTTCACCCTTGTATGCCGATGTTATCGCTGAAGCCGATTGCCGTATGGTTGCTGCAATTCGCGAGGCCGGGGGTATCGTCGTTGGCAAGACGAACATCCCGACATTGACCAACGGATTGACGACGGACAACCCGATCTACGGTCTGACCCGTAATCCATTTGATTTGGAACGGACCTGTGCTGGCTCATCCGGCGGTGCTGGGGTCGCGTTGGCAGCTCGGATGGTACCGCTTGCTACCGGCTCCGATACCGGAGGCAGCATCCGGGGGCCGGCATCAGTTAGTGGCATAGTCGGTCTGCGGCCTTCGCCTGGACTTGTGCCTTCGGAAGAGCGGCCGCAAGGCTGGAGCGTCATGACGGTACTGGGCCCCATGGCACGCAGCGTTGCCGATACCAGACTGTTTTTGCAGGGGATGATGAGTTGCGATTTCCGTGACCCCTTTAGTGGCCCCGTTGACCCTGCTCTCACGAGACCGGGCGTGCCTGTCGACCTGAGTAAACTACGCGTTGCGGTTACAGATGATCTAGGAGTTGTCGATGCGACTGATGGGGTACGCGCGACGTTCAAGTCGAAGGTTGCCCAATTCTCTGGTGCCTTTGGCTCTTGCAATTGGTCGACGCCCGATATGAGCGGTATCCACGAGGTCTATCTCAAATTGCGATCGCTTGTGCATATGACCCGCTACGCGCCTGAGCATCAGGCAGATCCGTCGGGTTTGACGCCGCAGTCGCGGACGGATTTGCGTCGTGGCGCCGGCATGACGGCAACGGACGCCGCGAGTGCTTTGGCGGAGCACACGGCGATTTATCGTCGCTTCCAGGCTTTCTTCGAAGACATTGATATATTGATTACACCGGGACGCACATTGCCGTTTTTTACGCTGGATGAAGTCGACGCCGCGAATGCGCGGTTGGCGGAGGAAGAGGCGGCGGGCAAAAACGACCTGTGGGCCGGCCGTGGTAACATTAACGCGCCGATTACTATGATGGGTCACCCGGCGATGACTATTCCCACGGGCAAGGATCCGGCGGGATTGCCGTTCGGCATTCAAATTGTCGGGCCAAATCGCGGCGATGATTTTCTGCTGGGCGTTGGTCAGTCTTTGGAGACGTACTTTGCGACAAAGCGGGACTTGAACCGGCCGATTGCAGATGTCACGGCGTTTGGAGGAAAACCCGCCTAGTCCAAATAGGCTTCCAGTTTTTCGCGAATGTCGCCCGGAATTTCGACGGCGCGCCGCTTGTCCAAATGCATCAAGACGCATTTGAAGTGAGTTTCGAATGATAATGTTTCTTGTTCGACATTGATCAGCCGATGATGAAATGTCGCCGTCTTATTGGCGACTTCGGTGACACCGGTTTCAAGCCGAATGACATCTCCCGCATGCAACTCAGCTCTGAAGTTGGTGTCGCCGTGGACAACGACGAAAGCCAGTCGGCGGCCATCGCGCATGTCGGTCGGCGTTAGGCCCAGGGCTATTTGAAACGATGTGATACCGCCGCCAATCGCCGCGAAATAATACTGAACGTTCATATGGCCTAGGTGGTCAAGTTCTGCTGGGCTGACGATATTGCGATAGGTTTCGATGTATTTTCCCATTTGTCAGACCTAACCCTTGCCTTCGAAGCAGATATTCTCAAGCGGTTCACCATTGGCGAGATGATCCAGGTTGCGCGCAATGAATTCCCAGCGCCGTTCGCGCATTGCTGCGCTACGCGCACTGTTGTGCGGTGTCATGATTATATTCTCCAAATCCTGGAACGGGAATTTCGAAGGTGGACGTTTCCGGTCGGCATCGGTCGGATAAGCGTACCAGACATCGATGATCGCGCCGCCGATCCTCTGTTCGGCCAAAGCCGTGTAAAGCGCCTCTTCTTCGATGATGTGACCACGGCCAACATTGATGATGACGCTCGTCGGTTTCAGTTGCGCCAGCCGCGCCGTGTCGAACAAGTCTCTTGTTTCATCGGAAAGCGGCAAAGCAACCAGGACATAGTCGCTTTCGCCAAGTAGCCGGTCGAGCGAGTCCATCGTGTCGATCCAGTCCAGCGGCTCTTCCGTCGAACGGATGGTACGTGTTGCAGCGATGCAGCGCATACCGAAGGCTTGCGCCCGCCGCGCGACTTCGCGGCCGATATGGCCGTAGCCGACAATACCGATGGTCTTGCCGAATATCTCACCATGACTGGGTCCTATTCCGGGCGTCCGGCCTTCCCAGCCCAGTGTGCGGAACTGCCGGTCGGATTTTGAGATGCCGATCTCCCATTCCAGCATGGCGCCGAACACATACTCCGCGATGGCAATCTCATGTTCATAGGTGTTGCAGACGGCACAGCCTGCCGGCACCTGAGACGGTCCGATCCAGTCATGTCCGGTGAAGGGAATTTGATAGAGTTTCAGCCTGGGCACGGATGGCCAGTCACCGTGAATACGACCGCCGACGAAAGCATCCGCCTCCGGCGCCAGTTCGGTAAACCGGTTGAAAGGTTCGTCTTCGGTCCAGCTCGAAATGTTCCAACTTGTCGTTAACCGTTCTTTGAGCCATTGCGCTCGCGGCGCGGACATGCGTCCGCCGAGAAATAAGTTTAATGCATCCGCCATTGAGAAAAGGCTCTCTTCGAGTTGTTCAAACGTTAGGAGGGAATCGTAACAACGATCTGCCGAAATGGGAGGTGCCTTGCATATGACGATAGGCAGCCCGAGGCGTTGTCAAAGTCGAATGTCGTATCGACAGCAGAAATTTACCAAGCCTTCAATTGCGCCTCCCTGTGCACGATGATGGGTACGGTGATATTAAGCGGCGGTGGCGTTCGTTCAATCGAAAGCTCGTGTATTGTTTCGCCTTAGGGCCCTTGTTTGGGGCAGCAGATTGCTGCTTCAATAGTTTTGTTCGATGTGTTGAGAGGTAGAAACGATGGCAATCCAGATACGCAAACTGACGAAACATATCGGGGCCGAGATTTCGGGAATAGATATAACCAAACCTTTGGATGACGCGGCCTTTGCCCCGATACTGGACGCGTTCAACGAAAATTCCGTGCTGGTCTTCCATGATCAGGACCTTAGCGATGATCAGCAAGTTGCATTCAGTCAGCATTTCGGCGCGCTGGAAACGACGGTGCAAAGCAATGTCGGGGGCGGTACCTATATTGCGAACATCTCCAACGTTGATCCTGAAACGGACAAAATTTTGCCGGTCGACGATTGGCGCATCGTTTACAATTCCGGAAACGAAATGTGGCACACGGACAGTTCTTTTAAGCCAGTTCCGGCATTGGCCTCTTTGCTGACCGGTCGCGAAGTGCCGCCGGAAGGGGCGGAAACGGAATTCGGCAGCATGCGGGCGGCCTATGCGGTCATGTCACCCGAGGAGCAAGCCCGGTTGGAGGGATTAATCGCGGTTCATGACTTTACGTACTCGCGCGGGCTGGTCGATCCGAACCTATTGAACGAAGAACACAGGAATGAAACGCCGCCGGTCCACCAGGCGGTAGTGCGCACCAATCCGACGAACGGCAAGAAGTCCTTTTATACTGCGTCGCACGCGTCACATATCATTGGCTGGCCGGTTGAGGAGGGACGCGCCTTCTTAAAAGACTTGGTGGCCCGCGCGACACAGCCGGAATTTACATATTCACACAAATGGCAGGCGAAAGATTTGGTCATCTGGGACAACCGATGCGTTCTGCACCGGGGGCGGTCCTGGGATAAGGCCCGCTACCGACGGGTTATGCACCGCACGACAGTCGCCGGTGACGGACCAACCGCCCCGCCAGCCTGAACACGCTACATTCGGTAGTGATTCAATACCGTACCGCAGGGAAAGCTGCGGGTGCTGACCAAGTTCCAGGCTTGCTGTAAAGGTGCGCCCGGCGCGAAGAGTCGTGTGCCGGCGCCGAGGAGGATCGGCAGCGTAAAGATACGCGCTTCCCGGATCAGTTTCCGTTCGCAGAACGCGCGGATAACCTGGCCGCCGCCATCGACGAATACATTACCGAATGACGCGGTGATGTGATCGATTTCTGCGGTCCCGATGACATTGTCCGGGACGCCGTCCGGTAACGGCCGAGACGTAATCACGGCGCCGGGCAGGTGTGCGGGATAGGTCCAACCGTGATCGGGGAAAATAACATCGAAGGTTTTTCGACCAAGAACAATCGCATCGACCGTTTTGATGAATTCGTCGTATCCAAAGTCCGGATTGTTGAAGGGCGTCAGATGGTCGAGTGAATCATCGGGGCCCGCGATAAAACCATCAATGGTTTGGGCAATGAAAATCTGCACGACAGCTACTTGCTTTCGGATATTGTCGCGGCGACCGCCATTGCGACCAGAACCGTTGCGGCGAGAGCATAGAACACATACCCGATGCCCCACGCATCCGCGATCATACCCCCGACGATCGGTACTGCCATGGCAAAGGCAGATTGCGTGCCGAACAGCAGGCTGACCATGGAACCGCCAAGCTGTGGCGGGGCTTTTTCCAGCGCCCAGCTTTGAATTACGGGTCGGACGGCAAATGTGGACACGCCGGCGAGGCCTACGAGGATTATGAACATCGTGAGCGACGTTGCGAAGGGCATGGCGAATATGACGACCAGCGACATCGCAAACCCAGCAAAAAGGACCGGCCGCCGGCCTACCCGGTCTGAAATACCGCCGGCGAAGGGTGTTGCAATGGCGCCGCTCAATTGCAGTACCGTCAAGGTGACGCCAATCCAGAACGGGTTCGCCGATAGGGCGGCGGCAAGATAAAGCGGTAAAAACGTACGAAGGCCGGTCTGGCCTGTGCCTCTGAAGCCAGCCATGACGCAGACTTTCCAAACTTCCATATTCACGACGAGCTGCTGAAGACCGGTCATATAAGCGCGGATCCCACCACCACCGCCTGATCTGCTCGGCATTGCCGAACTCGCTTTGGAGAAGAAAAAAAGTAGTACGGCCGCCGCTAAAGGTACAAGCGCGCCCAGCATCGCGGTTTCATGCCAGCCAATCGCCGTGATCAAGACGCCGGCCGCGGCGGGGGCCGCGGCGTCACCGAGACTGGCGCCGATTGTATGGAATGAAAGCGCCAGACCGCGGCGTTTGGCATAGGTTTCCGACAGGAAGGCAATCGCCGCCGGGTGCCAGAGTGTATTCATCATCGAAATTAAGGCGACGGCACCTGCAAGTACCCAGTAATCCCGGGCCCAACCGAGGCCGGCCAAACCGATGGCGCAAACCACGAGAGAAAAGAGCTGGCAGGCGGTGCGCCGCCCCGTCACATCGACCACGACCCCGCTTGGAATATTGGCCACGAAGGAACTGAGGTGGACGATTGTGACCAGAAAACCGGTCTGCGTGTAATCGAGCCCGAATTCTTCCTTGATGAACGGGAGCAACAGATAGAAGGTCTGCACGGCCCAATGCAGAGAACCGTGCGATCCCGCGATGACAAAAAGCGGCCCGCGCCCGGCGACGACGGGACTGTCGCGTTCGACGGCGCTCAACGAAATGACTCTGAGGCGGGACGAGGTGAAATCATAGGCGTCCGATGTACTGTTTTGCCGAAAGGCTTGTCAATGCGGCGCGAACCAAAGGAGAAGCAAATGCAGGACGTTAACATCCCTGAAGTCGTCGCAGAAGTGACAGAAGCCTTCGAGCGCTACGAAACCGCCCTGCAGACGAACGACGCCGATGTCCTGGACGAGTTGTTTTGGAATGATCCGCTGACCGTCAGATATGCTTTTACGCGTGAACATTATTACGGCCACGCCGCGATCTCGGCGTTTCGTCAGAGTCGGCCGTCGGTGGGCACCGAGCGAGGTATTGGGAAAACGGTGATCACGACATTTGGGCGCGACTTCGCGACGACCTGCCGGGAGTTTTCACGTGATGGCAAGCATGGTCGGCAAAGCCAATCGTTGGTGCGCATGCCGGAAGGCTGGCGCATTGTCGCGGCCCATGTGAGTTATCTGGGCGACGAGAGTTAACGCGCCTGATGCCGCCACCGTTCGATCGTCTCCGCAACGAAGCCATCTTCGCTAAGGTCCTCCCGCCACGCCCGGTCGAAGGAGACCGCGCCGCTGCGGGGCTGCTGTTCGGGTGCAAGGTCGTCAAAGCGGACTCGCATGGGTACCGTGACGCCCTCGCCGACAACGATGGCTTCCTGCATGCGCAGGGCGGGAAGTGAGTTCAGAAGCCCGAGGCCGCTTTCGGGTACGGCATCGCGGACAAAATCCTGATCGGGGCCGTTGCTCATGCGCAATACGAAGAGCGTGTTGCATTGCGATAGAATGCCGAGTGACAGCTCCGACGGCCGCTGACTGACAAGGCACAGCGAGACACCGTATTTTCGGCCTTCCTTGGCGATGCGCGCCATGACTTGCTTGGTCGGCCCGAAGCCGGAATTGTCCGCGCTGATATAACGGTGCGCCTCCTCACAAACGAGAAGCACCGGCAAGGCCGGCTGGTTGGTGTTCCAGAGCGCAAAATCGAATACCGTGCGGCAGAGCATGGAAACAACCACGTCCACAATTTCCGACGGTACACCGGACAAATCAATGATCGTCATCGGTTTGCCGTTCACGGGTACCCGCATGAGCCGGGACAAAATCTGAGCCATATTGTCTCGAACGTCGAGTCCGGAAAACATGAAGGAGAACCGGGCATCGTCCTTGAGCGTTTCGATCCGCGACTGCAACCGGAGATAGGGAATTGTATTGTCGGGCCGGTCGAGTTTCGCCATCTGATCTTCTATGCAGCGGCCTAATGTGCCAAGGTGATAGGGCACGGGCGTGTCGACAGTAATATGTTCGGTCGTACCGGATTTCGCGGCATAGATCCGCTTTGCTTCCAGGATCGCGGTCTTCAGAATGGCGATTTCACTGTCGCGGTGCAGGCCTTCGCGGCTCGCCAAAACTTCTACGGCTTCTTCGAAGTTCAGGAGCCAATAGGGCAGGCGAAGATTGGCCAGATCGATCAATTCCGCTGCGTCGCCGAAGCTCTGCGCGTATTCATTGTGCGGATCGAGGAAGATGACGTGGCCGTTGTGATGATCTTTCAGAATCGAATGCAGGATCAGTGCGGCGGCGCAGGACTTGCCGGATCCAGTTGTGCCCAGAATGGCAAAGTGGTGACTTAACAACCGGTCCGTCATGGCAAAAGCCGGCAGAGCGCGATCCTGATGAATCGTCCCGAAGCGGACGGTTTCTTCTTCCGGACGCGCATAGACCTTCGCGAGGTCGCTGCCAATCGCGATATAGACGGGCGCGCCAAGCGTCGGGTAAATCGATACGCCGCGCTCAAATCGGCTCTCATCGACGGTTTCACCGAGCGGCTCGATATCAAAGAGGCGCCGTTCGCGGCCATCCGGTCCCGTTTCAGTACGCAAATTGTTGATCAGACCGAAAACTTCGGCGCCGGCGGCCGGTACTTTTACCAAGGCGCCGAATTGGACCGCGGCACTTGCTCGGTCTTCCTCGATTAGCCCCGAAATTAGCGCGCCGGAAACCGATGCGACATGTCCGATTCGGATTCCTTGTTCATCCATGAATGCGATTCTCCATCCGCCGAATAACCGACAAAATTCGCGAATTCCGCAGAGATAGGACGGAGTAACGCTGAATCCGATTTCGATGGTGCTAGAAAACCACGAATTCCTTTGGAAACCGTTAACGGATTTTAACCAACCAAAAGAATGCGGCGCATCGAATGTTCAATGCGCCGCACTAAAATTTCTAGAAAGAAACTCGCCACTGGCTATTTGTTCATACGGTTGTCGATCAGATCTTCGACGACTGCCGGTTCGGCGAGGGTTGATGTGTCGCCCAAATTGCCGAAATCGTCCTCGGCGATTTTGCGCAAGATGCGGCGCATAATTTTGCCGGATCGAGTTTTTGGCAGACCAGGCGCCCATTGAATCAGATCCGGCGAGGCAATAGGACCGATTTCCTTGCGGACCCATTGAACAAGTTCCTTGCGAAGGTCCTCGGTCGGCTCGATGCCCAGGTTCAAGGTCACATAGGCATAGATGCCTTGACCCTTAATATCATGCGGATAACCGACAACCGCGGCTTCCGCGACGCTTGTGTGTTCGACCAGCGCGGATTCGACTTCGGCAGTTCCCATGCGATGCCCTGAGACATTTATGACATCGTCGACACGGCCGGTGATCCAGTAATAGCCGTCCGCGTCACGCCGGCAGCCGTCGCCCGCGAAGTATTTGCCGGGGTAGGTCTTAAAGTATGTTTCGACGAAACGTTGATGGTCGCCATACACGCTGCGCATCTGGCCCGGCCAGCTCTCGAGGATGCAAAGGTTTCCCTCAGCCTCGCCTTCCAGCAAATTACCATCGGCGTCTACCAGTGCCGGTTGAACGCCGAAGAAGGGCCGTGTTGCCGATCCCGGTTTGAGTGCCGTCGCTCCCGGCAGGGGTGTGATCATGATGCCACCCGTTTCGGTCTGCCACCAGGTGTCGACAATCGGGCAACGGCCATCGCCGACAACGTTGTAATACCAGATCCAGGCTTCTGGGTTGATCGGCTCGCCAACGGACCCGAGCAGGCGGAGCGATGAGCGGCTTGTCTTCTTGACCGGTTCGTCACCTTCGCGCATCAGCGCCCGAATGGCGGTCGGTGCCGTATAGTAGATATTGACCTGGTGCTTGTCGCAAACCTGCCAGTGCCGGCTGGCGTCAGGATAGTTCGGCACGCCTTCGAACATGAGCGTCGTCGCGCCGTTTGCGAGGGGGCCGTAGACGATGTAGCTGTGGCCTGTAACCCAGCCGACATCGGCAGTGCACCAATAGATATCGCCATCATGGTAATCGAAAACATACTGATGCGTCATTGATGCGTAGACCATATAGCCACCGGTCGTATGCAGGACGCCTTTCGGTTTGCCCGTCGAACCAGATGTGTACAAAATGAACATCGGGTCTTCCGCGTTCATCGGTTCCGCGGGGCAATCGGGCGACGCCGAGTCGACAAGATCGTGATACCAGACGTCACGACCGTCTTTCCAGCCAACGTCCGCGCCGGTGCGGCGCACGACGATGCATTTTTCGATCGACGGACAGGATTCCAGTGCCGCATCCGTGTTCGCTTTAAGGGGAATAGGCCTTCCGCCGCGTAAGCCTTCGTCCGCGGTAATAATAATGTTCGAATCGCAGTCGTGGATACGCCCGGACAGCGCTTCGGGTGAGAAGCCGCCGAAAACGATTGAATGGACGGCGCCAATCCTGACGCAGGCGAGCATGGCGACCGCGGCTTCCGGGATCATTGGCATGTATATTGTGATCCGATCACCTTTCTTGGCGCCGGCCGACTTTAGTCCATTCGCGAAGCGGCACACCATCTCGTGCAGCTCCCGATACGTGAATGAAGCATCCTCAGCGGGGTCGTCGCCTTCCCAGATGATCGCGGTTTGATCGCCGCGCGTTTCCAAATGCCGATCGAGGCAGTTATAGGCCGCGTTGGTCGTGCCGTCGTAATACCATTTTACGTGAAGATCGGATTCGCCAAAGGAGACGTCCTTGACCTTCGTATACGGCGTGAACCAGTCGATTCGTTTGCCATGTTCGCCCCAGAACCCTTCCGGATCCTCAACGGAGCGCTGGTACATTTCCAAATATTTTTCATTGTCGACATGCGCGCCGGCTGCGTACGACTCTGGTACCGGAAAAAGTTCGTTGTGCGACATGGTTCAAGCGCCCTCCCTTGCCAAGTCAGTTAATTCGTGTCGATCATATCGCCACGGGAATTCGACTTCTATGGTTCATATTGTCATATCATCGATTGGACACAAGCACCCGCACGATGTCGGGATTAAGGAGAAAATCCAATGCAATTGCAAATGGCAACGTGGCCGGAAGTCGAAGCTTATCTCGAGAGATCCCGGGGCATTATTATTCCGATTGGCTCGACCGAGCAGCATGGGCCCACAGGTCTGATCGGCACCGATGCGTTGACGGCGGAATTTATCGGCCGCCGCCTCGGTGAGGAGATTGGTGTCCTCGTCGCGCCGACGATTTCCGTGGGCATGGCACAACATCACATGGATTTTACGGGATCAATTACGTTCCGCCCTTCGACGCTGATCATGGTCGTGCGGGACATCGTGGTTTCACTGGCGCGGCACGGTTTCGATCACTTTTTCTTCGTCAATGGTCATGGCGGCAACATCGCGCCGGTCAGCACCGCGTTCAGTGAAATTCATGCGGAACTCGCGGAAGCGGCGGCAATGCGCGGCCCCGGCGCCAATAAGATGCCGTCTGAGGTGTTCTGCAGCCTGGCGAATTGGTTCGACCAACCGACGGTGGGCAAGATGCGCGATGAAATGTATGGCGACAAGGAAGGCAGCCACGCGACGCCGTCGGAGGTCTCCGTCACCTGGTATGCCTATCCAGAACAGCAACGCGATGCGCCGCTCGGAAATATTGCGCCGATCGAACGGCCATTCCAGGGTGCCGGCGACTACCGCCGGCTCTATCCCGACGGTCGAATGGGTGCGGACCCGTCCTTGGCGACGCCGGAGGCAGGCGAGAAGCTTGTCGACGCGGCCGTGACGGATCTAAGCGCGACCTATAAACGATTTCTTGAAGCGGGTTCGGCTTAACGGGAGGTCGCGATGTGGCGTGGTATTGCAATATTCTTGATTGGCGGTGTCATGGGTACCGGGTTTGGCGTAGCGCTGGGCTTCTTCGCCTTTCCTTATGTTTTTCCTCCGCCTGAAGCCGCTGAAACCTTGCGTGCAGATGAGCAGACGAAAATCGTCGCCAAGGGAAATTTTATCCACGCCAATCCTTCCGACCCTATTCACTTCGGGAAAGGCGGCGTTACGGTTTACGAGAACACGGTCTTCCTGGAAAAGGATTTCGAGGTTGGGCCCGGCCCAAAATTTCATGTCTATCTGGTGCCGAAAGCGAAGATTCGTGATTCCAGTGACGTGCATGGCACCATGTTTGTCGATCTGGGCCGGCTACGCGCGTTCAAAGGAAGTCAGAAATATGCCATTCCCGCGGGACTGGATCTGACCAAATTTTCCAGCGTCGTCATTTGGTGCGAGGAGTTCAGCGTTCTCATTTCGCCCGCCGATCTCGCCAGTTAGGTCCGCTGCGGCTATTCGGCGGGGCTGGCATTCTCCGCCAGCGCATCCGGTGTCGCGCGTAATTCACGGTCGAGGCGCACGCCGGCATGCGCGCGCGGCCGCGCCAGCGGGGCAAGCAGGCTGTAAATGACGGGAATAAGAATCAGCGTGAAGATCGTCGCAATCCCCAGACCCCCGAAAACGACCCAGCCGATGGCCTGACGGGCTTCCGCGCCGGCCCCGCTTGCGAGGACGAGCGGCAAGGCACCCAGAACGGTAGAGAGCATTGTCATGATGACGGGCCTGAGTCGGACCATGGCCGCTTCACGGATAGCGTCCGCGACCGACTGGCCTCGGTCGCGCAGCTGATCGGCGAATTCCACGACAAGAATGCCGTTCTTGGCCATGAGCCCGACCAGCATCACAAGGCCGATCTGGCTGTATATATTCAGCGTCGTGCCGGTCAGTTTTAGCGAAAAAACCGCCGCCGCGAGACCGAAGGGAACGGTGAGAACGATCACGAGTGCACTGAGTACGCTTTCGAATTGCGCCGCGAGCACGAGGAGGACGACAAGAACGGCGATTGCGAAGGTGATGGAAACTTCGTTCGAGGTGTCGTCCAGTGTGGCGGCTTCATTGATGAAACGTAGGCCGATCGCCGGCGGAAGGACTTCCGCAGCCAGGGATTCGACGGCGGCCATGCCCGCACGCAACGAGTAGCCCTGGGCCAGTCCCGAATCGATTTCGATGGCGCGCCGCTGCGCGGTGCGGTCGAGCTCCGCTGCGATGCCGGCTTCTTCCAATGTCACGAAGGCAGAAAGCGGCAACAACTCGCCGTTGCCTGACCGTACGAAAAGATTGTGCAGGTCTCGAGGATCGTCGATCGTACCGCTAGCGGATTCCAGCAGAATTGGAATAGAGCGGTCGTTGACGTTCAGTTCCGTGACTTCCAGTTTTTCGACCATGGCCCGCAAGGTCGCCGAAATAGCGTCAACCGAAACATTGAGATCCTCCGCCTTGCGCCGGTCGACACGCACCGTCAATTGCGGTTGGGTCTGCTGGTATTCGATTTCTGGATCTTCGAGCTGCGGGATGCGTTCGCTCATGGCCGCCAGGAACGTATCGGCGGCGGCGGCGATATCGGCATAGTTCGCGCCGGTCAGGGCGAATTCGAGGCTGCCGCCCGCCCGGCGCAAGTTGAGGCTGTTCGGCGTTCGGATGCGCGCCGTCGCGCCGGGAATCGCCTTCAATGGCCCGCGCAGCGTTTTGGCGATATCGGCCTGGCTGCGTCTTGATCCCCAGTCGGTCAGAGGCGCGATGATATAGTTCCGATTGAGGTCCCAGCGCCCGACGATGGCGAAAATATTTTCAATCTCGCCACTGTCGCGCAAGGGCTCCAACAGAGCTTCCGCCTTTACCGCCTGCCGGTCCATATATTCGAGACCAACGCCGTCCGGACCCTGCATCATGATAATGATCGCGCCACGATCTTCCTTCGGCAGCAACTCTTCGTCGATGGATTTGAAGATGTCGATGGCCGTAAGCGCGACAAGCACCATGCCGCCGAGCACCAGGAGGCGTGCCGTCAGAGCGAATTCGAGCACGCGCTGGTAGAAGCGAGACAAGATGCCGCCGATCCAGGCCAGGGGGGCCGGCACGGTTGTTTCGCTTTCCGGCAGCCGGGATGCCAACATCGGACAAAGCGTCAGGGCGACGAAGGATGAAATACCGACAGCGATCGCCAGAACGAAACCGAACTCAGTGAACAATCGGCCCGCCATGCTCGGCAGGAAGGCAATCGGCAGGAAGACGGAGATTAAGGTGGCAGTTGTGGCCAAGACAGCAAAGAAAACCTGCCGCGTACCAACCACGGCCGCCGCCAATGGTTTCAGGCCGAGCTTGCGCTGCCGCTGGATGTTCTCGGTCACGACGATAGCGTCGTCGACGATCATGCCCGTGGCCAGGACGATTGCCAGCAGAGTGAGAATATTAATCGAGAAGCCAAGCAGATAAATTGCCGCAATGGTACCGACCAAGGCAACGGGGATCGTTGCGGCAGGCAGCAAGGTCGGCCGCAGTGCACCCATGAAGGCGAAGATCACTGCAATCACGACAGCCACGGCGATCGTTAATGTCGTCACCACCTCACGGACCGAACTGCGAATGAAACGAGCATCGTCGGAAATTTTCACGAGTTCGGCATCTTTCAATCGCCGGTTCATCTGTGTCAGCGTTTCGTCGACCGCGTCGGAAATTTCGATTGTGTTCGATTTGGCGCGCCGGATGATGCCCAGCCCGACAACTTTACGGCCATTCAACAGACTGTTGTTCAATGGATCGGCGGGGCCGTAGAAGGCCTGCGCAACGTCGCCCAACCTCGTATCGCCGCGCAGGGCCAGCGCTTCGACCTCGCGCGGTTTCCAGACGGACGCGTCGGCACGGACCAGCAGCATATGATCGTCCGATTTGAAGCTGCCGGCGGGAATGTCGAGACTTGCCCCACGTACTACTCGCGCTACGTCTTCGATTGCCAAGCTGTATCGCGCCAAGCGCATGGGATCAACGACAATCCGCAGCACTTCTTCTTGGGCGCCGAACAGGTTGACCGTCGCGACGCCGGGGATGCCTGAGAGTTCGCTGGCAACATCGTCTTCGGCTAGTCGAGTCAGAGCATCCTGGGACA
>JAJFJB010000033.1 GCA_021774435.1 Alphaproteobacteria bacterium
CGGCCCACCACATCGCGTGCCGACAACTCGCCGCGTTCCCACAGCGTGACGAATGAACCGTCTGCAAGACTCGCAACGCGCGCGCCGCGCTGTTCGGTCGTCGTAAACTGACTTACTTGGATTTCGCCGCCGACTTTGGCGACCTGGGCCAGGTTACCGCGTCCTTTGCCGCAATCTGATTGGTTTGATATACGATTGCCGTAACCACGAAGATGCAGATGGCGCGACCCGAATTTTATCGCGCTGAATGAGGAGTTTAAGATGACCGCTGAACAGTCCAATCCAAGCGAGCGTGCCGCCGAAACCGGCACCGCATTCGACGCCGTTGTCGTCGGTGCCGGGTTTGCAGGCATGTATATGCTGCATTGCCTCCGTCAGCAGGGACTGTCAGCGCGGGTCTATGAAGCAGGCGGCGATGTTGGCGGGACCTGGTACTGGAACCGCTATCCCGGCGCGCGCTGCGATCTTCCAAGCATGCAATATTCCTATTCCTTTTCCGAAGAGCTGGATCAGGAGTGGAGTTGGTCGGAGAAATATTCGCCGCAGCCGGAAATCCTCGCTTATGCCAGCCATGTCGCGGACCGTTTCGACCTGCGCCGCGACATCCATTTCGATACCAGCGTCACGAAAGCGTCCTTCGACGACATCACGAAACGCTGGACGGTTGAAACCGACCGCGGCGACCAAGTCACGGCGAAATACTGCATCATGGCCGTCGGCTGCCTGTCGGCAACGAACAAGCCGCCATTCGAAGGTCTCGACGATTTCGTAGGCCCGGTGTACCACACCGGCGAGTGGCCGCATGACGGCGTCGACTTCTCCGGCTTGCGCGTCGGTGTCATTGGCACCGGGTCGTCCGCGATCCAGTCGGTGCCGATCATTGCCGAGCAGGCGGCGCAATTGACTGTCTTTCAGCGTACGGCGACTTATGCCGTACCGGCGTGGAACGAGAAATTGGACCCCGAGTTCGAAAAGTCGATCAAGGACGACTACCCCGAATTCCGGGCAAAGGCACGTGCGCGGCCGACCGGCGTCTACTTCCCGTTCAACTTGGAACCGGCCCTGGAATCAACGCATGAGGAACGCATCGCAAAATACGAAGAATTCTGGGCCCGTGGCGGACTGCCGTTTCTGGGCGCCTATGGCGACCTTCTGTTCGAGAAAGACGCCAACGACACGGTTGCGGATTTCGCGCGCGACAAAATCCGTGGCATCGTCAAGGATCCCGCCATCGCCGACCTGCTGTGCCCAGACAATATCTTCGGCTGCAAGCGCCTCTGCGTCGATAGCGGCTATTACGAAACCTTCAACCAACCTCATGTGAAGCTGGTCGATGTGTCGGAACATCCGATCGAACGCTTCACGAAAAAGGGCATCGTGACCGGCGGCACCGAGTACGAATTCGATGCCGTCGTCTGCGCGACGGGTTTCGCCGCCATGACGGGATCGTTCGATAAAATTCAGATCACCGGCCGCAACGGCTTGACCCTCGCGGAGAAATGGCGCGGCGGCCCACGCACCTATCTGGGCCTGTCCTCCGTTGGCTTCCCGAACCTTTTCATGATCACCGGACCCGGCAGCCCCTCCGTTCTCGCCAATATGATCCCGTCCATCGAACAGCATGTCGACTGGATGATGGATTGTATCGCGCATATGGAAGAACGCGGTGCGGACACGATCGAACCCCAACTGGCCTACGAAGACGACTGGGTCGAGCATGTCAACGAAGTCTCGAAGGTCTCGCTCCGGTCGACCTGCAGCTCCTGGTATGTCGGTGCCAATGTGCCGGGCTATCCGCGCGTCTTCATGCCCTATATCGGTGGCTTTCCAATTTATGTGAACCGCTGCAACGACGTGATGACAGGCGGCTATACCGGATTCGATATTAGTGGGGGAGGCGACTCGAATGCCCCGCCGGAAATCTGCTGGACGGAAAAATGGCATGTCGAGCTCGACATGGAAGTGATGACACCGGCGATGATCGCTGCCGGGCGCGTCCCCGTGATATAACGTCAAACGGCGTATTTTTCGCCGAGACATTTCCAGCGAGAGGGCGTCCGGGATGAAGATTAAAGCAATACGGACAACGCCTCTCACCGTCCCCTACACGCAGCCTATTCACACGAGCTACGGCCCGCGCGACGCCGCGCGCGTGATCCTGGTCGAAATCGAGGACGACGCCGGAAATATCGGCTATGGCGAGTCGATTGCGGGGCCGGCATTGCAATCGGTCAAACATCTGCTCGACAAAACCGCCCCCTCTCTCATCGGTTGCGACCCGCGCGGCGTCGACGCACTTGTCCAAAACGCGATGCGCGACATCCTGAGTCTGCCCGGCGCCAATTTGGACCTTTTCGCACGGCGCGTCGTCGCCGGTCTCGATATGGCGCTTTGGGATCTCGCGGGAAAGGCATCAGGAGTTCCCGCCACAGTCCTGATGGGCGGCCCGCTGCACGACGATGTCGGCTATTACGCCTTTATCAATGGCGACACACCCGAGGAACTCGCCGCCGAGGGTGCAAAGGCCGTCGCGGCGGGCGCACCCGTCATCTATATGAAGCTCGGCCGCGGGGACGATCTAGACATTGCCGTGGTTGCCGCGGTTCGCAAAGCTATCGGCGGTGCCAGACTGAGGCTCGATTCCAATGAAGCCTGGGATGTCATGCAGGCACGCGCGATGTGCAACCGCCTCGCGCATTTCAACCCCGAGTTCATCGAACAGCCGGTTCCGGGCACTTCCCCCTCCGCCTTGAAACAGGTCAGGCAGGCCGCACCCTTCGCCATTGCCGCCGATCAGGCCATACACACGCCTGCCGATGTCTTCGCCTATGTCAGTGCCGACGCTGCCGACGTCATCGTCTTGGGTCCGCACGAGACCGGCGGCATCGCGCTATTGCTGAAAGCCGCGACAATCGCGGACGCCGCCGGCATACGGCTTTGCATTCATGCGGTCCCGGAAACGCAGATCACGACCTGCGCCAGCTTTCACGCCGCCCGCACCATCGCCAATATCGACGACGCCAATCAGGAGATGGCTTATCTGCTATCTGAAAGCCTCATCACGGCACCATCCTTGAAATTGATCAATGGCAGGCTCGCCCCATGGGAAGGCGATGGTCTTGGTTTCTCGTTAGATGAGACAGCCGTTGCCCGAGCGGCAAAGCGCGCGAAGGAAGAGTTACTCTAGCATGGCCCGCTCTACGCCGTTTCCAGCAGACGCAGCAGCCGGCCAATCTCGGCAGCATCAGCCAAATCCTCTAGCCCAAGGACGGCATCTCGGAGCTGTCCCACCTGCTCCGCCGGCAGCGTCTTACCCGCCAGCGTTTCGAATTTGCCCACGACATCCGCCTTGGTCGCAAAGCGATGCTCGCTACCGCGGGCGGACTCAACGGTTTCCTCGTGGCGGCTGCCGTCCTTAAGGAACACTTCGACCCAAACCTTGTGCCGGAATTTCGATCCCAGAGCAGTGATGACCGGGTCCTCGACGACTTCGACCTTGCGTGACAGTTCAATGCGCGCGGCATCATGAATCGATTCCTCGTCAAACTGGTCAACGAACACCTCACCCTCGATCAGGAGCGTTGCCACGCAAAACGGCAAATTTAGTTGCGCCGAAGTCATGCCCGCCGGCGCATAGTTCCAGTAAGTATGATGAAAGGTAACCTCGGAGGCATGCACGATGATACGATCCAACTCATCAAGCTCGAAGGGATGGCGCTCCCGGATCAACCGCACTGCGTCGAGTGTCGTCTGGTTCGATCCGACACAGGAATAGAATTTCAGCGCGACGCGCATGATTTCAAAATTTTCCCCCAATTCGGCCGTCAACTGCGTCCGGTCGAACCGGTCCTGCGAACGTGAAAAGGTCGTGCAGAATCCACCGTACTCTGCTTCGAAAACATGATGAATGCCGGTGAAACCGCCTTCCGCCAACAACGCGCCATAAAGCCCGCTTTGCGACGACTTGCCCGCATGCATGCGCTTGACCATGGCGCCGAACTGCGCCGCCATCAGCCCCGCCGCCTGCGTCCCGGCGATGCCCAGCGCATGTACGGTCTGATCAACCGAGAGCCCAAGCGCCCGCGCCGCGCCGGCGGCGGCGGAGAAGACACCAACCGTCGCACCGGAATGCCAGCCCTGCGCGATATGCTCCTGCCCCATGCACATGCCGACTCGAGGACCGATCTCGTAACCGGCGACAGCCGCCGTCAGGAACTCTTCTCCAGTCATGCCCGGCCGCGTTTCGGCAAGTGCGATAAGCGCCGGCAGTGTGACCGCGCCAACATGCAGCACGCCATTGCGATGCACGTCGTCCAACTCGAATCCCTGTACCATGGTTCCATTGACCAGCGCGGCATTCAAAGGAGACAGACGATGTTTCGTCCCCCAAAGGCCCACAGTCCGAGTTTCATCGACGGCGCTTAGCGTATCGATGAGAATTCGCGTCCATTCAAGATCCGCGCCATACAGCGCGCAACCCAGCGCATCAAGTATCAGAAGTTTTAATCGCTCGCGAACATCTTGAGGTACGGTATCCAATGAAACGCGGGATACAAATGACGCCATATCTTGCGTGTAGGGATTATCCACGGGGTTACTCAAGATCGTGTCTCCTCAATCATAGAAAATTCGGACATAGAAAATTCGGGCATAGAAAATTCGGGCATCATTTTCGCACAAGCAGACTCGCATACAGGAGATGGAGCAGCAATTCGGAGCGACAGACCTGATCCCAAATTTGGGGTTAATTCCGATAATTTTGCCCGAAATTTTTCACCAATATTTAACGTATCCCGCGCAAACTTTGGAAATACGACCATTCCGTGCAACGCCGGAATGAGTCAGAAGTGCAAGAAGATTTGCCCACGCATTAATATTCCCACGGTTAATTTTGGGAGCCGCGCAAAAGGGCAAGGGAGTTAGTCTCATCGTTTTGCAGCAGTTCTTTCGTGCAACGGCATTCCGGAATGCGGTGTTGGGTATTCTCGCCTTCGGTGCGCTCGTTAGCATGCTGATATCATTCGATGTCGTCGATAGGCTATATCTGTTCACGCGGGCCTATGAACATTTTGAATTGGATGAATTGCTCGCAAGCATACCGGTACTCCTGCTCGCTGCGGCTTGGTATTCCTATCACTGCTGGCGCAAAGCTGTGCATCTATCCGATGAGCTTGCTCAATCCGTTAAGAAATTAACGCGCACAACACACAAACTTACGGCCGCAAAAGCCGAGGCGGAATCCGCGCTGCTCGCGAAGTCCGAATTTCTTGCGATGATGAGCCACGAGATCCGCACGCCTTTGAATGGCGTCATCCCGGTCGCAGAACTGCTTCTTAACACGGATTTGAACGAGCAACAGAGCCGCTACGCGAAAACAATTCACGATTCCGGGCACGCCCTGCTTAACGTGCTCAACGATATTCTGGACATCAGCAAGCTCGAAATTGGCAGTATCGAGATCGAATCAATCCCTTTCGATACTATTGAGTTATTGGAGAGTGTCACCGGCCTTTTCGCGCCAACTGCGAACGAAAAAGAGCTGGAAATCTCCCTTTATATTGACCCGAACGTGCCGCAAACGCTCTTGGGTGACAGCACTCGGTTGCGGCAAATTTTACTGAATCTCATCGGAAACGCGGTCAAATTCACCAATGACGGTGGTGTTTCCGTCGAGGTTACGGGTTCACGAACGTCAAACAACATTTTTGTTGCCCGGGTTGTGGTAACTGATTCCGGTATCGGAATTACGGAAACACAAAAAGAACGTATCTTCGACAATTTTACACAAGCGGAGGCCTCAACGTCGCGCCGCTTCGGTGGCACAGGCCTCGGACTTGCAATTTGCAAAAAGCTCGTTGGTGCCATGCAGGGAGAGATAAGCGTAAAGAGCAGCGTCGGCAAGGGCAGTGCCTTCCAATTCACCGCGACCTTCGGTCTCGACGATTCTGCTGCGACGACATCCGATATCCCGCCATCACATCTACATGTTCTGATCGTCGATGATCTGAAACTCAATCGCATGGTCCTTTATAAGCAGGTCTCGGCTTGGGGCCTTGATGTCACTGCCGTCGAAAGTGGTGAACAGGCATTGATAGCACTGCAAGACGCTGCAGAAAGCGGCGCTCCCTTCGACATCGCGTTAATCGATCACATGATGCCGGAAATGGATGGCATCCAATTGGCCAGGCGCATCCAAAACGACCCTGTCTTTTCAGAAACCAACCTGGTGCTCACATCGTCCGGCCTGCTTCCCTCTAGCGAGATACGAACCAGCCTACCCAGCATCAAAGACTACCTCAACAAACCGATAGGCCCGACGAAACTGCAGGCATGCTTGCGCGAACATGGAAAGTTCAACGGCAAAAAAAATACGGTGATGGCACACCATGCAAGAAGCCGCAGGCAGAATTTCCAACGATAAACGCTGAACCTGTCCCCGTTGAAATTAAAGGCCGCTGACAGTTTCAGCCGAACAGCTTCACCGCCACCAATCTCAAAAATTACTTTCGTATAAGCCGCCATCCAATGTCAGGCTGTGGCCCGTGATATAACCTGCCTGCTGACTGCACAGGAATGCACAGGCTTCACCAAACTCGTCCGGCTGGCCAAAACGCTTGGCCGGCACTTCGTCGGCTAACGACGACGCCGCGTCTTCCACCGAAATGTTGCTTTTCTGTGAATTGAAGGCCAGCGCCCCGCGCAGCCGATCAGTTTCAATATAGCCCGGCAAAATGTGGTTGATCGTGACGTTATGCTGCGCGACCGTACGGGCCACCCCAGCAAGAAACGCCGTCAGGCCAGCACGCGCGCCGCTGGATAGATCGAGCCCGGGAACCGGCCGCATCACCGATACCGAGGTGATATTGACGATACGGCCGAAGCTTTGCGTCACCATATTGTCGATCACGGCTTGCACCAGTTCGATCGGCGTCGCGAAATTCATCGTAATGCCCTCGAGCATGTCCTCGCGGGATAGATTCCGGAAATCACGGAACGGCGGGCCGCCATTGTTGTTGACCAGAATATCCGGCTTCGGACATGCCGCGAGCAGCGCCTTCTGGCCGCCCATGGTGGAAACGTCTGCAATAACCGGAATGACATCGACGCCGGTCGCGTCACGAATTTCCTCTGCCGTGGCCATGGTCGCCTCTTCGTCTCGTCCATTGACGACAACATTGACGCCATTCTTCGCCAACGACATCGCACATCCTTTGCCAAGCCCCCGGCTCGATGCGCAAACGATCGCGCTGCGTCCCGCAATTCCCAAATCCATTGTTTTGCCCCTGTTCTCTCTATTCTCTGCTTTTGACAGTTAAGCATTCTTAACAGGGTGCGTGCATCCTTCTAGTGACCGGATAAGTTTACGTTCATACCGCACGTTAGAAACGGGGCCGCAAGATCCCAGGACAAATTTCGGCAAGAGTGCTACAACAAAATTGCGCAAGCGCTGAGGAGATCCGTTTCGACATGGTTTCGGACGAAGGTGAACACGAACTTGCAGGGGACTTGGCAACAGGGGACGTAACAGTTTCCCAAGCCTATGTTGTGCAAGGTGACCAACTAAGCGGCCATCTGGACAATTTGCCGCCAGACTCACCATTACGAAATGCCTTTACCTATTGGCACCACCTCCGTTCAGAAGGCGGTCTCCCGTCACGGCAGGATATCAACCCAACCGATTTAGATGCCGAAACGTTGCCCCACATCGTCATCATCGACGTGGAAGATGACCGGAAAAGAAGGTTTCGATATCGTCTTGTCGGCACCGCCGTCGTAAAAATATTTGGCGTCGACTATACCGGCAACTATCTGGATGAAATGGGCCTAGACCTGGTGTTCGATCGCATTCAGGCGTTTTATTCGCTCGTATGCAACGATCCGCAACCAGCCCTGCTTACAGGCTCGTATTTCGCAAAATCCGGCGCCGAATTTCAAGTGACACGGTTGGCTATGCCGCTGTTCAACGGCGACGGGCTGGTGAATGCATTATTCTGCATCGTCGAAAGTACGTAGCACCGGCAACGAGGGCGGTTGAGCGGCTATGAGATTCTCACCTTGGTGTCACTGACCACAGGCAAAGAATGACAGATTTCGATATCGATATCGCGGCCCGGGATGGAAAGATGAACACCTTCATCGCACACCCCGATGGGGAGGGGCCCTTCCCCGCCGTGTTGATGTATATGCCATCGTCCGGAGTCCGCGAGGAATTGTGCGATATGGCCCGCCAGCTTGCGGCATACGGGTACTATGTACTGCTGCCGAACGTCTATTACCGCATGGTTCGGGTAGTCGACATCGATGCCAACCGTCTGTTCGACGACGATTACGAACCGGTAAAAACCTTCATGAACAAACTTAACAACGGTTACACCAACGCACTGTCGGTATCCGACACCGAGGCCATGATCACCTTTATCGACTCTCAGCCATTGATAAAAAAAGGCAAAATTGGCGTTGTCGGCTATTGCATGGGCGGACGCCTTGCGCTTGCCGCGATTGGCGCCTTCCCGGAACGTATCGACGCCATGGTGTCCATGTATGGCGGCAAGCTGCATACCGATCGGCCCGACTCGCCCCATCTGGCAGCAGACCGGATTTCGGGCGAACTCTATTTCGGAATCGCCGAGAACGATGCCTATGTCCCGATGGAGATGAATAACCGGCTACGCGATCATCTGGACAAGATCGGCGTGTCCTACCGGATGGACATCTACCCGGAGGCGGAGCACGGTTTCTGTTTCCCGAAACGCTATTGCTATGCCCCGGACGCAGACGCCAAACACCGCGCCCTCATGACCGACCTGTTCGAGCGCCGGTTAAAATAACCTCATACAGAAGGCAGTTCCGCCACGGCCTCACGCATCCGCGGAATATGTTCGTGCGGCTCGAGGCCGCCACCCAAGGTGCGCAGGCACAAATGCGTCAGTCCCATGTCCCGCCATCCGGCAACGCGGCTTCTCCATTCATGCTCGCGCGGACCGACGACTGCCACACCGGCTTCGGTCCCGAGGTTCTTCGGATCACGTCCAGCGGCTTCCGCCTCGCGATAGATGCCATCCCGTACACCAACAAATTCCTCCGGTGATGCGAGATTGAACCAGCCGTCAGCCTGACGCCCAATTCGCCGGATAACACGGTCTACCGGCACACCAGCGGCGCCAATCCACATCGGGATCGGTCGCTGAACCGGGAGCGGATTAATACCGGCACCGGAAACCTTGTCCCACTTGCCGTCGAACTCGACCGTTTCGCGCGACCAGAGCAGTTTCAGCAGTTCCATCTGCTCCTCGCAGCGAGCACCTCGGTTATGGAAATCCGCGCCCAATGCCGCGTACTCTTCCGGATACCGACCGATGCCGATACCGAGACGCAGCCGACCGCCGGACAAGCTGTCCAGCGTTGCGGCTTGCTTTGCAACAAGCACAGTCGGACGCGCCGGCAAAATTATGACGGACGGCACCAATTCGATTGTCGATGTCACGCCGGCAATAAAGGTCATCATGGCCATCGGCTCGTGCAGAGGACCACTGCCTTCCCTGATTACCTGATCGGGCACCCGCAGATGCGTCAGGCCAAGTTCTTCCGCGGCCTGGGCAAAATCCTTGATCGCCGCGATATCATCGCCCAACTCCCGTACCGGGAGCGAAATGCCGATGCGCATAAAAAGAGCCCTTCCTTAAAGTCATTCAAACGGCCGAACTTCAACATTAACTCCATCAACGGTAACGTTTCGCCTCGGTCACGACAATACGGTACTCCCCGGCACTCACGCCTGATTGAGGCCTAGTTCCTTCTGCTTTTTCTTCGTCAGTCCAAGCGAGACAATTCGATGCGATTCTCGAATATAATCCTGTAGCGCATCATCGGCGAGACCCGGCGCGGTAAAATGCTGGATCCATTTCATGCCGCGCGACGCCAGATAGGGTGCAGGCCGAAGCCCCGGCTGTTCCTGCAGGATTTCATAGGCTATGTCGGAGACCTTGAACGTGTAGGCCGGAACGCCCTCCTCCTTGTTCCAGCCGCCCACGGCGAATAATTTACCACCGACTTTCCAGACATGGGCGCCCCCCCACTGCACGACATAGCTCGTCGCAGGCAGCGACCCGCAAAAGGCGTTGTATTCCTCGTAGGTCATGCTTGGCTTTTACTCTTCCGGTTCGGTGGTGAACATCAACGGATGCCCGGCGCGCCGGCCCATATCCGTCGCCGCCGTGGCCTTGCTCTCGGCAACGTCTCGCGTAAAAACCGCAACGACGCACACGCCACGCTGGTGTGCCGTCACCATCACCTTGTAGGACTGCTCTTCCGTCATCCGAAAGACGCTTTTCAGCACCGTGACGACAAACTCACGCGGCGTGAAGTCGTCATTGACCAGAATTACCTTATGCAGCCTTGGTCGCTCGACCTTCGGTATGGTTTTGGTCTGATTTGTCGTATCGTTATTGCTCATCCAACCTTGCACTATGCTATGGCTGTGTAGGCGTGCAGCAATTTCAGGCCCATAGATCAGCTCTGAATTGCTACAGTGAATTTCATACTAGAGTAAATTTTCGCACACACAATTTCCACCATGGGCAGATGGATTTTTCACCATACACGAACTATTCTCCGCACAAATATTTGTGGTATGGAAACGAATTGATGACTGTTGCAAATCCGGACCTCTCTCCCCTCGCCACCGGCGACGACGTGCGACAATCCGTGCCCGTCATCGATCTCGGCGGAATAGCGGACATGCGCGACGCCGCAACCGTTTCCCGGGTCGCGGGAGAAATCGGCGAGGCTTGCCGCGCATGGGGTTTCTTCCAAATCGTCAACCATGGCGTCGACTCCCCGCATCTGGAAAACGTATGGCGCGCCGTGCGGGACTTTTTCGCACTCAGCCGCGACGACAAGCGCAAACTAAATCGCTCCAGCAACAACCCGTGGGGTTATTTCGATCGTGAATTGACCAAGAACCAGCGCGACAAGAAGGAAATTTTCGACATCGGTCCGGAGACGGATGAGAGTCCCGTATCAGAAGACCCTTTTTCCGGCGCTACACCGTGGCCGGCGAGTCAACCGAACTTCCAGGCGGCGATGCGGGCACATTTCGTCGCATGCGAGTCGCTGTCCAGGGTCATGATGGAAGCCGTATGTCTCAGCCTCGACCTGCCCAAATCGCGTCTCGATGAGGCCTTCAGACCGAACCACACCAGTTTCTTACGCCTCAATCATTATCCTGTCGAAGATCCTCTATCTGATTTACCGGACACCGAACGAGACGGTGCCGATCTCGGCATCCATCACCATTCCGATGCCGGCGCAGTGACAATCCTTTTGCAAGACGATGTTAGCGGCCTGCAGGTCCACAAAGATGGGTTTTGGCACGTCGTCCAGCCGGTCGAAGGCGCTTTCGTCATCAATATCGGCGACATGGTCCAGGTCTGGTCGAACGACGAATACCGTGCGGCACTGCATCGTGTCGCAGCCATGGATCAGGTCGACCGCTACTCCATACCGTTTTTCTACAATCCGTCTTACGACGCGCAAGTCGCGCCACTCGAAGGCGCCGGTGGAGACCGGCGTTATTCGGCAATCGATTGGGGTGAGTTCCGCCGCAGGCGTGCCGACGGCGACTTTGCCAATGTCGGACGAGAAGTCCAGATCGCGGATTACGCAACATCGGCGTCGCAATAACCCAAGCGAAACCCATGACTATCGACGTCTCCGTCATTATCGCGTCACGACTCGATCCCATTCGCATCGAAGAACCGCAACGATTATGGCTCGACCGCGCCGTCGAAAGTATCCGGAGTCAGACGATCGCGGCGGATTTGCACATTGAGATCATCGTCGGCCTGGACCAGGGAACCGCAACGCCGACAACGCCACTGTTCACTGCAGAAGATATTAATTTCGTGAACGCCGCCGGGGCTGAGGGCCGGCAAGCGGCAGCGCTCAACGCCGCCGCGGCGAAGGCCCAAGGTGAGTATCTGGCGCTCTTGGAAGATGACGATGCCTGGCAGCCGCGATTTCTCGAACACGCCTTGGAAGCGATCAAAAAATGCGAGTTCGTTTCGTCAAATCAGCTCGAAATCCCGCCCGATAGCGACACCGGCCATATCAATGATTTCCCGACGCCATCGGGATGGTTCATGCGGCGATCGCTTTGGGACGAGGTCGGCGAGATGGACACCTCATACCGCTATCATCTCGATAACGAATGGCTCGGACGTCTGTCCAATCAGGGGAACCGCCGGGTTCACCTGGTCGAACGAACCGCAGCGACCGATATCAACGAGTTGAAAGAGAAACGTCCCTTCCTCAACAGTTTCGTCGATGCGAAGCCCGGCTTCAACTACGTCGTTCGTCACAGTGGCGACAGCCCGCTGGTTTTGCGCACTGCGAACCCGCTCGGCGGCATGTCCATGATCGCAGCATCACCGGAAGCAAAGGCTCGCAGCGAATCGGAACAAGCGCGGCTGATCGCATTGTTCGGACGCTTCCCCTATTGACCCTAAAGCAAGTCATCCATGATGCTGTAACCAACCGCGCGGCCAATACCGCGGCGGAATCCTTCGAGGCGCAAGACCTGCCCTGGCGCGATATTGCAAAGGTTCACGTCGGATCCAAACGTATTAATCAGTTCGACCGGTTGTTGCGGAAAACGATAAGGATCGGCTTCAATGATAATCCTGTCGAACCAGTTTTGCTGGCGTAACTCATCGAGCCCCGTTGCCGATGTCTCGGCAAGCATATCGATTTCGCTTTGCTCCACGATGACATGTTCGATCCCGCACTCAGCGACGGAATGGATAACCGCCCCCAGCTCGTCGAGCTTCATGGGTTCCGTCGGCGCCTTGCGACCGAATTCGTAAACGATGTCGAAACCGTTCTTCTGAAAGCGCTCGATGAGGCCCTTGCGCTCATCATCTGCCAAGGTGATGTAGTTCTCCGACACCTCGAAGCCCATCAATTCCTCGCGGCGCAACAGCGCTTCCAGCGCGTCTAGCGCATTCTTGGCATAGGCAAATTCGAACAGCATCCCGCCGGCGAAGGGATGGCAGTCATAGTCCCGATACAGTTTTGCCGCGTCCTTGACCGTCTCCTCCGGCAGCAGCAGCCCATTCATGGCATAGATCTTGGCATGATCAATGTAGTCGGCAGCACATTTCAACAGACTTTCAATGCCGCCTGGTCCGCCACTCCAGCCCATCTCGTCGGGCCCGAAATCGATCATCGTGGTCAGGCCGCGCTTCCGGGGTTTGCCTTCACGCGGGGGAAGTTCGAGTGCGTTGCTCATGTCGCTTCCTTATCTTCAAATCTTCGGCCGAGAACATGCGTCATGACGGCAATTGCAACAAGTCCCCTTCCTTTCACTGTATCGCAAACGCAGTTTCGACCGCTGAGTTATTCGTAAAACACCCTGGTAACAAACCAGTCCACCCCTTATCGTTCTTCGCAAGGCACGGCGGATTGGGGGATTCGTTATGAGTTTTGGGACACGATTTTGTTTGGTTTTCATGCTTGGTCTACTGTGTTTTGGTGCGTTTCAGTTCCTTGGCGCAGCGCCGGCACTGGCGGCGAAATGCGGCGCCAAGAACCAACGACCCTGCAAGGTCTGGGAGCGCATCCCCTCGTGCAACAAAGGATTGCGTGAAAACTTTCGCACAAACCGTTGCGTCAAACCGAAGCCCAAAAAGGCTAAAAAACGCGTTGTCTGCGGTGCCACCAATCAGCGGCCATGCAAAGTCTGGGAGCGCATCCCTTCCTGCAACAAGGGGTTGGTCGAAGACTTCGCTAAAAATCGCTGCCTCAAACGAGCGCCTCGGCGACGTATCGCGTGTGGTGCTCCAAACAAAAGGCCGTGCAAAGTTTGGGAGCGCATTCCCTCATGCAACAAGGGGTTAAAAGAGGATTTCAGCAAGAACCGCTGCGTTGCTCTTCGCCGCGGCGAGTCGCCCTTCTTTGGCGGATTGGCGTCACTGACAGGTGAAATCGCAAAGACATCCGAACTCTGCAAATCACTGCTCGGCTCGTTGCCGTCTATCCAGGTGACGAAGGGGCCGGTCAACACGATTTTTCAGTGCCGAAGAGGCTACGAAATCGGATATCGCTGCGCCGCGCCGAAAATTTTCAATCTCATCTCCGGCAACGCTAGATTGGCAGGGCGTCTTGACGCCGCTTTGAACAACCGCGCTTGTCAAAAATCGCCCGGCCCCATCAAGATTGTCTGCGCACTCGGCAAGGTCATCGATGATTTCGCCGTCCGTCCGGCGCTGTGCATGACCGCTGTCGTATCCAAAGGCGGCTTTACGCAACTGGCGAGCGGCAACAGCAAAACAACGGAACATATGTGTATCGCCGCCGGCGAAATGGCGTTCGAAATGTCCGTCGACCGTGCGATCAAGAAGCGATCCAGAGGCCGGGACAATCTGGCAAAGTTCTATCGCAAGCTCCGCAAAATTAAACGTGTTGCGCGCAAGGGCAAAAAACTCGATCGTTTTTTCAGAAGTTTGGAGCGCGAACCCGCGTGCCGCGGTGTACTAAACTAAAAGATGGACTGACAATTTGGCGATCGGAAATCGACGTGAGTAATACGACCCTAGTTCAATATTCTCTATTCAGTGTTTGCATCCTGGCATTGATCGGTAATTCCACCGGCGCCGCCGCGCAGAATGCCTTTACCGTCTGCGCCGACCGGAATGGCGGGACGAAACAAATGACGGTCACCGTCTCCAATCGCTGCGTCAGCAGCAGTTACAAATATCGCGGTAATAATTTCGAGATCGATGTTCAGCAGAACACGGCGACCATCGATGTCACCGGCGATTTCGACTATAAGCGTCCAACTGGCGGGATCGGAACTACGGATTGCGGCGGCGCGAAAACCTTAGAATTCAAGATTGACGGCACCGAGGCACGCCGGTACGGAGTCGTCGTCAATGGACGCTATGCGGGCACGATCGATTTCAACCAATCCAATGCCCGCGCCTGTCCCAAACAGCACAACCGAATTCGCTTTGACGTCCCGGCCCGAAAATCGATCCGGCTCCGCAGTACACACGCCAAGGTCGACCTGACGAATTGGAATCCAAAACAGGCCAGTTCGCTCATGTCGCTATTCAAGCCGATTACGAACTTTCATCCGGAATCGACAGATGGCCGCCCATCTCTTCAAATCGATGCTGTCCAACGCCAAGACGGTCGCGGCATGTTTGTCCAGATCGTCACACTGGGATTACTCGACGACTCTGTCTCCGGCATGTCCTATATCGGGTCCGTCGATGAGGGTGCTAGTGGCTGGGTCTTGAAACAACTATGGAAGCGCGCACTTTGTGCACGCGGTGCACGGGCTGGCCAGTGGACGACTGGCGCGTGCCCCTGATGCGCGTCTCCCTCTCGGTAGGATCGTAATGACAAGCGTTCGCGTTGGCGACATCACCCTTAATTACGAACTGGACGGGCCAGCGGCGGCGCCCGTGATTTGCCTGAACCATTGCTTCGGCGCGGATCTTCACTATTGGGACCCTCACCTTTCTGCCTTCGATGGTTTTCGTATTTTGCGGCACGACGCGCGCGGTCATGGGAAGAGCGATGTCCCGCCCGGACCCTATTCCCTGGACATGATGGCAGCCGACCTGCTTGGCTTGCTGGATGCGCTCGACATCCCGGAGGTTCATCTCTGCGGCGTATCCATGGGCGGGATGATCGCGCAGACCACCGCGTTGGATTACCCGGAACGGATCGCCTCCCTCGCTCTCGTCAATACGACATCGGAATATGACGAAGCCCAGTTAAAGGGTTGGCGCGACCGGGCCGAGCTCGTCGCACGAGAGGGTGTTAAAGCTGTTCACGCGGCACTCATGTCACGCTGGTTTACCGACGATGCGGCGCAGTCAAGGCCGCCCGGCTATCGCTATATGGCTGAAACCTTCGCCGGTTTCGAGCCCGTTGCATTCTGCGCCGTCAGCGACGCCGTGCTGGACCTCAACACCACGGCGCGATTGCCCGAAATCAAGGCACCGGTAACGGTAATCGCGACGCCGGACGATCCAGGCGTACCGACTGAAATCTCTCTGCGCATGGCGCATAAATTGGGGATCGAGCCAAACTGGCTGGAACCCGCACGACATCTTGCAACGCTGGAACAGCCTGAAGCCTTCAACAGGCTGATACGCGATTTTCTAACCGGTCCTGCCGTCGCAAACGCGTAAGCTGTTCAACTATCCACCTTCGGATAATTCGGAAAAGGCAACGTCCAGCTGAATTGAATCGCAAACAGCCGAAGTGAGAGGCCAGCGGCGAGCCCGGCAAGTGCCCGAACCTCAAAACCCGCCGCTTCCGGTATCAGTACATAGGCCGCCGCGCCGACAAGCGCCGCAGACACATAGATTTCCTTGCGAAACAAAACCGGGGTTTCGTTGCAGATGACGTCGCGGATAATGCCGCCGAAGGTCGCACTCATCGCCCCAAACAGGATCGCAACAAACGGATGTGCACCCGCCTGTTCCGCCTTTGCCGCGCCCAGAACGGCAAACAGCGCGAGGCCCGCGGCATCGGCATAGAGAAGCCACTGCATGCGCCGCCCCAAGAGTGGCTTGTTGAAAAAGCTGACCAGTACGGCGCAGGCAATACACACCGCAATATCGGTGGGATTCAACACCCAACCGACCGGCGTCGCTCCGAGAAGCAAATCACGGATCGTGCCGCCCCCAACGCCCGTTACCGTCGCGATAAAGGAAACGCCGACCACATCCATCGATTTTCGCAGGCCGAGCATTGTCCCGCTGACCGCAAAAACGGCAACGCCCACGAAGGCGAACCAGGCCAGTAAATCCTCCAACAACATCATGCCCCTCCCGGCGGTGGCAACGGTGCGCCGGTTATGGACGCCGCGACGGGATTGTCAAGAAATGGCCAGCCCTTCCCTGTTCCTCTTCCACAAATTACCATCAACTAACGAAAAGGAGAGGAAGGTCAGATGAGCGGGCTCACAACGGCACAGGCCGCGCAGTATCGGCGAGACGGATTTCTATCCCCGCTAACGGCTTTAAGCGCAGAGAAAGCGGCTGGTTATCGCGCCAAACTCGAAGCCTTCGAGGACGAGCTCGGTGGCCGCGTCACGTCAGAGTCAGTCGATGGCAAATACCGCTACCGCCTACACACTTTGTTGACTTGGGCGCATGAGCTGGTCTCCGTACCGCGCGTCCTGGACGTGGTTGAGAGCCTGATCGGTCCTGACATTCTCGTCTACACGACCACCTTCTTCATCAAGGAACCGCATACCGAAGCCATAACCGGCTGGCATCAGGACGCGACTTATTTCGGCCTGCGCCCCTACGAGCATGTCTCCGCCTGGATCGCATTGTCGCCCGCCACGCGGGAGAGCGGCTGCATGCAATTCGTGCCCGGCAGTCACACGCAAGGTCAACTGGACCACCGCGCCCACAGCGATGCGAAAATCCTCAATACCGGCGGCCAGCAGCTAATGGCTGGATTTGATAAGGACGCTGCAATTCCCGCACCGCTGGAAACCGGCGAATATTCGCTCCACCACACCTTGAATATCCACCATTCGCCCGCCAACCACTCCAACGATCGGCGCATCGGCTTTGCCGTGAGTTACATCCCAGCGCGCTGCCGCCACCTGGGCGACAAACGCCGCGCGCCCGCCATGCTGGTTCGGGGTGTCGATGCGTACGGCCATTTCGACCTTGAGGCACCGCCCACCAGGGATTTTGACGACGTAGGGCAACTTGCACACGCCGATTACTACGCACGCTACCGGGCCAACTACAACGACCAAGTGGCGGTCGTGTCCAAATTCGGCGAAGCGAAACCGCCGGCCTAAATCCGAATGCGCACGCTGCTGGCCGATTAAACCCTATCGGCCAACAGTCTCTGCTCCTTCCCCGCCAATTTTGGTCGCGAAGTAGCCGATAAATAAGCCGACACCGGCGCCTTCCAACACGAACCAAAAGGGCGACTGGATAAATCCATCGGCGCCAAAGATAGAAATAATCACCGTCTGCATGACGTCATAGGCAAAAAAGGCCAGGACGAAGTTCATCCAACCGCCCACGAGTGGCGCCCGAAACCACCAAGGCATGGGCAGCTTTAGAATTGGGTGCCAGTTGAAGACGCCAAACATGCCGATAATCGCGCCAAGTGTCGTGTACCACAGCAGTATTCCCCAGCGGAGAAGCAAGCTCGCCTCCGGCATGAAGTATGGAAGACAGACAAATCCGGCAAGCCCAACAGCCAAGCCAAGACTTTTCCCGATCGCGATGCGTGTGACTAACGAGGGACGTTCAAACATGTAGATCACCCATAAAGCCAATTTTCGGTGACAATATCAGCCCGCGCCGGTGTTTTGACTGATCTCAATCAATCCCATTACGCTGAGAGTACAATCTCTGAATTCGTCGAAAGTTGAATGTGACCGCCCCAGCACGCACAATTTGGCGATACCCTGCATTGACGGAGAATGAAACCCATGCCGCCATCCCACCAAAATGACGGTTTCCTCGACGACACACCGCCGGGAACCATGCGCATCAGCATCGACGAGGCGGCATCCATCGGGGAAAGAGCGCTGCGTCAGATCGGCTTCAGTCAAGAGGACTCCGGCATTATCCTTGGCCAGTTGATCGATAATGCGCTCTGCGGGTACCCCTTTACCAGCCTGCCGCGTATCCTCGCCATTGCCCAAAATCCAAAACTTAAGAACCCCCGCAAGCCCGTGCGTATCGTGCACGAGACGCCCGTTTCCGCGATGCTCGATGGCGGTAACAACGTCGGCTACGTCACTGTTTACAAGACCGCCGAAGTTGCGATTGAAAAGGCTAAAGCCAACCAATTTTCGATTGTTGGCGCGCATGACAGCTATTACAGCGGCCGCAACGCCTACTACGTCGAGAAGATCGTCAATGCCGGCTTTGTGACGATCCATGTCGCCTGCGGACAGCCTCTCGTCGTACCGATTGGCGGCGCACGGCCAGCGCTTGGTACGAACCCATTCTGCATCGGTTTTCCGACGTCCAACGGCCCCTTCATAGTCGACTCCGGCACAGCGGCCCTGCAATGGGGCGAAGTGATGCTGCACGCCCATATCGACAAGCCGTTGCCCGAAAATGTCGCCGTCGACAAGATTGGCGAACCGACTACCAACGCCAAGGAAGCGCTGCTTGGCGGTGTCCTGCCCTTCGGCGGCCATAAGGGATACGGGCTAGCGGTCGCAATCCAGGCCATGGGACTGCTCGGCGGCGCACAACTGGCGCGCGGCAGCGTTCAGGATTACGGCTTCCTGTTTATAACGTTCGACCCCGGCCTTCTGATGCCCGCAGAGACATTCGCCGACCAGGTTGCCGAACTCATGGACGCGATCAAGGCAACGCCCCGAAAACCCGGTGTCGACGAAATTCGTATTCCGTCGGAACGGGCCTACCGCGAACGCGACCGCCGCCGGCAGGAAGGCATCGTCGTGGAGAAGAAGGTCTTAGAGGCGTTGGCGATGCTTTAGGCGCTTGGAAAAAACCAATCGGCTCTTGTTCAACCGTTTTGCGAATTTCCAGGCTACTACGTAATATTATAAAATAAGGTCTCTTGTTCAATTAAGGATTCCGACTATGGCAGACGCTGCATTGGAACTGTCGAATGATGACAAGAATCACCACTCCACGACTTCCCGTCGAATTGCATACGGCCTGGTGATAATCTTTGCATTAGCCCTTGGCGTTACAGGAATAGGCGCATTAATTGGGCAAGGTGGCATAGCAAAGGATTGGCTTGAACTTTTCAAAAGCGGGATCATGCTCCTCGGAGGCAGCCTTTCTTCCGTTGTCGGTTACTACTTCGGTAGCCGCGGCGTGCAAGAGGCGGAGCATAGCGCTCAAATTACGAGGCAAGAAGCTGAGAGAATAAGTACGGAATTAAGGCTTGCCCAAGAAGAAACAATGACTCAAAAACGCCTTTTCGAACAGATGCAAAAAAGAAGTCAGGATGAATTCATTGATGACGATTCCGCACCTACATCGGAAGATGACGATACGCTGGAGATGCCCCCCGCTGAGGAAAACCGATAATGTACAAATCTCTCGCAGTTGATACATCCAATATACGGATCTTGGCTGAAAAAGTCGCAGGGATCCCGCCAAAGAAATTTAGGGAAGGCGGCAAAGAGCATTACCGCGTTCGTATCTATATCGAAGGTAGCGCGGATGAATTGAATAAGCTCACAGCGGTGAAGTACCAACTACATCCCTCTTTCAGAAAGCGAGAACGGCTAAGCGTTAGCCGCGAGCGGTCATTCGAAACGGTGATATGGACATGGGGCTACTTTCCCGTTGCGGCTACGTTAATCTCAAAAGATGGCACGGAAAATGAAATTGAAGGTTACTTAAAGTTTTGAGCTTTTTTCCAGTGTCCAGTTGAAATTGGCCGCCGCGTTGGGGTTACCGCGAATTTCAACGCCTCTTTAACTGAACGCCTCGGGTAGAATAGATTTCTGCGCTATGGAGAGTCGGCGTAAAGCCGGCGATATTCCGCCTCCAGTTTCTCGATCATGCCAGCTTGCCACGCTTCGAATTCGGAGCCGGTCCAGGCCCGGTGCTCACCACGCGCATAGGCTTCGGCGTTGCGGTGGTAGATCAGCGCGTTACGGCGGGTCTGCATGAAATTGTTCTTGGTCCGCACCACGCGGCCGGGCGTTCCCATGACAATCGAATTGTCGGGTATTTCAGTCCCTTCCTTCAAAAACGCCGCACCGGCGACGATGCAGTTTTCCCCAATGACCACGCCATCCATCAGGGTCGCATTAATGCCGATGAGGGAGTTGTCGCCGACGATAGCGCTGTGCAGTACCGCATGGTGGGTTATCGAGCAGTAGTCACCGATGATGGTCGGTCCGCCACCCCCCACATGCATGACGACGTGATCCTGGATATTGCTGAATCGTCCAATCCGGATGTCATGCATTTCCGCCCGCACAACCGTGTAAGGCCAAAGGCTGGCGCCTTCAGAGACCGAAACCTTGCCAAAAATACGCGCCGTCGGATCGATATAGGCAGGTCGATCGATTGCTACGTCGGGTCCCAATGAAGCTTGATGCGGTTCGTTCATGTTGCGCCATGTTTACCAGTCTAAAAAATGCGCCGCCTCTCGATATATATCAGTTATATCGCCCTCAACACCAATTGACCGGTGGACTGGATTTTGCGGTTGCACCCGGGCCCGCGACACTTACACTCGCGGATACGTCGAATAGAAGTAGGGCGAAACGCGATGAAAAGATCGAAATCTCTCAAGCTTGCACTGATGAGCGCCAGCGTGCTGACCGTTGCGGCCTGCGACAATCCTGAAGAAGTGGCAATCTTCGAGAGTTTGGAGCAGTGCATCAATCAGGCGGGTTTCGAGCGCGAATATTGCGAAGCCAGCATGCAAACGGCCCAAAAAGAGCATATTCGCGTCGCGCCCAAATATGTCACCGTCGAAGACTGCGAAGCTGATTTCGGCGCCGAAAAGTGCGAGACCGCGCCGCAAACGACGCAAAACGGTGGCTCTGTCTTCATGCCCCTCATGATGGGCTACATGATGGGCTCAATGCTGGCCAACAATTCGCGTGTCGCGACGCAACCCCTCTATCGGTCCAAGGACAACCCGGCGAATTTCCGCACGGGTGATAACCGAAAGGTCGCGGGCAAAACGGGAATATCAAAGGTGCCGGCCAGCGTCACCAAACCGGCATCGACCAAGACACGGACAATCCGGCGCAACGGGTTCGGTGCGACCGCGAGCCGCTCCGCGGGAAGGACGCGCAGCTCCGGCGGCTGAACAACGTGAAACGGATCACCATCGACGAGCGGGACGACTGGCAAGCTCAGGCGGAGTCGCTCGGTTTCAATTTTCACACGATGTATGGCGAACCCTACTGGGACGAAACCGCCTGCTATCGCTTCACATTACGCCAGATCGAAGACGATATCGAAGACCCGTCCGCCGAAATCGAGAAGATGTGTTTCGACGTCGTCAGCCGTGCGGTTGAGAGTGAAGAAGTCCTGTCCAAATTGGCAATCCCGGAGCATTTCTGGGAATACGTCCGCGCCAGTTGGTTAAACCGCGAGAAAAACTTGTACGGTCGGCTGGACCTTTCCTACGACGGAGCGGGCCCGGCGAAACTACTCGAATACAATGCCGATACGCCGACATCGCTCTACGAAAGCTCCGCCTTTCAGTGGCTCTGGCTGGAGCAGGCCATGGAACGCGAGATCATCCCGGCCGGATGCGATCAATTCAACTCCATCCATGAAAGCATGATCGAAGCGTTCCGGAATTTCGGTTTAGAGGGCCGTTTGCATATGGCGTCCTGCAAGGGCAGCGACGAAGACGAAGGCACGGTCCGCTACGTCGAGGAATGTGCCGCGCAGGCCGGTCTGGAAACCGCCTTTCTCTATATCGAAGATATTGGCATCGACCCCAATGGACATTTCACCGATGTCGACGATATGGGGATCGCGACATTATTTAAGCTGTACCCCTGGGAATGGATGATGATCGAGGAATTCGGCCAGGCGATCCCCGGCAGCGGCGTGACCTTCATCGAACCGGGCTGGAAGGCAATCCTTTCCAACAAGGGGTTGCTGCCCCTGCTGTGGGAGATGTTTGAGGGCCACCCCAATTTGCTACCGGCCTATTTCGACGACGACCCCAAGATCGCCGACCTCAGCGACGGCTATGTCCGCAAACCGCTTTTTTCACGCGAAGGCGCCAATGTTGAAATGATCCGCCCCGGCGAAGCTCCTCTATCGGTCGACGGCCCCTATGGCGAAGAAGGCAGCATCGTCCAGGCACTGCACCCACTGCCGATATTCGAAGGCAATCATACGGTTATCGGCTCCTGGCTTGTCGCCAGTCAGCCTTGCGGAATCGGAATTCGCGAGGACGACTCGCCGATCACCAAAGACAGCTCACGCTTCCTGCCGCACGTTATTTATGACTAGATCAGATCGTGGATTGTTGGAATCGCTTTCAGCGATCCAGCGACTGCATGAAACTCATCTAACGCAGGCCCCAAAGGGTCAGACAGCAACCGCTTCCGGCGCATCTTCAGACCGGCGCGCGTCCGCCTGATCCCCGTTTTCCGCGGTTTGCATCTCGGCGTACTCCCGCGCCAGCTTGATGCGGTCATTCATGACACGCATCATCACCATGCGGATCTTGATTTTCTGCCCGCCAAGCGCATCCGCCCCGCAATCGACATCAAATGTTTCTCTCAGAATATCGTAATAGTTTTGGCGCACCTCAGCGTCATCGTCACGCGTGAACAGCGCGTCGATAATATATCGAAAACAATCGCGCAGCTTGTCCGACGTGTCCGATAGCTCAAGCAACGAAATAAGACCCGTTTTCGGGTCCTGAAAAACCGTCATCCAATCAACGGTGCCATCTGGTAATTTTGGCCAGCTCATGAGTTCACAACCTAACGCTTCTCAAGAATACATTTCATCTATCATATATTGATAAATTCTTAAAACATTCAAGATTGGCGAGTGTTCACCGACAATTCGATGATTTGCCGGACAAAGGGTTGCCGGTCCGAGGCATAACGGTCGCCCGCGAACGACGCCTGGCGATGCGATGAGAATGCACAGCATAGACAGAATATAATTAAAATTTTATTTAATTTTTCCTACATTTATTGTCGAAATTTAGGAAACTTAGCGAAAATATTTAGAATAATAAAAGTATTTGTCAAACAAAACATACTTAATTACTGTTAATCATAAGATGCGGCATGCGTATTAATAGAAATGATGACAAGTCTTCTGGGGAGGGGCTTCCGATGGCGTATGCGTTCGATGATTTGAACATTTTGGTGATCGAAGACGACCAATACATGCGAATGTTGATAAAGGACCTGCTCAATGCCTTCGGCGCGGGGACGGTGCGCACCGCGAAAGACGGGGGATCGGCCTATGAGACATTGCGGCACTTCCCTGCCGATATCGTCATTGTCGACTGGCTCATGCGACCGGTAAATGGGCTGGAGTTTCTTAAACAGGTCCGGAATGCCGTCGATTCACCTAATGCTTACGTGCCAGCCATCATGCTTACCGCGTTTACGGAAGTTGAACGCGTCAAGGAATGCAGGGATGCCGGCATCACCGAATTCTTAGCCAAACCGATCAAACCGCAAACGCTCTACGACCGAATTGCGCGGATCATCAAGGATCAACGCCAGTTCGTGCGCTCCGAAACCTATTTCGGCCCCGACCGCCGCCGCGCCGACCGTCCCTTTGCTGGGCTGGACCGCCGTGCGAGTGGCACAGAAATCGACCTCGACGAAACAGGCTGGACAATGTCGACCACCTCAGCCACCGACGCAGCGAGCCAACACTCGACGCGTTAATGCCGTCATCGGTGTCGAACGCAACACCGGACGTCTAGACGCCGAGCAATCCGTTGAACGTGCCGTTTTTATTGATCGTAAGCACCTGCTGCCGGTTTGCGCCTTCATTTACAAAGGAACAATGCACCCATCCTGAATTAGGGCCGTCGTCCGGATCGTAAAATTCAAGAATAAGCTGATCGAAAGACAGGTTATCCCGGATGTATTTGGCAACGGCCGGATTGGGCACGCCCGGAATTTCGAAATCTGCGGCCTCGCCTTTGGCGTGCTGCGACGTTGTTTTACTGCCGATCGCCGTGCAAAGCGCCGCGCAGCGGAATCCGCTTGTAATGATCAGGGGCCGCTCGAACTGCTCCCGGACTGGCTGCAAAACGGCCGTCGCCAGTGCCTTAAGTGCCGCGACCTGATCGTCATTGGGCGTGTTGTCTATGTTTTTGCGCTGCGCAGTTTGCGACTTTACGCATTCCGCCAGTGAAAAATTCGCACTCAGTTCCATGTACCAGTCCTTGCAATTTTGACGCGTCACCAGAAAAGATAACCTCTAATGGGGCGACACGAAACAATTTGCCGCACGCCTCCGCTTTACTTTGTCCTTGCACCCGCAGTACAACGCGGTCGATACGAGCCGTTCCGCTGCGACATTTGACGTGGCGATGTGCGCCCAGAGTAAACCACACCCGCAACCCGGCGCGCGAACCCGTCTCTGGAAGAAAAATGACTGTATTCGAAGGCGTCGTCACGGCGCTTGACCAAGCGTTGAACAAACGAGGTTACGACGCCCTGACCCCGGTGCAGGAAGCGGTACTGTCCCCTGAACTGGAAAAGGCAGACGTCCTGGTCTCCGCCCAGACCGGGTCGGGCAAGACGGTTGCCTTCGGCCTCACCCTGGCGCCGACGCTGCTGAACGGCGCGGATCGCTTTTCAAACGCACCCGCACCCCTCGCCCTCGTCGTCGCCCCGACACGGGAACTGGCCCTTCAGGTCAAGCGTGAGCTCGGCTGGCTCTACGAGATGACGGGGGCAAGTGTCGCCTCCTGTGTCGGTGGTATGGATATGCGCACCGAACGGCGGGTGCTGGAGCGCGGCGCGCATATCGTGGTCGGCACGCCGGGCCGGCTGCGCGACCATATCGAGCGCGGCTCCCTCGACACCAGCGCCTTCAGGGCCGTGGTGCTCGACGAAGCCGACGAGATGCTCGACCTCGGCTTCCGCGACGATCTGGAATATATCCTCGATTCCGCCCCGGCCGAGCGCCGAACCCTGATGTTCTCCGCCACCGTACCGCGCACGATCGCCACTCTGGCCAAGAAGTATCAGCGCGACGCGGTGCGGATCAGCACGACGGCGGAACGCGAACAGCACGAAGACATCGAATACCGCGCCCTGACCGTGGCCCCCAACGATCGCGAAAACGCGATCATCAACGTCCTGCGCTATTACGAGGCGACGAACGCACTGGTCTTCTGCGCGACTCGGGCCACGGTCAACCGCATGACCAGCCGCTTCACCAACCGGGGCTTCGCTGTCGTGGCCCTGTCGGGCGAACTGAGCCAGAACGAGCGCACCCACGCGCTGCAGGCCATGCGCGACGGCCGTGCCCGGGTCTGTATCGCCACCGATGTCGCGGCACGTGGTATCGATCTGCCCAATCTGGAACTCGTCGTCCACGCCGACCTACCGCGTAATCGCGAGGCCCTGCTGCACCGCAGCGGCCGGACCGGACGCGCCGGCCGCAAAGGTGTCTGCGCGCTGATCGTTCCTTACAACGAACGCCGCCGCACCGAACGTCTGTTGCAGTTCGCCAACGTGAAGGCGGACTGGGCCAAACCTCCCTCGATCGAGGACATCGCACTGCGCGACCAGGAACGCATTCTCGAAGACCCCGCCTTGACCGAACCGGTCAGCGAGACCGAGCAGACCTTCGCAAAAGACCTCCTCGAACGGCACGGCCCCGAACAGATCGCCGCCGCCTTCCTGCGCCTCTATGCCAAGGACCGCACCGCACCGGAAGAACTGATCGACAACGGCCCGCCCGACCGCAAGCAGAAACGCCGCGACGATTTCGAGAACGGCGTCTGGTTCTCGCTCTCGGTCGGCCGCAAGCATCATGCGGAGGCGCGCTGGATCGTTCCCATGCTGTGCCGCGCCGGACATCTGACCAAACGCGACATCGGCGCGATCCGCGTACAGCCGACGGAAACTCATGTCGAGTTTGCGCCCGATTGCGTCGAAAAACTCCTCGAAGCCATCGGCCCCGAGGGCATGGTAGAGAAGACGGTGTCCCTCAAACGCCTCGACAACCCGCCGCCCCGACAGGACAGTCCGCGCGACGCCAAGCCCCCCGCAAACCGCCGCTCCCCGAGGGATCGCAAGCCAAACGGCCGCGGCAACTTCGAGCCAAAACGAAAGTTCGAACGCAAGCCCGCAGAACCGGCGGGGGCCAAGCCCCGCCGAACCACCGAAGAACCCCGCGCAGAGGCACCGGCGGTCACGCCAGCTCGGGATAAGACCGAACCGCGCGCCAAAAAACCCGAAACAAGAAAACCCTCGCCGCAGCAGGAAGAAGCACGCAGCGCAGCCGCGCCCGAACCTCGTTACGAACGCAAGCCCCGCGCAAAACCCGTTGATGACGGCAATCAGAAAAAGGGTTGGGCCAAGGCCAAGCCGAAAAACAAGAAACCGCGCAAACTCAAACTCGGCGACAAACCGGAGCGCTCCGCAACAAAAAGCCGCGGCGCCGACAAGGCCGGCTTTGGCCCCCTGAAACGCAAAAAACCGAAGAAGAAGTCAGTGCGGATTATCGCGCGGGAAAAGAAGACGGATTAACGGTCGGACAAGCCGCGGCTATTTCAGTTTCATCAACAGAAACGCAGCCACGGGACCCAGCTCATTGACATAGGCGACAGGCGATCTCGACTAACATGGGTCCTCTGATCGAGCCCGAGGAAGACAAGGAAAGGAAGCGCCACTTCATATCCAAAGTATTTCTGTCGTCCTTGGGCTCGGCCCGAGGACCCAACCCTCAACCGCGCCGATGTCGGCAGATGGATCAGGGTATCAAAACCCGCCAACAACGCACTGTTGCCTTCACACGCCGAACGTATTCCTCAAGAACGTAACAACATGAGTCAGCCAGCCGAACGCGGCCGGATATTGAGCCGCCAAGGCCAGGGCAGAACCACCGAACAGTATTGCCGTCGACACTTTCTTGAAAAGCGATTTCGTTGACTCTTCGACGCCGTCCAATGCCCCCTTCCGCGCCCTTGCCCCGGCATCACGGGCAAACGTTACAAACGGCGCAAGCGAAACCGACAGAACGTTTCCCAGACTGCGCAGGAACTCGCTCTGAACGACAGTCGCCGGCCTGTCCGCCGGGTCGGCAGATAGCGATGGCAGCGCCACATCGGCCAGCTCATTAAGCGGCTCCGCCACATCCTCGCCAATCAAACCGGCAATTTCGCGTGTTACGCGCGCGACCGCCACCGCCGCCTCGACGACTTCCTCCGAAGGCGCGGGATCGGTATCTTTGAGATATTCCAACCAGGCATAAAACTGGCGAATGAAAAGCCCATGCGAGGCGGCCATGCCAACCAGCGCGCCCTTCGCGTCATCCAAAAGAGTTTCATCCGCGTGGGCGGCATGGGCTTCCAGGCTCATGCCATGCACGCCCAGCGCGATAACCCTTAATTCTTCAAAATTCTCGCCCAGCGCCGCCCGGTAAAGCTGCATCGTTTGTGCCAAGGCGGGTGCGTTCCGGCCCGGATTCAGCGCCTCCAATCCTCCGAACAGCGCGGTATGCGCAGCCCACGCCTCCCGCAGCCGTGCGTCTTGCGCGTCATCACGGGGCTCGGGCGGACGGCTCGGAAGACGATGAACGACATTGTCTTCGCCATACGCGACTTCGATAATCGCGGGCTTTTGCTGTGGCGTATTCGCGCGATTTTCCGCCTCCAATTCCGCGATCAGCGCGTTGACGTGCTTTGGACCCTTGTCCCAATCCTCGTTCGGTATAAGCACGCGCGCGCGTTCAAGCCCCTCGATCAGGGGCCGGCTTCCGGAATTATCGAACCCGCGCAGACGGTCGTCATACCAATCGGTCCAGACCTGCCAATTCGTATCGAGAGCCAACAGAGCGTGTTTCAGCGTTCGCCAGCGGTCAGCGAGCAGTCCCAACGGCGCGCCGCCGCTCCACAACGGAAAACGCATCAAGTCGCGACTAGCTTGCGCCTCGTCCAGTCTATCCGCATCCGCAAAAATTTCTTGCCAGGAGACGGAGAGTTCGACGGATAGAGAGGCGGAACGTATGGCGGAGTCGGCAGGGTAGCGAACGGAACTATCAGCGGCGGTGCGGGCGGCGGAGGCGGCGGAGTCGGCTGCTGAAGCAGCGGATTCTGCAGCGGAGGCAGTGGAGCGAACAGTGGAGGCTGCGGAGACGGAGGCGAAGGCGGCGGAGTCGGCAGCGAAGCGGGCGGAACGGGCGATAGCAGAGCGTAGCCCGACTAGCTCCTGTTTGGGCCAACGCCCCACGAACCAAGACGTGGCAATGGCCCGAAACATTGGTAGAACGATGGTTGCTGACCGGGCTTCCCAATCCTCACTGGAAAATTCAACAACAAGCGGCAACACGCGCAAAGCAGCGCGCGCCGCAATCGGAGAGGCAGCATCGCGGCCCTTACTGCCGAGCCACGCCTCGAGTTCTTCTCGGTTGGTTATTTCGACCACAAATCAATTCCCGACAAACCTCAAAATACTTTCGCGTAGGTGGCAATCCAGATCAATATTATTTCGATGATACCTACTGTCCGAAGCCAAGCGTGCGCGGTCTCGCCCTGTGAAAGAATACTCGAACCTCATCACCATCCCGGGCAAGGCGCGTTGCGCTACCGACTTTTCGCCCTATCAACGATAGGTGATTATCGCTGAAACGAGACCGAAGCCGCCACCATCGCTCCGTCTCTCGTCCTTGGGCTCGGCCCGAGGACCCAACCCTCAAACGCGAATATGTTCGTAGATATCCTTCCAATTCGGACTTTCGCGTTCGATCAGGCTAACTTTCCTATCGCTGCGCCAACGCTTGGCAATCTTCTCGCGTTGAATAGCCCGTTCGGCGCTGTCGTGCATTTGGACATGGACAAGTATCTTCACGCCATACCGTTATACGAGGCCCTCCACGAATCCTTGCTTATGCACTTACATGGGCCGAGAATTTCATTGGCATGGGTCCTCGGGTCACGCCCGAGGACGACAAGCGTGAATTAAGTTATGCCTTGGACTAAATAGCTTCCGACACCGCCCCCACCACCGCGTCAATTTC
>JAJFJB010000321.1 GCA_021774435.1 Alphaproteobacteria bacterium
GGCGCTGGGGTGAACCTGAAGACGTTGCCAACGTCGCCGCGTTCCTGGCGTCCGACGACGCTGCCTTCATTACGGGCGAAACCATCAACGTCGATGGAGGCTCTATTGCGGCGTTGTTTCGGCGTGGCGAATGATCCACACGACCAACATCTAACCTCATAATCACCGCCGAAAGAGCTCCCTGCATGTCTGACTACTACGTGAAGCGCTTAGCCGTCCCCCTGCCCTTGTCCGAGGCGTCTGTAATCATGGAACACGCGCTCCGGATTGGCCAAGAGAACGACATGTTGCCGCTAACGGTTGCCGTGTTGGATGCCGGGGGCAATTTACTCGCGTTCAAGCGCGAGGACGGCTCCGGGATCATGCGCGGCGATATCGCGATAGGGAAAGCCTGGGGCGCATTGGGTATGGGCATCTCCAGCCGCACGATCCGCGAGCGCCTCGGCAACCGTCCCGCCTTTCAGGGTGCCCTTTCGGCTGCATCGCAGGGCCGTTTCATTCCCGTGCCTGGCGGTGTTCTCATTTGCAGTGCAGACGATACGGTTATCGGTGCCGTCGGTATCAGCGGTGACGCGTCCGATAAGGACGAGTATTGCGCTATCGAAGCGGTAAAAGCAGCAGGATTGCGCTCGCACCCGGAGTCGCCGGCCGATAATTGGTGGGACGCGGTTCTTTAAGAACCGTTTCCGGAACCGCCTTGAATTCCCCAATGGTCATCGATTTCCGTAATCACGTAGAGCGAAAAATAAGACCCGATTTCCGTGCCATCTTCACGTAAGCGGCGGAAATAGACATTTACATGCGCCTTGGACGGAAGCGTGAAGGTCGCCTCCATTTTGTCAATAACGCTGTGGTGCCAGCCGTCGGCGCTGGTTCGGTTCCGAAAATTGTTCAGGTGGTCGGATTTGCCATCGGGGTAATGGGTGACATTGCCTGTCGAACCTATCCTGAAATGTGGAAAATTCAGGGTGTCCGTGACGGCATCGGCATTACCGGCATTCAACGCAGCGAAATAACGCTCTACGACGGCATACACCTTTTCAGAAATATGGTGATCGGTTTCCAACTGAATTCTCCTTGCCGCCCTATGCCACATGAACCTTGATCGTAATATCCGAATACGAACGAAGAAACGGTAATCCGTTGCTTTTGTTTTCGATCTTCAAATGTTAGTCGAGGAGTGAAAAGTCCGATCGCTATGAGGGAAAGCATCATGCGCAAACTGATTTCGAGCGGCCGGCCCTGGGAAGAAATGGCGGGATATTCGCGTGCGGTTCGGGTCGGCAATATGATCGAAATCGGCCTGACGTCCCCCTCGGCGCCGGACGGTTCGATCCTGCATGAGGGCGATGTGTACCGGCAGACACAGCTTTCCTTGAAGATTATCGGACAGGCACTTGAAGAAGCCGGCGCGTCCTATGGCGATGTCATCAAGACCAACATCATGATGCTCGATACAACGGAATGGGCTGACGCCGCCAAGGCACATGCGGAAGTATTTAAGGACATCAGGCCTGCGCTCTCCTTCGTCGGTGTCAGTGGGTTCTTCGACCCCGCCATTCATGTCGAGGTCGAAGTCACCGCCTATATGGATCTGGACAATTAAGGTTGGTGTTTACGTCGATCCGCCATCGATCCTGACGATCGACCCTGTAGTGTAACTGGCGTGTTCCGACGCGAGGTAGAGCGCCGCGCCAACGACCTCGTCCGCTTCGCCGCCTCGTTTTAACGCGATGCGTTCATTGGCGCGGTTCTGGAAGGCTTCCATGTCCCAGGCCTTGGAAATATCGGTCAGGAATGGTCCTGGCATGATGCAGTTCACCCGCACGGTCGGACCGTAGGCATTCGCAAAAGCCTCTGTCATAGCATTGACGCCCGCCTTGGCCGCGGCATAGGTGATAATGTTTTTGAGCGGCCGGATCGCGCCCGTGCTGGAGACATTAATGATCGACCCGCCGCCGGTATCGATCATGCGTTGACCGATCTCCGCACAGAGCCTGAAGGGCCCCTTGAGGTTGACGTCGAGCACCTTGTCGTAGAGCGCTTCGGGGATGTCCGCCGGGCGATCGTAAAGGGGCGACATCCCGGCATTGTTGATCAAAACGTCAAGCTTGCCGAATTCCCCGTAAACCGCATCGATCAAGCTGTTCACTTGATCCCAATAACCGACATGGCAAGCATAGGCGAAGGACCGCCGCCCGAGAGCCTCAATTTCAGCCGCCACCGATTCACAGGATTCGATCTTGCGGCTCGTAATCGCGACGTCGGCGCCCGCTTTGGCAAACCCCAGCGCCATGGCGCGGCCCATGCCTCTGCTCCCGCCCGTGATCAGAACGGTTTTTCCGCTCATATCGATAATGTGCTTTGGCATATAGCGAACTCCAACTAGTCGTAAGCGACGTCGGCTTTCTTGAAGGCTTTGCGAAGGCCCTTTTCCATCGCCTTCACGTCGGCGCATACGGCGTAGCGAATGCAGCCTGGGAAGTGCACACCGACGACGCCAGTATTGTCGATCATCGCGAAATTGAATGCTTCGGCACTGTCCATTTCCTGCCCGAAGGCCCGCGTCGGCGCATCCCACAGGGTATAAAATCCGGCTTTCGGTTGCGCGGCAAGCCGCATACCGCAGTCGGACATCACGTCGATCAGAGTTTCCAACCGTTCGCGATACATGTCGCGATATTGCGCGATACCAGCCTGATCCTCTTCAAGCGACGCAATTGCGCCTGCCGCCATGGGCGCAACGATGCCAGCATCGGTCTTACCTTTTACTTCTCCCATATCGCGGATGAAGTCCGGCGAACCAACCAGGGCGCCGACATGCCAACCGGTACCGTTGCCGATGAGTTTCGCAGCGGTATAGGCCTCGGCCCAGGACAATTCCGGATAATCGATGGCGATTTCAGCAAGTGTCGCGCTTTCGTCGCTATGGCTCAGTGAATAATATGCGGCGTCGTTGAACAGACGAATGTCCTTATCGCTGCAATACTGGCATAGCAGTTTCAGCCAATCCGCCGTCGCGATCTGACCCGAAGGATTGTGCGGATAATTGGTCATGACCAAATGGGTTGGCGTTTCAATGTCGGCGACGGAGAATCGAAACTGGTTCTGCGAATTCAATGGTAACGGATAGTGAGTCACGTTGACATGATAGGCGCACCAATCCGCCGGAATTGGGTAGCCAGGCTTGGTCATCGTTGCGACAGTGACATTTTCCGACGCACAACCACAGGCCAGTGGCAGCAAGCCGATGATTGGCTTGATGCCTGGAATCGGAAGATAGGCGACACCCTCCTCCGGCATCTCACGGGTCAGATGCGCGGTTACGAAACGGCGCGCAAAATCGGGCACGGCGGGGCTGTCATTATACTGATAGGCATGCATGCTTTCTTGATCGCTCATAACAGCGTCACGAGCGGCCTTGCGCGCACTCATCAAGGCAGGGCCTTTCGGCTCGCCGATCGACATGTCGAGCAGTTCCATGCCCTGCGCGACGGCGTCCGCTCTCTTGCCCCGAATTTTCTGAAATAAATTCGCGCCGCCGGCCGGCAACCTGGATCGTTGCATCCGCCTACTCCCTATTGTTTTTCTTTCGTCGCCGCCTCTTTATGCACGGCGCGGTGGGTATATCAGAAAAAGACTGTCAGGTTCTTTGCTAAAAGAACGCTTTGGTCGAGAAAAATTTCCCGGGCGGCAATCCGGAAACCATCGGTTTCTCGCCGCAGGGTATCGTGCCGCTTACCAACAAAGAAGTCCGTTTCCGTCTCCGTGCGATTTCGATACACCAGGAACCGGCAGCGAGTATCGATCGTTCCGTCCGCCTTATCTTCGATGCGCAAATTGGAAACCATATGCGACGTGCGTGAAACGGGCTCTTCAGCCCAGTGCAGCCCCGTCATGATCTGTTTCGCGCGTTGTTCAAGCTCGAATTTGCCTTCGTCGAACCAGTTCAGGTCCTTGCCCTCTTTAGAGTATTCTCCGCCCCAATCGCCCATTTCCTGGTTGCGGGCCAGCGGCATCCAATAGCGTATATCCTCCGCCAGCAAATTCAGCCATTCGTCGAATTGCCGTGAATCCAGCAACTCGGCTTCATGGATGAAAAACTGCTCGACCTCGTAGCGGAGCAACAACTGATCGATCAGGGCCTTATCGAGCGTTCCGTCCATTTCCTTACTCCGCCGCAGCTGCGGTTTCGCGTATTTGCGGCGCGGATGGCGGCTGATCCATCAAGGTCGCCCACCGGGAATAATAGGCGCGCTGGTTCTGTTCCGAGACATCCTCGGTCGCATAGACGTCGCCGCCCAGCCACTCGACAGGCCATCCCTTTCGTTCGTAGCCCATCCCCATACCGTAATGATAGTCGTAGCGGCGCGCGATCGTGCCGCGCGATCCTTGATGTGCGGAACCCCAGTTCTCCATATCGTCCTGCTCCGTCAAACCCGACGGCCCCTGATAGCGGATGACATAGTGGCGCAGCACATCCTTGACCTCATCCGGGGCTGCTTTCGGTGCCAGGAAAATACGCCAGGCCTGGGTTTGATGCGGGCCGTCCGGATGCCAGATTCCCATGCTTTGAACGCCGTTCGAATAGGAAACGTTGGGAAAAATCGTGCCGCCATGGCCGAACCAGCGTGATTTATCACCTAGCTTTTCCTGACGCTTGTAGTAGCAATCGCGGAAATAGTCCTCGACTACGGCCATTTCCTGATAGGTCGGCATGTATTCGTAATCGTCTTTGAAAAGTTGGCCGCGAGACGTATGGCCTTCCGGTGTGACACAGATATTGAGCAAATGCTGTTCACGGGTCTTGGTGACCGTATCGTAGGTGTGGCGTCCCTTCGTGCCGGCGGGCGACAGTACGATTGCATCGACCGAGGCATGACTCGGGTTGTGGTAATAATCACCCGCAAAATTTTCTGCCCCGAATTTCCAGTTGCAGGGCACTTGCCACTTGAAGATGCCACCGAAGGCTTCCCATTCATCGTAGCTGCCATCGTGTTGTTCACAGTAATCGTCGAAATAGAACCGCAAATCGCCGAGATAGGTTTCAAAATCCGGCGTTTCCTCGTCCCAGCAGGCGAAAACAAAGCCGCGATAGCTGTAGACACGGGCTTCAATCAAACCCCATTGCGAGCGATCGAGCTCGCCATGATAACCGGTCTTCAGCTTCGGCACGCCGACCAGTTTGCCTTCATCCGAAAAGACCCAGGCGTGAAACGGGCAGGCGAATTTGCTGGAATTTCCTTTGTCGTACCGGCAAACCCGCATGCCCCGGTGACGGCAATTGTTTAGGAAAACATGCAATTTGCCATGCCGGTCACGGTTGAATATGACGGATTCCTCCGCCATGCGGCCGAGAATGTAATCGCCAGGATTAGGAACCTGGCTTTCATGACCGACGAACAGCCAGGATCGCGCAAAAATCCGTTCCAGTTCCTCGTCGTAAATCGATTGCTGCGTGAATATATCCCGGCTAATCAATCCGTTATCCAGGTTTACAAGATTACCGGTGTACCGGGTCGGCTCATCACCGCTCATTGTCTCTCTCCCAGCGCCTTACTTTTTGCTCGTATGAGCATAGCGGTATCCGGGATTAACCGGCAACCAGGCACTATGCCACGGACTCAAAAAGAAATTTCCACCCTAGTCGGTTTGCCATCCAAGACTCGGATAGTCAGCGAGGCCGACCGCGTATCGAACTGAAAATCGACACGCGATTTCGTCGGTTACCGGGCTACCCTACTGGGCTTTCGGGATTGTGAAGGATTCCCAGGTTGGGGCGGATTTTTGTTCCCGTTTTATAATTTCTTCGATCTGAATAATTTTCTCCATGCCCTGCATCATGTCCGACCGGATGAAATCCGCACGTCGAACGAGACCGAAGCCCGCAGCAAAATTGTTTTGCCAGCCGGTCATTTTCACGGAGAGGCCGCATAATATAGCGCCTATCGAAACATGATGTGCTCTGATGTGTGACTTAAGGCGGTTAAAAGACTCAGCTGTGATGTCGTCCCACATTGATTGCGATGACCTGTCAAAGGCTTCGAAGCGGCTGACAACAGATGCCGTGACATCCGTTAAACTGTCCTGGATGAATTCAATACTGCGCATCAGCCGCGCATCGCTGCGGAGTTCATAGTTTTCCTTCATTTCTTCAATCGAATCCTCAAACATCAGAATTTGCGGGATCAAAGAATTAAGGGTCTCCTTCCCATATGCGATCGAAAGATAGATATCGGCATATTCCTCCAGGAACTTTGGCACTTCCTGTATTTCGATTTTCAGTTTATTGGCCATTAGTGTGAGGTTCTCTAACGCTTCCCCCTTTTCCGGCGACGCAAACTTTTGGATCAACTGCTCCATACTGTCGACCTGAGAGGTTGGCGAATTATAAACATGCAGGAGGAGCGGCTTCGTGAACACGTTCATAAATTGCATAAGGTCGGCGCGCTTGGAATCCGACAACTTCAATCGATCGGATTGATCGACCTGTATGCCAAGCTTGCGCAGCTGAATACGTAGTGAATAAACGTCAAAACTGTGCAGTTTGCTTAAAGCGGCAATAATACCCTCATCCACATGTTTTTTATCTTTCGCCCAGCCAAACATGTTGGAAATATCGGTCGTTTCTATCTGACCGCTACCGCCATCCCGATAGTTGAACAACTCGATAACGCTTTCGAGCCTCACATTTTTGATGAGGCGCGCCCGCCGCAATGCGGGCGTTTTCAGAGGGATTATGCTCAGAGGCAATACATGCATCGAATCCATATCAGCCTCTAAGTCATTTGTTTCCTCGATGTTGTAGGGATCTATCTCCTCTAGTGTTTTTAGTGTGGAATGAGCCATCTTTCCTCTCATGATACTTTACAAATACTTTTATTTAGAATTTCTCCGAAAAATTCGCAATAATTTCCAAAAATTACCAAATATTAATATTAAAACCTACAGTAAGTATTAATCAATAATTAACATTTTTCGATTCGCTTACTTAATTTCACTTATTAGTATATGTGATTGAAGCTTCGGGCACGTCCTTTAAATGGGGGACGCGGTTAAGAGTCTCTTCGATTTTCAGTAATCGAATGCTTGTTATTTAAGATTGTAAAATTAAATCAAAACTTTTTTGGATTGAATTGAAAAGCCCCATTCATTTGCTGAAGGAGGCATTCACGCCTCCTCCAAAACGTTTTGGAAAAATCCACAAATGAATGAAATTTATATATTTTCAGTTGGTTAACCGTCATCGTTATTCATGGAGAGCCAAGCATGAAACTTACTTTCTGAAAGGGTGCGGAAGGCAATATTTAGAGAATATTAGGGAGGAATCATCTATATGGTTAAGTTGTACGAACTAAAGCAATGCGGATGGAATGGTCCCACGCTGGCCTTGCAATTTTGATTTTAGAATCATGAAAAATGCCTGCCGGAACGCGATTTTTCAGGCTCTGATTGTTTTTTTATTTATAGCGGTTTCAACCGCGTCGGCACCAGCAGAACCCGTTTTAGTTGAACTTTCTGAGCCAGAACAACAATGGCTTAATCAACACCCGGTCGTCCGCGTAGCCCCGGATCCTGACTATCCGCCAATTGAATCGCTCGATGAAAACGGGAATCTCCTTGGGATATCGGCGGACTATCTGAAACTTCTCGAAGAAAGACTGGGTATCGAATTCCAAATTGTTCCAGTAGCGAGTTGGGACGATGCGATGAAAATGGCGCGCGATAGGGAAGTCGATATGCTTAGCGCGGCGACCAATACCGCCGCGCGATCGGAATTCATGTCGTTCACAATGCCGCACATCGAATTGCCCGGCGTCATAATCGCGCAAAGCGGCTCGAAGAAATTCAAATCATTGAGGGCCTTGAGAGGAAAATCAGTTGGTGTTGTCTCAAGCTATGTTTGGCAGGAATGGATCGTCCGCGACCATCCGGGCATCGACCTTCAGCCCGTGCGGGATATGGAGACAGGACTATTATTGGTTTCTTTTGGCCGCCTGGATGCGATGGTCGGCAACCTAGCGACAGCGACGCATACCTTAAGAAGCCTTGGCATTTCAAATCTGCAGGTCTCCGGAAAAACTGATTATTTCGCTCGGCTGGCTTTTGCAACCCGGAATGACTGGCCGGAGCTAAACAGCATCTTGCGTAAGGCGGTTTCGACGATTAGCCTCGAGGAAAGTCAGGAAATCCTTGACCGCTGGATACCGTTGGCGAATTCGAGTTGGCTGGAACGGCAGACGTTGTTGCTAGGATTGCTGGTATTGATCGCATTGGTCCTATTGGCAGTTGGCGGAAATTATGCGTGGAACTCTTCGCTGAGAAGAGAATTGCGTCGGCAGGACAAATCGCTACGGACCAGCGAGGAGCACTTGCGGGATGCTATCGAAAGAATCCCGGACGGTTTTATTCTCTATGACGCGGAGGGCAATTTCGTCGTTTGCAATGAAAGACATCGCGTCATCTATCCAGAATATGCCGAACATTTGAAGCCAGGTGCATCACGAACAAGCCTGTTGCATGCTTACTTTGAATACAGACCTGAATCGGTTCGATCCGAATACGACGAGAACTGGTTGGCCGAGCGACTTGCATTTGTAAATGAACCACGTCCGGCATTCGATCGTCAGTTACCCGATGGGCACTGGATACGCGTCAGTGAACACAGGACTGGTTCCGGCGGAATTGTAGGGCTGCGCAGTGATATCACCGACTTGAAATTGCGCGAACACGCGTTGAGCGAGAGCGAGCAGACACTCCGGAAAATCCTCGAAAAGAGCCCCATTGGTGTCGCAATCGTCAATCACACACGCGGAAAGCAGAGGGCAGAAGCAAAACGTCTATTCGTCAATGACGCGCTTGTCGCCATGCTTGGCGGAGTGTCTCGCGACCAAATGCTTAATTCCGATATTTCCGGCACGTGGGTGGGACTTGATCAATTAGTTGAGGTCAACGAGACGATAAAAAGTGGTGCTGATCTCGAAGACTTTGAAGCACAAAGACTACGTCTGGACGGGACGGAAATTTGGATATCGATGAACACGCGCCCGATCCGGTTCGACAACGCAGATTGCACAATGGTTTGGCATTTTGACATTACCGAGCGCAAAGCAGCGGAACAGGCGTTACGAGAAAGCGAGGCGCAGCTGAGACTCGTCACGGACTCGTTGCCAGTGCTCATTGCATATATCGATGCTGACGAACGGTACCAGTTTGTCAGCAAGACGACGCAAGAATGGTTCAGCAAGGACTGGTCCGAAATCATTGGTAAAACAGTAAGTGAGATTTATCCGGTAGCCTACGCGCGCTTTAAACCTCACATCAATAAAGTCCTCGCAGGTGAAAATGTCTCGTTCGAAGATACGGTTATTTATGGTGACAACTCAAATCGAACGATCTGGGCGTCCTACGTACCGCACTTTTCTGAAAACCAGGATGTGCTCGGATACTTCGCACTTGTCGAGGATATAACCGAGCGGAAAGAAACCGAGGCGCAACTCCGGCAAGCACAAAAAATGGAAGTTGTCGGTCAGCTGACTGGCGGTGTTGCGCACGATTTCAACA
>JAJFJB010000322.1 GCA_021774435.1 Alphaproteobacteria bacterium
GTCGGGCACCACGTCGAAGGCGATGCTGATGCGGGTCTCGTTCGACGCGAATGGAATCGTGCGGTGGAACATGTAACTGGGAAACAGGACCATCAGGCCGGGTTCGGGCTGAAAGGCGCGCGTCTCCGGCTCGGTCGACCAATGATATTCGGGTCCAGGCTCGCCGAACTCGATCCAGCCGGCCTTGCCGTCCTCGAGGACGATTTCGGGAACCTTGGCGTAATAGACGCCGCTCAACCAGGCCGACCGATGAATGTGCGCTACCTGATAGCCTTCGCCTTCCAGAACGATGGCCCAGACGGCGAGGTGCCATTTGCGCGGCCGGTTGGCGATGAAGGGATGATCGGAATCCTTGCCCAGGCGCTTTATGAACGTCTCGACGGCATCGCTGACAAGCCTTTCGAAGCCGGCGATAGGACCTTTCGGTTTTACCGTCAAATCCGCTGTATGTTTGCCGAGGCGTGTCGCGTGACTGGTTGGAGAGGTCATCAACGTCGGATGTTGCGTGACGTGGTCGGCGATCGCGGCGTTGAAGTCCTCGATATTTTTGAAGCCCGGCGCTTTTTCATGCCGTATCGGCGCGACGAAACGATCGAAGTCGACGAGCGATCTAACGGCATCCTTGTTACCGGTTTCGTTCAGGGCGATGGACTTCGCGGCGAGAACGCTGGCGTCGATCGGGTGACGCATGAGGAAGGCATCACATTCTGAAATGGCTTCAAGCGGTTCGTCACGCTGCACCAGGACATCCGCGAGGCCGCTGGTGGCTTCCGGGTAGTCGATGTCCGCTTCGATAGCCCGCTCGAATACGGACCCGGCTTCGCTTAGGCGTCCCGCATCTTGCAACGCCTTGCCGAGACCGGTCAGGATCGCGGGGTCTTCGAATTGCAAGGCGGCGGCGCGTCCGTAGGCGGCGATGGCCTCTTCGCTTTTCCCTTGCGTGCGTAGGACAAATGCCTTGCTCGAATGCGCCTTCGCATGATCGGGGTCAGCCTCGATGGCCTTATCATAGGCGGCAACAGCTTCATCCAGGAGGCCGAGTTGGTTGAGTACGGTGCCGAGATTGTAGTGGGCACTGGCAAAGTGCGGTTCCAATTCGGCGGTACGGCGATAGGCTGTTACCGCATCGTCATGCATGCCAATAGACTGGCTCACGAGACCCAAATTATAGAAGGTCTGTGCGTCGTCCGGTGCACTGGTTTTTGCCGTGTTTAGCCACTCGAGCGCCAATTCGGATTTATCGGACTGGAAGGCGGCGAAACTCGCCATATTTAACGCATCGATATCATCGGGTTGGCGCTTCAAGTATTTACGAAAATGAGGCAACGCCTTGGCAAAACGGCCAGCCTTGTGATGCACCATGGCGGCACCAAGCATGGCCTTCAAACGCTGCGGTGAAATGTCGGTGCTCATGTGAGCGTGGGGTCAGTATTCAGCATGCCGAAACAATAGCACTAACGCGCCAACAGGCTCAAAAAACGCGATAGTGCACATCCTTCGGCATACGGTCCGCGCCGTTTGTCGGGTTCATATCCTGCGGGCAACTCGACATGACGACGATGCAATTCATTTCAGCCCGGAAGGTGAGAGCGTCGCCAGGCGTGCATTTCGGGGGTTCCTTATAAAGGCGGTTACCCATTTCCCAGGGCCGGTTCTGGAACATGTTGAACGGACAGGGCGTACGATCTGACCGCAAACCAAGCTCTGCTAGCGCCGTCTTTAGGTTGTCGGTGCAATTGTCGTGGTATTCCGTGCAGCCAAGAAGCCGGTACCGATAGACATCGCAGGCCGCGTTCAGGGTATCGTGCACGCCGGGGCTGGTATCTTCGGTGATGGTAAGGATGGCGCGGCGCTGGTTGCTGAGGAACCCTTCGCCCAAATCGGGCATCATTTTGTCGATTGTCGCGCGTGTGTGTTCCATAGACATCCATTCATTGAGGTCTTCGGCGTTGAAGGCCCAGGTATCGACGACTTGCGTGCCGTGCGTGTTGATAATCTGAATTTGTTCGCCTTGCGCGACCTTTTGCGCTTTTCCGCAACGTGCCGGTACCTTGATGAGTTCTGATGACGCGTTCATCCCGCAATCTCCTCTGCAACGAAAGTCCACTACAGTCTACTTGCGTTGCGGTCGACCTCGGCAAGTTTTCCTTAGGGTGCCGTTATAATCTTGCCTGGATGCGCGTTCCTGCGTTGCCGGCCATGATCTCAGCTGCCTGATCGAGGGCCCCAATCGCTGCGACCCCGCCGGTCGCATCGACAAACCGGCAGGCGGCCTCCACTTTTGGTCCCATGCTCCCCGGGTCAAATTTCATGTGGCGCAGCGCAGACGGCGCTGCAGAATGGATGAGGCTGGCGTTGGGTGTGTCCCAGTTTTCGAAAACGCCTTCGACATCGGTCAAGAGGAGAAGGAACTCTGCGCCAAGCTGGCGGGCAAGGAGCGCTGCGGAAAGGTCTTTATCGATGACGGCTTCGATACCATGAATCGTGCCCTCCGGTGACACGATGACAGGGATTCCGCCGCCGCCTGCGCAGACGACAAGCACGCCTGCACCGAGCAGCAGGCGTATCGTCTCGATTTCGATAATTTCGATTGGTTCAGGTGACGGGACAACACGGCGGAAATGAGCGCCATCCGGCGCGACGGTCCAATTTCGCGCCGCAGCCAACTCGCCGGCGGTCGCTTCGTCATAGATCGGACCGATTGGTTTGGTCGGATCCAAAAATGCCGGATCCTTTCCATCCACTTCGACTTGTGTGAGAAGCGTTGCGACGTCTTGGCCTTTTAGCCAGTTGCGAAGTTCACGGTCGATCAGGTAGCCGATCATGCCTTCGCTTTCCGCGCCCAGGATATCGAGCGGGTAGGGCGAAACCTCCTTATAGGCTTCGGCTTGCAAGGCGAGCAGGCCAATTTGCGGCCCGTTGCCATGTGTGACGACGAGTTCGTGTCCTTCGGCGATACCAGCAATGGCTTTGGTTGCCGCCGCGATATTATCGCGCAGCGTCGATGCATCCGCGAGGTCGCCGCGCTTGAGCAACGCATTGCCGCCGAGCGCAACGACAACGCGCATTACAGACCGTTGTCGTCGAGAAAGCGGTCGACGATTCCGGCAAGGCCTGGTTCCTCCAGGTCTGCGTAATCGTAACGCACCCGTACGACCGGTTTATCGAGTTCGAGTATCTTTGCCAGATCGACCGGGGTTGCCGCGATCACAATTTCGGCGTCGCTTTTGTTGATGGTTTCCGTTAACGCCGCACGCTGCTCCACCCCATATCCCGCAGCCGGGAGCACCGGGCCGATATGAGGATATTGGTCGTATAGCTTTTGTATCATGGGGGCGGCAGATGCCCTCGGATCGATGACGCGGAGATCTTTCTTCGCAGTGACTGCCGCATAACCAGCACCATGCGGCATGCCGCCATGGGTGATTGTGGGACCGTCTTCGACGATGAGAACACGTTTTCCGGTGACCTCTTTAAGTTTGTCGAGACGAACAGGAGACCCGCCCAGGATGACCGGTACGCTGCCGATGATATCGTTTACAGCGGTGATCAACTGTTCCACATTACCGCTGGGGGCCGCATCCGATTTCGCGACCACCACGACATCCGCCATCCGCAGTACCGTCTCGCCCGGGTGATGGCTGTCGGTTTGGTCGGGGCGCAGCGCATCGACAAGGACGATGTGAAGATCGGGCTTGATGAAGGGAAAATCGTTGTTACCGCCTTCCCAGATGACAATTTCCGCTTCCGCTTCCGCGGCGGCAAGAATGTCCGCATAATCGACTCCGGCAAAGATGACGCCGCCGGCCGCGATATGGGGCTCGTATTCCTCCCGCTCTTCGATGGTGCATGCGGCGTTACTCAGGTCGTCCCGAGTGGCGAACCGCTGAACGCGCTGGTTCCGGAGATCGCCATACGGCATGGGGTGGCGCAATACGCCAACGGCGAGACCGCGCGTCCGCAACCGCTGCGATAACCAGCGGCCGACCTGCGATTTTCCACACCCGGTTCGGACCGACGAAATCGCGATCACCGGAAGATCCGATTTTAGCATCGTGCGCGATGGGCCCAACAGGACGAAATCGGCGCCCGCCGCATGAGCGCGCGAGGCGGTATGCATAACCGTCGCGTGCGGTACGTCGCTATATGCGAAGACGACACGCTGAATGTTTTCGCGACGGCAGATCTCGTCGAAATCGGATTCATCGAGAATGGGGATACCGCGCGGATACAGGGCGCCGGCGAGATCCGGCGGGTAGGAACGATCCGCAATCCCGGGAATTTGTGTGGCTGTAAACGCCACGACTTCCGTTTCGGGATCGTTGCGATATACCAGGTTGAAGTTGTGAAAGTCGCGTCCGGCCGCGCCCATAATCAACGTTCGCACGGGTTTCGCGTGTTCGTCCATGGGTCAATCCTCGGTGCTCGTCTGCAGCCTTATCTATTGGAAGAACGACAATCACATATTCGAGGGTCAGCCTGGTTGATCTGCCTCAATCTCGATCTGGCGCAGCAAGTCCACGGCGGACAGGCTTTGTGGCGTCGTGCCCTCACGGGCCATCTTGTTGGCGAGCGTTTGCAATAAAGCGTTTGCGGGTGTTGGAATTCCCAATGTCCTGCCCAGCAAAACAATTTCGCCATTGAGGTAATCTGCTTCGATGTCCCGGTTGCCGCGCATCAATCCCTGCCAGGATGAATCACCCTGACGTCCGACGCCGTCGATTTTGGCGGACTTCATGAGATCGCCACGGCGCGCGGTGATTTCGTCTTCGGCGGTGTAGGCAATGCCCGCGGCTTCGAAGCATGTCCGTGCTTCTTCGCGCAGAAGGGCGCGGACCGGATTGGCTTCATCATTCCTGGGACATAGGGCGTTGAGCGCGTTCCCGAGATTGATCAGCAGCTTGCCATACTTCCAGCGCATGATATCCGCGACAGGCCGGGCGCTGAAATTCGCCGATTCCAGCGTTGCCATAAGCGTTTCGACGCAGCTGTCGGTGCCTTCGGGGAAGACACCAGTGTCGAGAATGCCGATTGTTTTGGCGGAGTTCGTCTGGATCACGCCGGGTTCGAGAAAGTTTGAGGGCAAATAAACCAGCATGCCGTAAACATGCTTAAAGCGCCGCAGGGCCATGCGCTCGTTTGCGACGCCGTTTTGCCCGCAGACCACGGGAATATCCTCTCCTGCGACAGCGCGAAGCGTATCGAGCGCGTCCAAACTGTGTTGCGCCTTCATCGTCATCAGGACCACGTCACCGTCTCGGAATTCGATTTCGGAAGGATGACCTACCGCTGGAATCGGAAGCGTGTCCGACCCGTGCGGTGTTTCGTAGCGCATGCCATTGTTCTGCAAGGCTTCGAGATGGGGACCGCGTGCGATCAGAACGACATCATGGTCGGCCTTAAAGAGCTGTGCGCCGATGACGCCACCGATACCACCCGCCCCGTAGATAATGATGCGCAATTTCGAACTTCCTTTGCTATGAACGGCGGCGCAACATGGGCGCCGCACCGTCGGGGAGAATTTTTAGCATATTGGGATCGGGCATTGTGGCATCCATGAAATGCATGGCGATGGCTCGTCGCGGCTGATCCGTCCGGTTCTTGAGCGAGCGGTGCGGCATCAGACAATGGTGGATGGCGAACCCGCCTCTCTTGACCTCGGCGGGTACAGCACCCTTGTCATCGATATTGCGAATGGCGAAATAGAACCCCTTCTTTTCCGCCGTGTCCCAAAGCTGCTCATGCTCCAACAGCATCCTGTGCTGGCCTGGCAGATACCACATGCAACCGTTCTCGACCGTCGCGTCATCGAGTGCAAGCCAGACCGTCACCGTCCGGTTCTGGGCGACGCCAAAATAATGGTTATCCTGATGCCATCCTACCTCGCCGCCGGTTTGTGCCGGCTTGTAAAGGCCCTGGTAGTGAATGAGGCGGATGTCGGGGCCGAGCAGGGATTCGACAAGATCCAGCAAGCGCGAATCGTTGATGAGCATTCGAAAGACCGCGTGCTGCAGATGCGCCGTCCGGATTTGATAGACTTGAAAGTCCGCATCCGCATCTTCACCGGACTGCACATTCTCCAGGGAACTTTCGCGGCGTAGGCGGTCGATCGTATCCATATAACATTCTTGGATATGACCGACTTCCGCATCTCCCAAAAAACCGTCGGAGACCAGATAGCCAGTATTCTCAAATTCTTCTGTTTCCGCTTGGGTGAGCCTCATAACCTCATCGCCTTGCCACCACGTTTGCGCGCAGTATAGGGATTCTTTTTGTTCCTCGTGCATTTCAGCCACATTGCGCCACGAGCCGCCATGCTTATGCTTGGGTAAATTCAGTATGAGGGAGACGGAAATGCCGGAGCTCGAAGGGAAAGTCGCAATCGTAACCGGCGGTGCGAGTGGCATCGGCGAAGCATCAGTACGCTTGTTCGTAGAAGAGGGCGCCAAGGTTGTCATCGCCGACATGCAGCGCGAACGCGGCGAGACGCTGGCGGCGGAACTCGGCGATGCGGCGGTGTTTGTCTCCTGCGAAGTGCGCCAGGAGGACCAGGTGAAGGCTACTGTTGACGCTGCGGTCGCTAAGTGGGGCCGTCTCGACTGCATGTTCAACAATGCGGGCTTCGGCGGCGCGCTCGGCCTGTTCGAGGAAATCCCGGCCGAAGATTTCGACATGACCTTCGACGTGCTCGTGAAGGGCGTCTTTCTCGGCATGAAGCACGCCATTCCAGTGATGCGGGCGCAAGGCAGTGGCTCGATCATCAACACCGGCTCGATTGCTGGCGTCGCTGCCGGGCGCGGGCCGCTGGTCTATTCCGCCGCCAAGGCCGCGGTCATCCACATGTCCAAGACCGCCGCCATGCCCTATGGCGAGGCCAACATCCGCGTGAATTGCATCTGCCCCGGCTACATCCCGACGCCTTTGTCGACCAACGCCGTCGGCAAGCCGGATGAGGTGGTCGCCGAACGCTCCACCCATTACGCCGAGCGCCAACCGATCCCGAGAGCAGGTAAACCAGACGACATCGCCCAAATGGCCCTGCACCTAGCCAGCGACCGCTCCAGCTTCGTGAACGGCCAGGCCATTGTGGTGGACGGAGCCGCCGCGAGCGGAGTCCTGTGGGCCGACCAGACCCCGGCGTACAAGAGCTACCGCCCGATCAAGGTGTATAATCCCGACGCGGGTTGAGCCGGCAGCGTGCTGCCCGCAACGTAGGAACATGACGAGGGGGCAGTAATGGCGACGAACGAAACCGGCATTGGCGCATCGGTGCCGCGCAAGGAAGATTTTCGTTTCCTGACCGGGAACGGCCTGTTCAGCGACGATATTCTGGCGCCAGGAACATTGGCGGCATCGGTGTTGCGCGCGCCGCTGCCGCACGCGGACATCACATCGATCGATGTTGAGGCGGCCCGGGCGGCCCCGGGCGTGCGGCTGGTACTGACGTCGGCGGATCTCGAGGATGAGATCGCAGGCCCGATTCCATCATTTTCCAAAGTGCCGCCCTTCGATATCGGCCGTCTTGACGGTGGAGACGCTGCCGAAGCGTCTCAGTATCCGCTCGCGCGAGAACGGGTGCGGTATTTGGGCGAACCGGTTGCCTTCGTTGTCGCCGACACGCTTTCCCAGGCGCAGGACGCAGCCGAGCTGATTGCGGTTGACTACGCGCCTCTGCAGTCGGTGATGGAGATCGAAGATGCGCTCGAACCGTCGGCGGCACAGATCTGGCCCGATGCGCCGGGCAATGTGTCGTTCGACTGGGCGACCGGCGATGAAGCGGCGACGGACGCCGCCTTTGCCGCCGCCGCGCATGTCAGCCGGCTGCGTCTGGTCAACAACCGGGTCGTGATCAATTTCATGGAGCCCCGCGCGGCGGTCGCCCGTTGCGATGCGGCCGATGGCCGACTGATCTTGCAGGTTGGTTGCCAGTCGGCGCATGGCATGCGCGCCGGGCTGGCGATGGTGCTGGGGGTCGATGAAGAACAATTGCATGTGATTGTGCCGGATACCGGCGGTGGATTCGGTGCCCGCGGCGGTGTCTATGCGGAATTCGTGCTTGCCTTGGTGGCGGCGCGGCGCTTGCAGATGCCGGTAAAATGGACGGCGAACCGAAGCGAAGCCTTTTTGAGCGATAATCAGGCCCGCGATCATATATTCGATGGCGAACTGGCCCTTGATGAGGAAGGCCGCTTCATAGGATTGCGCGTTCGCGGTGATTGGCGGCATGGCGCCTACCTCGCGAACCGCAGCATATGGGTCATGACCCACTACGTTTCACAAATTCTGGGTGGACCCTACCGTATTCCAACAGGACATCTCGCGCTGCGCGGTGTTGTCAGCAATACCACGCCACAAGGCGCCTATCGCGGCATCGGACGGCTTGAATCCAACTACATTCTTGAACGGCTGATCGATCAGGCGGCGGTTGATACCGGTGTCGACCCTGCTTCATTGCGCCGGCGCAATTTACTCGACGCGGGTGACCTGCCATGGGGCATGGTGGGCGGTGCCGTTGTTACTTCTGGCGATTTTACCGCCAATTTGGACCGGGCGGTCGAACTTTCCGGCTGGCAGGAGGCCGCGGCGCGGCGTGCTGCGGCCGAAGCGGAAGGCCGGCTGCATGGAATCGGCATGGCAATGTATACAGAAAACGACGGTGCCACGCCGACCGAGTTCGCGGAAATCGCTGTCGCTGGCGACGGACGGGTTACAGCAATGCTGGGGACGCAGGATTTCGGCATGGGACACGCGACCATGTATTCACAGATTCTGTCCGAGAAGCTCGGCGTTCGATTCGAAGATATTGACGTTGTCTATGGGGACAGCGACCGGGTGCGCCGCGGCGCCGGTTCGTACGGGTCTCGCTCCGCCCGCATGGGCGGCACGGCGGCCTTTATGGGGGCGGAAAAGGTCATAGAGCGGGGCCGAGAGGCGGCGGCGGATCTGCTGGAATCCGCAATCGGTGATATCGAATTTGCCGACGGGCGCTTTACCATCGTTGGCACCGATCGCAGTGTCACGCTGTATGACGTTGCCGCCGATATCGAAAAGGCCGGGGAAAAGTTGGCCGAAGAAGCTGACTTCAATGTCCAAGCGGAAGTCATTTCGAATGGCGTCCATGTTTGTGAGCTGACAGTTGACCCCGCCGACGGCAGCGTGCGTATAGAGAATTACAGCATTGTCGCCGATGTGGGACGGATCGTTAATCCGATCATCGTCCTGGGCCAAATGCACGGCGGTCTTGCGCAAGGCATCGGTCAAGCGTTGCTCGAACGGATCGTCTATGACCAAGACAACGGCCAGACCCTGACGGGCAGTCTGATGGACTATTGCCTGCCAAGGGCGGACGATCTGCCAAGGCCAATGGTCGCCTTCAACGAAGTCATTGAGAAGGACAATCCGATCGGCGCCAAAGGTGCTGGCGAAAGCGCCACCACCGGCGCGCCGTCGGCGGTGATGAACGCGCTGGCCGATGCCCTGTCCCGGGTCGGTGCGGAACCCGTCGATATGCCGGCGACACCAGAGAAAGTGTGGCGTTCGCTTCGGGCTGTGGGTGCTAACTGAGGTCGATCCCGCGAAAGTTTATCTATTCGACATGGGCGTTTCCTTTGCGAAACTCCGTCACTGCCGGCAACGCTATTTGGGCTTTGGCTGTGTCCCCTGAAGGCTGGGTTTGGGAGCCGGTCGTCCCACGGAGACGTTCTGCTGGTAGGGGCCAAAGATCATGGTTGGGCCATCCGGCGGCGTCACTAGACCGTCACCATTCACAAAGACATACCCTTTGCGGCGGTCGACCCGGAAGGTCATCGTTTTGCCTGCAGCGGGCACGAATTCGTAGCCGGCCATCGTCAGCGGTTCGTCGATTTCATGTATCGCGCCTTCGGTCCAGACCGTGGACTCGACATGCGCCCGCCCGTCCTTGGTCAGACCGAGAAATTGTAGCTTGTGCTGGTAGCCGCCCCGGCGGGGCATGACGAGAACCATCACGCCTTCGCGTTCCTTCACGGGCCGCAGGATGACTTTCGTACCAAAATTTTCCAGAGCCGTATTTGCCGGTAACAGGGCCGCGGGCAAGCTGTGCAGCATTTTGGCTTCGCCGCTCGCAATCAGCTCTTTCATCGTATCGGCGTCGACTTTCCCTGTAACCTGGATGCCGGCCTTGAGCTGGAAGGCGCGAAGCGCCGCCTCCAGCTTCTTTCCGACTACGCCGTCGATGGCCCCCGGTTTGAAGCCAAGGTCCTGCAGCCGCTGCTGAATTTCCTTGGTGCTCAAATCCTTGCTCTTCTCCGCAATCTGCAACGGCTTTTCATTTGCCTGAGATGCGAAGCTCTGCGGCATGCTTAGCAACAGAAATACGGCACCAATAGCGCACAGGCTTGCTTTAACGGTCATGCGGCGGACTCCTGATGGTCGAGCGACGGATTATACCGTTCGTGTGGGAAACTCGATACGTATCTTTGCGAAGCTTGTAAACTGTATTGGAATAGACTCAAGGAGTAGCAAAATATGGCGCGTTTGGCGGGTAAGACCTGTGTGGTGACCGGCGCGGCGAGCGGCATTGGCCGCGCGTCGGCGATATTGTTTGCCACGGAAGGCGCGCATGTAATTGCCGTCGATGTCGATGAAACCGGTCTTGCCGCGTTATCGGGGGAGAACAGCAATATCAAGACGCGAACTCTCGATGTGCTGGACCAGGATAAAGTCGAGGCCTTTGCGTCGGCGATCGCGCCGGTCGATGTTCTCTTTAACTGTGCCGGCAAGGTCAGCGCCGGCACCATTCTGGATTGCTCGATGGACGAGTGGCGCTCTTCCTTGGACCTCAATGTCAGCTCGATCTTCTATCTGTCCCGGGCTCTGCTGCCGGGCATGATCGCCAAGGGCGGCGGCAGCATCATCAATATGGCTTCGGTCATTTCTTCGCTTGGCGCGGCGCCGGACCGGTTCGCCTATGGCGCAACGAAGGCGGCCGTGATTGGCATGACGAAATCCATTGCGCGTGATTTTGCAGGCGATGGCGTCCGCTCAAACGCCATATGCCCGTCCGCGGTGGATACCCCTTCAATGCGTGCGCGGATCGATGTGATGGAAGATCCGAAAGCCGCCTATGAGATGTTCAGCAAGCGCCAGCCCGTCGGGCGCATGGCACGAGCCGAGGAGATCGCTGAAATGGCGGTTTATCTGGCGAGCGATGCTTCCGCCTTTGTGACCGGTTCGGCGATGGTCATCGATGGTGGAACATGGGCTTGACGCCAACCTTGTGCCAAATGGCCAAGCAATCGATGATTGGGGTATGAATTCGGAAACAGGAATGGTCGTGGGGCAGAGCGAATGAGCTGGCGCGTTGGAGTCGATATCGGGGGTACATTCACCGATGTCGCTCTCGTCAATGAAACGAGCGGACAGATTGGGATTGCCAAAGTGCCGACGACACCGCGCGATTTCGGGCAGGGCGTTGTCGAGGCGCTGGAGATCGCACTGCGGGAACAGGATATCGCCGCGAATGACGTAACCCTGCTGTCGCACGCCACGACCGTCGTGACCAACGCGATCCTGGAAGGAAAGGGCTCGCGCTCGGTTCTCGTCTCCACACGCGGCTTCCGCGACGTGCTGGAACTCCGGCGCTCGGCCAGGGCCGATCTGTATGACCTGTTCCAGGACCCGCCCGGCGTGCTGGTCCCGCGCCATTGCCGGCTGGAGGTCACCGAGCGGTTGGATGCAGCGGGGGAAGTTGTAACGCCGCTGGAGGAAACGGATGTTGATGCGGTGATCGCTTTCGTGCGTGAAAACGACATTGAGGCCGTTGCGGTGTCGCTGCTCTATTCCTTCCTCAACGACGCTCATGAGCGGATCGTGGGTGAGAAACTGCGTGCAGCCTTGCCGGACACGCCGATCTTTCTATCCAGCGAAGTCCTGCCGGAAATTCGCGAATTCGAGCGGACAAGTACGACGGCGGTTTGCGCCTATGTCGGTCCAATCCTCGAATCCTATTTGCGGCGGCTGGAAGAAGCGACCGCGGGCATGGGGCTGCCGAACCTCTATGTGATGGGATCGAGCGGCGGGGTCTTCGATGTCGAGGAAGGACTGAAGATGCCGGCCATGGCGATCGAGTCCGGACCGGCGGCGGGCGTCATCGCGGCGGCGCTTATTGGGCGGCAATTGGATAAGCCGAACCTGATCTCCTTCGATATGGGCGGTACCACGGCGAAGGCGAGTCTGATCAAGGACGGTGGTGTCGAAACTACGTCGGAATACGAAGTCGGTGGCGATGGCAACGTCAATCGCTGGATGCACGGGACCGGGCATCCGATCCGGGTCCCGGTCATCGATCTGGCGGAGGTCAGCGCCGGCGGCGGCAGCATTGCGTGGGTCGATCCTGGTGGCTCTATGCGGGTTGGACCGAAGAGCGCCGGGGCCGAACCCGGCCCGGTTTGTTACGGGAAAGGCGGCACCGAACCGACCGTTACGGATTGCAATTTGATTTTGGGTTATCTGGATCCTGCGGCCTTGCTGGCCGGGCGTCTGGCGATACAAGCCGATGCCGCGCGTCAGGCAATTGCCGGTCATCTTGCCGATCCGCTGGGTATTTCCGTGGAAGAGGCGGCCGCGGGGGTCCTCAACGTTGTCAATAACAGTATGGCCGAGGCGCTGCGTATCGTTTCGGTCGAGCGCGGTCATGACGCGCGGGCGTTCAGCCTCGTTGCCTTCGGTGGTGCCGGTCCGATGCACGCGGCAGAATTGGCCACGGCCTTGGGAATTCGGGAAGTCATTGTTCCGCCGATCCCGGGTGGGTTTTCGGCACTTGGGCTGGTAGCGACGGATCTCAAGCGGGACTACGTCAAAACCCTTTATACGGCCTTGGACGACGCTGACCTCGAAGAGGTCGGCGCCGTCTATGAGGCGATGGAAATTTCGGCTCGCGAGATGTTGCGGGCAGCGGATATTCCGGAAGACAAATGGGCGTTGGAACGAGGCGCCGACGTGCGCTATTCGCGGCAGGCTTACGAATTGACGGTGCCCGCTTTGGCGGGACCCGTAACGTCGGCGACGCTGAGCGATCTTGCCGAACAATTTCATGAGAAGCACCGGTTGACCTACGGCCACGCCAATCCGGATGAGGCAATACAGTTGGTCAATTTGAGGCTGACCGCTATCGGTAAGCTTGAAGGTTTGGAGTTGAAGCAGGTCGCGTCCGGTGAATCCGTCACGGAAAAGGAAAAGCGTACAGTTTGGTTCCGGAAGACAGGTCGGGTGGATTGCGCAATCTATCATCGAGACGGCATCGGCACCGAGGACCGGATCATCGGGCCGGCGGTAATCGAAGCGTTGGATGCGACGATTGTTGTGCCGCCGGACTGGCACGCACACAGCAACGAGAGCGGTCATATCATCATGGAGGCACAAGATGGCGAATGATGGCGGCGGCATTACCGCACCGCGCATGAAAACCGACGCGGCAACATTCGAGGTCGTGAAGAACAGCCTTTACGCCGCAGCGGAGGAAATGAAGGTCGTTTTGGCGAAGACGGCCTACTCGCCAATTCTCAAGGTCGCGGGCGACTATTCCTGCGGTGTCTTTGACGTCAAAGGCGAGATGGTGGCGCAAGGCCCCGACCTGCCGATCCATCTTGGCTCCATGCCGGATGCGGTCAAAGCGGTCATCTCCGCCTGGGAATCCTTCGCGCCGGGTGATGTCTTCATTCACAACGATCCCTATTTCGGCGGCTCGCATCTGCCGGACGTGAACGTCATATCGCCTTCTTTCCATGGTGATACATTGCTTGGTTTCGCCTGTGTCCGGGCGCACTGGCCTGATGTGGGGAGCGCCTCGCCGGGGAGCTATGGCGCGGTAACGGAGATATTCGGCGAGGGTCTGCGGCTGCCGCCGGTCCGGCTTTACGCGGCGGGTGTGCTGAACCGGGATGTCGATGCGATCATTTTCAGCAATGTCCGCACACCTGAAGAACGGCGCGGCGATCTGAATGCCCAGGTGGCGGCGAACCGGCGCGGATCGACGCGTTTGGCGGAGCTGGCGGAGAAATATGGCGCGGACACGTTGCTGCGGATCATGGCCGAGGTCATGGATTATTCCGATACAATGATGCGTGCCCTACTGCGCGAACTGCCGGACGGTGAGGGCGCCTTCGAGGATTTTTGCGACGGCGACGGGATCCTGGAAGCGGGTGCGGACACAGACGATACCTTCACCGTAAAAATGAAGGCGACCAAAAAGGGCGATACGCTCACCGTCGATTTCGAAGGCTCAGATCCGCAGGTCGCAGGGCCGATGAATGCGCCGCTTTCCGTTACCGCTTCCGGTGTCTTTACGTCGGTAAAGATGATCGTCGACCCGACAAGCATGATACCGCCGAATTCCGGGTGCTGGCGTTCGGTGAAGGTGCTTGCACCGAAAGGGTCGGTAGTGAATGCCGCGTTTCCGGCGCCGGTGGTGTACGCCAATCATGAGATGTCGCACCGGGTTAGCGACATGTTGTTCGGTGCGATGGCGGGCTTCATGCCCGAACGCGTCATGGCCTGCTCGCAGGGTACGTCGGCGGTTCTAACGCTGGGCGGCGTCGATTACCGCAATGGCGACCGCTATGTCAGCTATGAGACAATCAAGGGCGGCTTTGGCGCGCGCCCGACCAAGGACGGCATCAATTGCGTCGCCAGCGGCATTTCCAATACCATGAACACGCCGATTGAAGTGCTGGAAATGAGCTTCCCGGTCCGTGTCGAATATTACGAAATCACCGCCGACAGCGGCGGAGCGGGCAAGTACCGGGGCGGGTGCGGCGCCAGACGGTCCTGGCGTGTACTTGGCAATCCCTCGCAGGCTTCGATCTGTTGCGAGCGGACCAAATCGGCACCCTTTGGGCTCGCCGGTGGCAAGGCGGGAGCAACAGCACGTATCGAGATCGAAACGCCGGACGGCAACACAAAAGAGCTTAACAGCAAGGGAGGGTTCCCGGCGCCGGCCGACTCGCGCATTCTGTTGGAGGTGCCCGGCTCCGGAGGCTACGGCCCGCCGGAAGCGCGCGACCACGATAAACTGGCCCAGGATGTAAAGGACGGCTATGTCAGTCCCGAAGGGGCGAAACGCGACTACGGCGTAGATTTATAAAGTTTCAATAGCAGGATAAGAATTTATGAAGCCGCTCGAAGGAGTCCGCGTCCTCGATATCGCGACCTATATCGCCGCCCCCTATTGCGCGACGGTCATGGCCGAGTTTGGCGCCGAGGTCATCAAGGTCGAAATGCCGGGGGTCGGTGACCCCTGCCGCCGTCTCGGTTCCGTTACCGAAGCCGGTGATACGCTGGTCTGGCTTAGCGAGGCCCGCAACAAGAAGTCGATTACGCTGAATCTGAAGGATCCGAAGGGCCAGGAAATGCTCAAACAGCTTGTCGCGAAAAGCGATGTGCTGTGTGAAAATTTTCGGCCCGGCACATTGGAGCGCTGGAACCTCGGCTGGAATGTGCTCAGCGCCATCAACCCGAAACTCGTCATGCTGCGCGTATCCGGTTATGGCCAGACAGGACCCTATAGCGAGAAACCTGGCTTTGGCCGCATTGGGAATGCCTTCGGCGGTATTTCGTTTCTCGCTGGCGAC
>JAJFJB010000323.1 GCA_021774435.1 Alphaproteobacteria bacterium
CCGGTCAACACTTCCGGTGAAACCAAGCATGCCGGTGAGCGCGCAATCATCGAATCCGGTGCGGCACACCTCATAATTCGGACGAGCTGGCTTTACGATGCTAGCGGATCGAATTTTCTTCGCACGATCCTACGCTTGGCCCGCGAACGAACCCAACTGCAGATTGTCGACGACCAGATCGGGGCGCCGACGCCGGCTCGATGGCTGTCAGACATTTCGACGCGAATTATCTCTGAACCCGTTGGTAACGGCTTATTCCAGGGCAGCCAAGGCGGTTTACTCCACGCAGCGCCCGCCGGCCACACAAGCTGGTACGGCTTTGCCTGTTCGATTGTCGACGGAGCCCGAAAACGAGCCTTGCCGCTTACCGTTAAGAAAATAGAGCCGATCCCCTCCAGCGCTTACCCTATGCCGGCTAAGCGACCCTATAACTCGGTGTTCTGTCTCGATCGCCTTGAGAAAAATTTCGGGATCAAACCGCCGCACTGGAGCGATGCCTTACTTTCCGTTCTCGACGAAGTCGCCCAGAACGAAAAGTAGTTCCAACCACTACAAATTATCGTTAAGCAAACTTAGTTCGTATTTCTTCTGTCTTGCGTGAACGTACGTCCGATTGTTCGTGCGCCGTAGCGAGCAACGTTTCGAGTGTAGGGCGGGCCTGAACGACGAAAAAGATCTGATAGGAAAACATCGATTTCCAGCCCCAGATCAGCGCCTGATTGATCCGCAGCAAGACCTTACTCGCCGCGTTGTCCCCTAAAGCGAGCGGGAACGGTACGGGGATGCCGAACGATTCGGTGACATCGAAGCCGGCCTGCTCGAACAAACGTCTCAGTGTCGCGAAGGTGAACAGCCGAGTGTGTGTAATATCAAGAATGCCGCGTTTTCCATAATTAAACTGACCGAAGAGATGCAAAACCCGCGTGATCGCAAAGGCGATATTCCCAGTGCTGACGATCAACCTTGTATTCGGAGAGCCCGCGGAAGATTGCCGCAATAGCTCAACAAAACTTTCCGGTGAAAGGAGGTGCTCGATCACATCGAGCATGAGTACGTAATCATAATCGGCCACCGAAACGGGCAATGTTGGCGCATTCAGATCGTGGTGCACGAAAGTGTCCAGCTCAACCTCTTCACCGAGCGGAAACATATCTACGCCGGTGACGGTTGCGCCACGCTCATTGCGCAGCAGCGCTCCCATATAGCCTCCGGCACACCCTAAATCGAGCACTCGTGCGCCCGCTTTCACCCTGGCAAGCGCCTCGGTGTGAGGACTTCTATAGCCTCTCTTGATTTCGTAGTGAGCATTGTCCGTTTCCACCGCACGGCAGTCGAACTTCCGATCATACAGCAGACTGAGTTCCTGCGCGCGGGATACGAGTACTGCCTTCACGACATCCCACGCATACTTTAACCCATCGACATGGCAAATTTCGTCTCCATAGTAGGTTGGGATAGGCAATTCCCGAATACGGAGGCCCGCAAATACGAACTGAATGATTATCTCGGTATCGAAATGGAACTCATTGGTATTAAGGTGGAACGGGACTTTTTTCAGGGCCGCGACCGAATAGATCCGGTAGCCGGAATGAAACTCGGTTAAGTTGGTGCGCAGCATTCGGTTTTCGAACCAGCTTAGGATCTTGTTGCCGACAAATTTGTAGTATGGCATGCCGCCACGCAGAGCCTCGCCGCGCGCCATCATACGCGAACCGAAGACGGCATCGGCCGCGCCATCGGCTAACGGCTTCACAAGTTCCGGCAGACATTCCGGCGCATATTGTCCATCGCCATGGACCAAGGCGACGAAATCGAAGCCCTGCTCTACCGCAAAATGGTAGCCAATCTTCTGATTGCCGCCATAACCTTGGTTGACCGGATTAAAAAGAACGTGCAGCGAAAACGGTAAATCCGCCGCACGCTTGACTGCGTGACTGCGCTCGAATGTACCGTCTCGCGACGAGTCGTCGATGATCAGCACCTCGACTTCATAGGTCTCGGCTAGCTCGTGCGGTATCCGCTGCAACACGTCTTCAATTGTCCGCTCTGCATTATAGGCGACGATGAAAACGAGCAGACGAGGTTTGGGACCGGTCATGGCGCAATCAATACCTTTTTTCGCCAGCGGAGCAAGATGGCGCGACATGCGGCTCTACCTTCGCGTGGCGAAATATGCCAGCCGGCACGAAGTACAGGCGGTTTACCCACTAATCACCAACTGCTAGAAATCCCGTGCTTTAATTTCGAATACTGCCCATCGGAAGCTGTATCCAGAGCTGCTTTGCGGCGGTGCGAGGCGCGGCTCGAAAGGTACACAAAATTCATGTGGCTGATGCGTATCCATTCAGGACACGTCATTGGGACCGCCGCCTTACTTGCGCCAATGCTTGGCGTATTCGGGCCCAAGCTAATCGCACCATTGGCGATATTGGCAACCCTTGCACTCTTCGCCCTCAGCGCCCGTGACGGCGGTATTCGTCGGCCCGACAAATTGCTCGCAGCAATTGTCGGCTCATTACTTATTTGGATTAGCCTCTCTTTTATCTGGTCAAACAATCGTTGGGATGCGCTCGAAAAATGGCCAATCGTTATCGCCGTGGGAGCAGCAATCGTATTCCTGCCTTCTGAGGGCCCGAAATTATCCATGCCAGCCCTCGGTTCGTCTCGGCGGCTTGTCTTGCTGGGCATCGCGCTCGGATTTTCTTTTCTTTTCGTCGAGCTGGTGACCGAAAACACCCTCAGCCGGCATTTATTTGGCAAAGAGCTTGTCACTGTTGAACTGTTCAATCGCGCGAACAGCGTATTGTCGGTATTTGTCTGGCCTGCGGTTGCGATATTGTGGCGCAAGTCGCTGCTTATGGCGTTGGGGTTGATCGTACTCGGCTTAGGCGCGGGTTATTTTCTTCCAAGCGCTTCCGCGCTCATCGGCTTTGTTTCAGGAACTACAGCATTCTTTTGCGCGCTCTGGATGCCGCGGGTTATGGGGGCCATTGTTGCCGCAACGATTTCCCTTGGAATTTTGACAGCACCGATCTTGCCGGCTGCCGTGCCTCAATTTGACCCAGGCTATTGGCTTGAATCACCGAAGAGCGCGAACCCCTCGCTCGTCCATCGGCTCGACATTTGGCAGTTTACGGTCAAACGGATCGCCGAACGCCCGATTTTGGGCTGGGGATTTAATGCATCCCGCGAAATTCCCGGCGGTGATACGCATTATTTTCTGCGCGACTCTTCAGACCGGATCATCGGACAAGGCAACCGGCTTCCCCTGCACCCGCATAATGGTGCCCTTCAAGTGTGGTTGGAGTTGGGACTGCCGGGCGCACTGGGGTTTTCGGCTCTGTTCGGCTTGGCTGCATTTCGCGCCGGCCGCGGAACGCATCGAACACACAGCGCTATGGCGCTTGCTGTTGTGAGCACCATAGCACCGATATGGTTGCTCAGTTTTGGCATATGGCAAGGCTGGTGGATAGGGGTGATTTTGCTCGCGCTCCTGTTGACCACATCCCTTTACAACCGGGGAAGCGATCGGCAAAGCGCAAATGAGAACGCGACGTCATAGTCGCTGAACATCGTGAAGTTGCCGACCGGCCATGGCGTCGGTGCAGCAGCAGGTAAATCGATCTAAGTCGGCTCGGCGGCCCCGTCCTTCCGCGGCTCAGGTTTTTGTAAATTCCTGCCGAATGGTCTGCGCCGCCGGAGGCCAACATAACCGACCACAACCAGCACGACCCAGACGGACTCCAATGGCAGCCGATATTTTGGACTGAATACCGGTCCGTTGAGCGCCAACGTATAACCGATCCATAACATAAACAGCAAAACCGGCACCGCCGCGCCGGAGCGCCGGAACAGAGCAAAATAGCCACCAGTGCATCCCAGCAACAGCCAAACCGGGACCGGTGCCGCGCACAATAGCAAGATCAAGGCGTACGCCGCTCCATCATTCCGGAACAGGAAGTTCCAGCTCTTGTCAAAAAAGTTCTTGCCAGGGGTATCGAAAAATCCGTTTCGCGGCAGGCTCGAAACTGGCGGCGCGATTGCCGCTGCAGGTGACAGCAAATTCATCGCGGCACCTTGCATCCATGCAGCGGCGACCGCCAAAGGCCCCAGATCCAGTAACTCCCGTTTCGCAATCTCCATCATCCGGTCCGAACTTGCGAAAGGGTCTTTTGGGGGCGGCGTGTCGTTCCAAGTCTCATAGAGGCGGTAACCACGCTCCTTGCTTACCGAACGCGGCGTACCATCTTTGAACTCCCGCACCAGCGGCGTTACCCAGAACAGAAAATGCGCGCCGGCCTGAGCGCTGAGCCGCATGGTGCCGAACTGATCGAGGTTTCGCAGTGCCACGGGCGCAGCGACCGCAGCCACAAGAACGATCATCGTCGCGATGTGCAAGAGGCGCTTCATGACCCCGGCACCGTGCACGATCGTCGCGGCAGCAAAGAGGATTATGGGAAGGACGTACAACCAGTAAAGCACGAATGGGCGCGTCATAAGCGCCAGACCCCACATCAGCCCTGTCCCAATCGCGGCCCGATAGGACGGTTCCTTCAGCCAGGTCAAGGTGAAGACAAATCCCGCGGTCACAAAGAACAGGAACGGTGTGTCGGTATAGACCATTCCTGCGACAACAATCTGTGTCGGATTCAGCGCCGCCAGCAACGCGGCCGGAACGAACATGCCCCGCCCAATCTGTTCCGCCAGATAGCCTATTAGGATGCAAGTCGCCGCATCAAACCAGCACTGGATCAAAACATAGCCGAGCGGATCCGGTGGTACGCCGGGCGTCAATGTCCAGGACATAAGAAAGAAGGCAACCGGCATCGTATCGAGGACGAAATTGGCTTGCCCGGGACCCGCAACCTGAAAAACGCTCCCCCCTTCCGCCAAAAATTGCGCATTCAGCAGGAAGGCATGGGAATCAGGTCCCATCAGCCCATCCGGACCGAGTTGCAAATAACAAAAAACCACATAACCGACTCGAATGCCGGCTGCGAGAATGAAGATGAAGATTGCTGGAAGAACCATACCGCTTGCTTAGACTGGATAATCCGGCTCAGGCCAGACCAGTGAACGATTAACCGCCCGACCTGATGCTTGGTGCATCGTGCGCAACTTGCTGCCAAAAATTGGTGAGGTCGGCGGCACTGCGGTGCGGGTCGCAAAGGTCCGCGATACGCGCTTGCCCCGCTCGGCCCATGGCACAGGATTTTCCGCGATCGTCCGCCAAGGCAGCGATATCGGCAGCCATTGCGCCCGCGTCGAACTCACTGTGCAGGATGCCGGTCTCATCTGGACTAACAAATCCCGTCCAGGTCCCAAGCGTAATGACTGGTCGCGCAGCGGCAAGCGCCTCGATAATATCGCGCCCCCAGGGGTTGGCCTCGCGCGTTGGTTTGATGAGCGCCTGTGCGGACGCAAGCACTCGCTCCGGTTCGCCGACATGCCCCATAAACGCAAACATGTCGGCGACACCTCGCGTGGCTGCATGATCTGCCAACGAGCCGCCGCTGCGGGCGGTTTTGCCAAGCGCTCCGGGTAAAGAGCGTGACAGCCGCATATCACCGGCAACAATGAACAGGACGTCGCGTCTGCCACGCGACGCCAAAGCTTCCGCCACGTCGACCAGCCGGTCAATGCCGCGCCCCCAGGAAAAATTGCTAAGGCATGCGATCCGGTAACGCGGGTCGCTCTCGAATTCCGGCAGTGGCGCGGGAGCAGTCTCAGGCACCGCAGCGGGATTGAAAATCACCGTACCGTCAACAGGGTGGCCAAGGTGGCCTTCGAACGTGCGCTGCTCGTTCTCGGTAATAAAAACCAAACCGTCCGCGGCAGCTGCAAGCTTTCGCACCTGCAAGCGCGCGAACGGTGTACGCCATAAGTTTGTCCGGATGTGACCCGTGATCGGTAAAGAGGTTCGAGACCGAAGCCAACTGGCCACCGCAAAGAGCGATTCGTGATTACAGTGCAACAAATCGAACCGCTCGTTAAGCGCCTGCCGCAGATTATGACGAAACTTTCTCGAACCCGGCCAGTCGCGCAACAGGAATCGGCTGAAAACGATCAAATTACGTGAAGTTTTTGGTAATGCGCTAACAGTCGGCATGTCAGGTGTGACTAGCGCAGTTATGCCTTCCGCTTGGTATCGATCCTGGACAGGCCCCGCCTTGCGGCACCAGACTTCGGCCTCTACTCGCGTGCGATCGATATGGCGCAAGACATCCCATAGGCTACGTGAGGAGCCGCCATAACCACCTTCAATGTCGAGGCAAAGCACACGTAACGGCGCCGTTGTCATTTTATGGACGCCAAGATCAAATCATGGGTCGCGGACCACCCTAACCGGAAGACTGCATCGAGGAGCGAGAGCCCATGCTCCGGAGCAACGCCGCCTTGATCGTATTCGGGATGTACGAAGCGCGTATATTGCAACCCAATTCCGTTTTCTGAAAAGGTCGCCGGATCTTGGTAGTTCTTCCCACCCGCGCCAGAGAGATACGTTCCGCCCGGCGCAAGTTCGGCAACGATGGCGGCTAATCGCGCGTCACCCACCGCATCGCCCGTTTCAATCGCGGATGATTTGACGGTTCGCCGCGAAAGCCCCAGCAGTCCGGCAAGCTTATCAATGAGATAGGCGTTGCTGGCGGCGATATCACCGCTTGGCGATCCTTCATAGAGCGCCTCGATATCCGGCCAGACCTCACCAAAAGCCGGGGTCCGGCGGTAGAAATTCGCCAAGCTGTCCCGATGGCTTGCAGCCCACCCAGGCTTCGCCGGCACGACCGCGTCGATTGCATCACCAAGGCTAACGCGAACCGGTACCGTGAGCCAGTGGCGTCGATCGCCATTCAGAACCTGGACCCGGTTGGTATAGCCGTTCTTGCTGAACTGCACGTCATCAAGGAAGACAAATATGTCCGCCTGCGCAAGTTTCGCAAAATAACCCAACCACGGTACGTAGTTCGGTTGATGAATCGCGACAATCAATTTTTATGAACCAAGTTCTGCTCTATGGACGTTGCTCAAATTCCGCCATCCACGATTTGGTTTATGACGGCCCTGATGTTGTCTTCGACAGTCGCCTCGGGCAGCGAAAAATCACGGGCGATCTTTAAAACATTCATCACCCTGTTTCGGGCATTGCCGGAACCCAATTCGAGTTCCACTTGAGAGTTTGTTAGTCCAAGCACCAGTTCAGCAAGCTCGCCTAGCCCGGTAGATTGGCTGGCGGCGAGATTGTAGACCGCATAATCATGCGGCCAGTTTTCACGAACTAATACCTCGATGGCCGCGACAACATCCCCAATAAAAGCGAAATTGAAACGGCTTTCCGGTTCCGCAACCCGCAACGGACTTCCATCCAATGCCGCACGAACGAATTTGTACACGACACCGCTGGTGCGGTGACCCCCATGTAACCCGCCCAATCGCAAGCTGACGCCCTTCAGCGCTTCCCCCGCATGATTCTCAAGGACAGTTTCAGCCTCGAACTTGCTTCGGCCATATTCGGTTTCCGGCACTGTCGGCGAGCAATCTTCCGTATACGGGCCTTCACCGCAATACACACTGATGGTCGAACAGTTTATGAAGCGGACCCCTTGTTGCCTGCTCGCCGCTCGGCACAAATTCGAGGTCGCGACAACATTATTCCGTGTGTAGGCCTCTTGTGGCCTTTCGCCGCTCGCCACGATTTGGGCTGCGGTATGAATTACGACACTGATGTCATAGGCGTGCATCATCGCATCGACCTGCTGCGCATCGGCGAGATCGCATTGAACGTATTCCCAACCGGTGTCGGGTGGTATTACCCGGCGCCCCGTTGTCACAACCGATTGGCCCCTGCTCATAAACGCCCGCGCGAGCGCGTTTCCAAGCAGCCCATGACAGCCGGTCACCAATAGCGGCTTTGTCACGTCGACAACTGCGCGCGCACTTCATCCGCCACGATCTTGGATATTGCCTCGGCGTCTTCCACCGAAATTGCCATATGAAGCGGCAAGCAGAGTGAACAATCCAACGTCTCTTCAGTCTGCTTCAACGTCCCGTCGTCCAGGTCCTTGAAAACCGTTTCTTGATGGGTCGCGCGATAGATCGTCTTGGCTTGAATGCCATGTTGGTCCGATAATGTTTTGCGTAACGCTGGCCCATCGACCCGGCCATCCAGAAAAATAGCGTATTGATAATAGGACGGCTCACTGTTCGGCGCCTTATCGAGAACAAAAATACCTAACTGATTGCTCAGATTTTTTCGATAGACACCCGCGATTAGCGTTCGGTGCCCGATCTGCGCATCCGCTTCCAGCAGTTGGTTGTATCCAACACAGGCACGGATCTCGTCCATGAACCAATCATTGCCCAACTTGTCTATCGACGCGCTATCCGAACTTTTTCCGAATATGCGCATTTCTTCCGCAAACTGCTTCAGACACTCATCGTCGGTCGTCAGCATGCCTCCAGTGCCAGAGGTCAATGTCTTGGTCGGATAAAAACTGAAGACCCCGACATCTCCAAAGGAACCAGCCCTTTTCCCGTCGATCGTACTGCCGTGGGCGTGCGACGCGTCTTCCAAAACAAACAGGCCGTTATCTCTCGCTAGCGAAATAATATCTGCGTATTGGTTGGAAATGATCCCCGTCAGATGAACCCAAATGAGACCCGCAGTCCGTGGTGAAATTTTTCGCTTCAGGTCCTCCAGATCAAAGGAGAGCGTTTCCGGGTTCATATCCACCAGTACCGGCACGCCACCAGCGAAATAAACTGCACTGACATCGGTAACAAAGGAGCCGCTTGGTACCAAAACTTCCTTATCTGAAACGTCGAAATATTTGAGCGCGATGGTCAGCGCCGTCGTACCCGTATTCAAAGAGACGGCGTAGCTCGTCCCCGCGAGTTCAGCGAACCGAGCCTCGAATGACTTGGCATACTCACCAAACATGAGGTTTCCGCTCTCCAGCACCTGGTCCATGTTTTCCGCTATGCGCTTTCGGCATTCAGCGGAAAAAAAGGGCTTTGCTAGCGGATATTTCATGGCCTGGGCCTTTCTTCGAAAATGCCGGTCAATTGAATCTCGAGGAGCCTTCGGCACTCTCAATCCGGTTTTCGATGGTACTTATTTCTTCCGGAAAGACGATGATTTGGGTCTGGCGCAATGTTGTCAGGAGATCTCGTACCAACCCATCTCGAACCGAGTCGTCTGCTGCCAAGAGAACAATTTCAGCTTTCGCGGAAGCCGCGGCCGCAGGATCATCGGTGACAATTTCTACGTTCAGCGGTTTGACGATGTAATCCTCAAGGACCTGCTTATCGTCCGGCTTAAACACAATAATTCGATCCGAAATCTGTTTCGGCGCAACCATGAACCGATGCGAAATATGATCGTCGGAAACCGCGACGCCGAAATCCGGTCCGGCAAACTTGTCGTACAATGCGTCGGCGATCACCGCGTGAAACGATTCGGTAAAATGCCATTGATCCAGCAAGGCTGACTCTTCACCTCCGGTATGGCGCATCATTTGGTCCAAATCGAAAGTTTCTGCACCGATTTCGGCTAGTTTCCTATCGACACATTCGTTGACCGCTTGCAGGCAGTCACGCCAATAAGGCGAACATTTATAATCTCCCGCGTAATGGACACCGTCCTTATAAGCGGGGTCCGGCATGATCAAATTCATCCATACGCAGGCGCGGCGGCGGCGAATAAAATACGACGCGATGTCATAAATACGTTTGGCATATTTCTGTGGAGAAATGGAGAGTTTTCCCTCCACGAACAATTGCGCGAGGGCATGGTGGCTATAATCAAACGACAATTCACCATCACGAGTCTGGTGATCGTCAATCGCGTTCAGGACATATTCCTTGAAGTGGGATTTATTGAGCAGGGTTTCCCAAATGCCATCGCAAAGATAGACGCAGTCGGGGTCGGTTAATGCCAGTCGAAGAGTATTGCTCGATACGGTGCCACCCCGAAAATGGTCGGGAATGTGGACAACATCCCAAACCGCTGCCTCGTTCCGGAGAAGCTTGCCCCGCAAAAGATGAGGAAATGTTTTGTCGTACCCGTAGCCCTGATCATAGCGATCATTCAGATAGTAGGTATCGAAAACCCGGGAATCGCCCAGGATCGAAACGCTATTTTTTTTCTTCATCACAAGTCTGTCCCTGAAGGCAAGAGGCTGTATTCACGAAGGCGCCTCACGGCTTGGATCAGCAGCCCACGGACCAAAGCTTCCCTACGCGACGCTCTTCGATGTGTCGCCGCCTTGCAAGACGGACTCGATTGAATCACAAATCCGATCGATTGTTGCATCGTCGAGATAGGGGTGCATCGGCAGGCTGAGGACGCGCCCACACAGGCTTTCGCTCACGGGAACCGTTCCGGCACCATCACCAAACGCCTGGTAGGCTGGCTGCAGATGCATCGGCAATGGATAATAAACCGCGGTCGGTATGCCGCAGGCCTTCAACTCTGCCGCCAATGCGTCGCGGCCATCCGTCTGAATCGTATACTGTGCCCACGCGCTCTGTGCCCCGTTTGATCGGGCCGGAATGGTAACGAGTTCACGGAGCCGTTCGTCATAACGTGCGGCGACGCGCTGCCGCGCCGTAACTTCATCCTTGAAGGCGGAAAGTTTCGCTAACAGAACCGCGGCTTGAACCGTATCGAGCCGGCTATTCAATCCCGCGCGTACAATGTCGTACTTCCCTGTGCCTTTGCCGTGCGCACGAATTGACCGCATGATCTCAGCTAGTCCGGCATCATCGGTCATCAACGCACCGCCATCGCCGTAGCAGCCCAACGGTTTGGCAGGAAAAAAACTCGTCGCCGTCACTGGGGCCAAACTTCCAACCGGCCTGTCGAACAACGTAGCACCAACACTTTGCGCCGCGTCTGCGAGCACCATGAGATCGTGTCGCGCCGCTACGGCGTTCAGCGCTTCATAATCGGCCGGCAACCCAAACAGATCGACCGCGATTACAACGCACGGCTTCAAATTTTTCGGCAACGCTTCAATTCGATGTTCGAGATCCTGAGAATCCATGTTGAAAGTTTCCGGATCGACATCAACAAACACCGGCACCGCGCCTGCCGTCAGGACTACTTCCGCCGTCGCGGTAAAGGTAAATGCCGGCAAGAACACTGCATCCCCCTTGCCGACCCCCGCCGCCATCAGAGCGATCAAGAGCGCGTCCGTGCCGCTCCCACAACTAATAACGTGCTGTACGCCGGCTAATTCAGCAAGCGCCGCTTCAAGTTCCAATACCTCTGGTCCCATGATGAATTGCCCGTGTTCCAGAACACGGTCTATTGCGGTGTCGATCGCGTCCTTGTGCAGCCTGTATTGGGCCTTGAGGTCGACGAAGGCGAGGGGTGCTTGGTTTGCCATAATTTTCAATCCAGTTTAGCCGTAATCCGTTGTTGCATAGCCGCCATCTCGGAAACCTCGTGAATGAATGAGCCCAAAGACCGTTATGCTCTTGCTTCTGTTGCTAGGTTATTGATGTCAATTCCGTGATCGCACAGATAATCCTCGATATGCGGGCAAAGCCCATTCCAAGGACCTCGTGAATCCATCGCGACCTCGAACCAACCGCGCGACGCATAAGTGCAGAGAGGGGTCATCAGATATTCGAATGCCCGCCGTTCAAAGCGATGCCACACGTCTTTACCGAGCGGCGCGTGCAAAACCTTGCAGGCAAACCTTATGGGAATAAGCCAGCGAGGCCTGATCCTTTTCGCGTTGACCGGAATGTCCTGCCAAACGCCAGCCCAGTTTTCCGACATCAGCATGTCGCGATAAAGGCGCTGCCTCGCTTTCTGAGACAATGGCCGCTCAGCCCAGTACTCAAGGTACCGGTCGTGCCATAAAGGTAATGACCACTCCAGGTCGAAAAATTCATAGAGGCGCTGCCCGTTAACAACATACTTAGACTGCCGGTCAACAAATTCGCTCACTTCATACAGGCCGTAATCCGCCGCAAGGTCATCCGGTACATTACCCTCGGTTAGGCTGGTAATTTCGGTGCGCAGCATGTTTCCAATCCGCACCAAAACGTCGTCACGCATGAGAAAGCGCCATTGCTTAAAATGCTTTGCAACCAGAGCATCGACCACCCGCTGCATTCTTTGATCTTGGTCACCGGTAAACGGGGTCGCAAGACTTGCCGGCACATGATTGCCGGTTATGAAGTCCCCAGACTGCCCGTTCACAAGAATATCATCCGTTGAAAGGGTGCCATCGTTGAGCAAGGCAGCGATCGCCGCGAAGTCTTGTGGAAAATGCACGCCCGTTAGACTGTCTGCAAAGGCCCGATAATCACCATAGGCCTTGCCCGTGAAGACCTCCGCCATTTTCTTATTAGTAAAAGGAACAAAATGCCAAGGATAGCCAAGACTCTCAGCGATCACACGGCTGGTTTCCGCTTCATGATTGCCGGATCGCCCATAAGCAAAGGTTACGACATTGTCGTATCCGAGATGCTTCAAGCCGGCAGCGATGAGCCTTGAGTCGAGTCCGGCACTCAGCGGAATGGCAATTTTTCGTCCACCCGCACGGTCGATCAGTTCCTGAAGGATACTTAGCGTCAGTTTGGCAAGTCGCGCCTGTTCCGCGGCGTCGCCGCCGGGCGTTTGGTCTGCCTTCCAGGGATCGAAGCGATGGTAGCGATCGGTACTTGTCGAACCATTCTTCTGGAACAGGAAGTGCCCTGGAAGCAGCGTATGGATCGCGCGGTATATCGTGGCATCGCCGATCGTAAACCCGGAAAGCGCCACGGCGAGCGCCTGGTCGAGATCAAGCAACTTACTGCTCGCGTCGAGGAATGGCAGTAGCTTTCGGCCTTCCTGAGCGATAAGTAACGCTTCTTCATTCGCCCAGACAAGCGGGATCGATCGAATTCGGTCGACCGCGGCGCAGACCCAATCCGTGTGATGCACGACGACGGCGAAATGTCCATGCAACGCCGAGAACGTGTTCTGTACGTCGGTCGAATCGGGCGTGTCTGACATAGACCGCACGGCCGCAATGACTTCCTTATCCGCGACGTCGCCCTTCACCCATACATCGGCTTGCTCGACCGCAAGACGTCTCCAGCCATGGGTCTCCCAGAGCAGAATACGGCACCGGCGATCCATCTGCGGTTTGGGTCCGCTTTTTTGTTCAGTTTGCATCGGTCGTAAAATTAAGCCCATACATCTTGGGTTTTCACTCCGGCGACCGAAGCAGAATCCGACAATCGCGAGCAACCGAAGAGGGCTGAAGAAGCAAGCACGGTCACGTGGACGCGGGCCGAAAAATTATGTCCAAAACTTCGGCGGCGGATGTGTGGGGCGATTTATCAGTCGCGATGAACCGTTCTATAAAACGATCGCGGCCTTGCCTTTTTTTATCCCAACGCTTCACCAATTCATCGGCGGATTGGTTGAGGATGGAGAGAAGCGCCTCGGTCCAACCAGTCTTGGATGTGTCGACGAAAAATACCGCGTCTTCGAGCATGATCTTAGTCTCATCGAAAAGCTGGAAGGCTGGATTGTAGAGGTAGACCAAAGGGCGTCCGGTACCGAATGCCCACCCTATGGTGCTCAACGAAGAATCGAAAATTACTATATCGGCCGCCGCCCGCATAAAACGAAAGTCACCGTCCTTTATCGTTACGACCGGAGCGGGCGCCTTTCGCAACCCTTCCAATGGATCCGGATCGACAAAACGATATGTCGAGTACAATTTCAGAATGGGCTTTCCATTAACCTTCGGTAACACATCGTTTGCTAGTGTCATGTACCATTCATGCGCAGTCCGGTCGTTCGGCATGCCGGGCTGGTACACCATGTTGTTCTGATAGGTACCGATCACTGCCATGACGACCCGTTCGGCCGACGGAACACCAAGCCATCTCCGCGTAAGTGCGCGTTGAAAGGTACGGGCCGGAATCTCGCGGGTTTCTTTCGGCAGCCCTATTTCAAGGCTGGCATTTTCCTGTTCGGACCAGCCCTTCGGATCGACGGCGTTGTTGTATAAATTCGCCGCTGCCGGTGCGTTAACAAGGTAGTAATCAGCGGTGCGGGCTTCGCTGATATGTTCGAAATAACCGTGATACCGTGACATCCCAGCGGATGCGCCGTGTTGCGACAGTGCGGTCTTACCACCCTTCCTGACAAGCCGTGCACCGGCTGCATGGCTCACCAAGGAACCCGCATTGCCGGCAAGCAGCAAGGTGTCTTGCGGCGATACGACGGCTTCTTCGTAAACTGCATCGCCTGACTTTTGTATTTCGGAAAGGTATCCGTAAAACGCCACGATCCGGGAGACGGCAATTTCAGATGCGGCATCTGCAATTCTTGAAATACCGTTATTGCAAAGACACCGGCAGATTGCCTCTCCAAGTTTGGCCGGATCGATCGAGGGCGGCGGCGACCCGGGATTGAACCGCGACCTGTATGACCGATACTTCCGTAAGTAGGAGATCTTCGCGCCCGAGCTAAGCAGTTTCGGGAACATTTCCCGCAATGCCTCGCTGTCTCCATCGATAATTATGTGCCGTCGGCTCAAGCCCAGCTTGAGGCTTGGGTGGCCAAGAACTTTCCATAACCGCCAAATAACCAGCGACGGTGTCAAATTCGCAAAGGATACCAGGCGCGTCATAAGTGTCGGCCGATCGCTGAGCTGCGCCAAGGAACCGGAATCCGCTTTGTGCTCGATTATTTTTACACTCGAATCGTCGAGCCGCGCGGCGAATATCGCAAATAATGTATCGTACCGGCCAATTCCCAAGGTTGCCGGCTCTAGCGGTGCAACGCTGGTGGTGCCCACGATTACTTTTTGATCCACGGTAGAGTTGAGGAATTGCTCTAGAAGTTTCGCTTTGTACACGAGCGTGCACATCAAAGGATGGACACGCATCGCGACCAGTATGCGCGAGCGCGGCCAGTTCATTTCCCACTCTACCGCAAGAAGCTGCTCGGCGATGGATCCAACGGCGGCAAGAGCGATCTGTCCTGACTGATGAACAAGCGCACTGTCGAAAGGCTCATCAATCCAGACGACGGGAAACTTCTTCAAACGAAGATCTTCGAAAACGTACGGAGACGTCGTCACCCATTCGTCCGCAACGCCATAACCGTGCGTAACTGCGGCATCGACCGCGCTAGAACTTTCGACAAGAATTTTCGCCATGGGCCGACGGATTCAGCTTTCGGAACGCTCTTGTTCCGTCGCCTTCATGACCATCCAAATCCCGTCAAACGATTCGCCGCAATAATCGAAGTAATCCGAAACGCGTGCGTCCTCAACGAAGCCAACGCGCTGGAATGCCCGGATGCTTTGTTCGTTCTTTTCAGAAATCATGGCACGCACGTTTCTGAGGCTAAGATCGCTTAGGGCATAGTGCGCCGCCAAATGAATGGCGCGCGATCCAATCCCTTTGCCCCGCGCGGTTTCCTCGCCAATGATAATCGCCAGCTCACAACTGCCCGACGTTTTGTCTATGTTGGACAGCCTCATATTGCCGACATGGTCGTCCAGATGGACAACTTGCCAAAACATCGCGGCGGAATCCGCTAGATTGGCACTCACATACGCGCGCGTGCTTTCCGCTGTGTGTTTTATGGAGCCGGCCATCGTGTGCTGGACAACACGCGGATCGTTGAGCCATCCAACATAGCGCTGCGTGACATCATCCGGCCGCAAGGGTCGTAGGCTCACGCTGTCCCCTTCCACAAACGGCGCTAACATCGGCCTAATCCAAACACCGTAGCAGCCCGCCATTCTCGAGCAACGCAGCTTGTTCGCTCAAAAGGCCAATATCGATACCGGATCGTTTCGAAATGGCGATCAGATCGTTTGATGAATCGCTCAAATTCAACAGCCACAACATTGCCTGGATACGGCCCCGCTGTGCAGCGGCATCAACGCTCGGGTACAAATCATGCTTGCTGAGAAACGGTTCGCAATGCGGATTTAGATTCTCATAAGTCCTGTTACGCTCCAATGTGTCGCATATTGCTTCATAGGCATCGACACTGCCGATAAGCGCGTCGACTGACAGGAGATCCAAATTGTCGTCGGACGTGTGATACTGGGGGTAGAGATGATACGGGCCGCGCATCAACGACCCGACAGGAAGGTTGAAGCCAGGTGAACAATACTGCCGCTCATCGCTTCCGGCCGGTTGAAAATCCCTTACATCGTGATCAACGCCCAGTCCTGCCAAGGCATGTTGTGCCGCGACATCCGCTGCCGTACTGCCGCCCCGGCTCTTTTGGTACGTAAATTTTTCAGATAGCCCGGTACATGTAACAACGTATCCAGCCACCATGCACTTTTTCAAAGCGCAGCCCTTTTTATACAAATAGGCAATTGCGCCGATTGTTTCCGGAAGAAAGACAAACCGATAAGTAAACCGACGGTTCTTCCGACATGCCAGCCGACGGGCAAGAAGGATCGACGTAACCGGGCCCGATAGCTCGTTGTTCGCCATGGATGTGTGGCAGGTATAGGTCGAAAAGAATACTTCCCGGTCACTTTCTCCCGGCAGTACGATCTCAGAAATTGTCATGCTTCCGGGGAAAAGGTCCGTATCGATCACCACCTTGTAATCGCCTTCCGACAGTTCCTTTCGAACCGCGTCCGCAATGCAAAAACCCCATCTTTGCTTGTAGTAGCTGGTTACATAAGGGATGGCCTGCGGCTGATCAGGCAGAGAGTAAAGGTGCTCTTGAAGTTCTTCGAGAGACACAATGCCTTCGAATGGCGCGGAGTAGTTTACCAAATGAAGGGTATTTTCTTTCGCGTCTAAGATCTTGCGGCCGCTCGGATCAACGACGTAAGCGTCGCGAAAACGCCATTCTTTGGGCACCGTCCAATCGAACACGTCGGTACCGGACGGAATCTCAAGACGCTGCAAGGGAAAGATGTCCGAGAGTATATCGTGCGTCTCTCGAACGCCCTCCCCCGTTATCGACCGCATTATCGGCCAAAGATCGTGCAAGAGCTTTGAAGCTGTCGTGCGATCGTCGCTCATCAAATAATTTCGATCTTCATTGGCCGCAGTGTCTGGAAAAACATTATTCGGCGGTGGCTTCGACAACGAATGCGGAGCACAGAAAAGCGCCTCGGGAGTCAAAAGGGTTTTTCTCCAACTCGAAGGCGGCTTCGCGGAACTGAGATTTATCGATCTTCTTGCCCTCAAGCATCGGGAAAATCGGGTGAAAATGGTACCAGAAAATTCGATTGAATCGGAAACCAGCCTGCTCGAATAGTCCCGGCATATCCAAAGGATTGTGCATCTTCGCCTTAATGGCATCGTAGCCGGGTTTGCCGCGCTCCGTGGAAATCCTCAACGGCGGTATGTTCCGTTCAACTCTATCCTCCAGAAATTCCGCCGCCGTTTCTGTGATTTCCGAGGGCGCGTCTGCGAACAGAGTGTCCATTATGTAGTCGTAGGTAAACCGGTTGAACGTGAACATGTTAAAGAGCTCATTGCGAAAGGAAACGTGCACCTTGCCACCTTTTCGCAGCGCTTTATGAAGGTTCTGCAAGCATGTCAGCTCGCTGTTGACGTGCGGCAGCACGCCAAAACAGATGGCGGTATCGAATAAACCATCTTCTGTCAGGCTGGCGAAAGTATCGTATTCCTCAATACTAGCCTGAATGATCCATTCGGGATCCAAGCCATTCTTAGTAAAACGACGTTTTGCGGACTCGACCATCTCGTCGGTGAAGTCAAACCCACGCACTTCGTGCCCCTGGTTTGCGACAGCGAGCAGAGGAGACCCTTCACCACATCCCCCATCCAGTACACGTTGGTTCGGCTCGCCCTGAAGCGTCTTCAGGAAATTCTGCAAACGAAAATGTGCGGCCGGGTAGATGGGTACGTTACGAAGTTTTCCCGTGTCGTAAGCGTCCGTATAGTTCTGAACCAAATCGCCGTAATGTTCACGTACGCTATCTGTCTTCTCTGGCATCCTATCGCTTTCCAATTGATTTAACCCGGCACGGGTTCCTTTTTCGTCTCGAGGACTACGGTTTACGAAAAACCGCTTCCACGGTTTCACCCAGCAGGCGTTCGGACAGATCGCCCTGATCCAACCCGTCGCGGATGACGTTCAGGGACACATCGTAGGCATCCAATGTCATCTTCACGTCTTCTTCCGAATGTGCATATGACGGCGCATGCCAACCGGCGGCGAGAATGCCACGGGCCAGTCCTTCCTGCTGAAAAATGCTCTTCAGGAGCAGACCATCTCGACCATCCCCGGCGAAACTCATAACATGCCGGCCAGGATATCCTGACAATCCGATGTAACCGCCAAGTTCATATTTTTCAATCAGGCTCCGGAAGCCGGACATCAGAGCGGTTCCGATCCTGTCGACATGGAGGAGGACAGCTTCCCGTTCCAGCACATCAAGCACGGCGCCAGCGGCAGCAATGCCGAGCATGTCGCCCCCAAAAGTGAAAGAGAAGAACACCTCATCGAATACATCCATGACGTCGGCGCGGCCCAATATCACCGAGATCGGAACGCCATTGCCAAGCGCCTTACCAAAGCAGGCCAGGTCGGGAGCCACCCCGAACTCGCCGTACGCTCCTTTGAGATCGATACGGAATCCAGTCCAGCACTCATCGAATATCAGGACGGCGCCGTGTTCCGTTGCCAGTTTTCGCACGCCTTCGAGGTAGCCTGGCTCGGGCGGAATGATGCCCATCGGCTCCATGATGATCGCCGCGACCTCACCTGAATGAACCTCGAGCAGTGAATTCAAGGCGGGAAGGTCATTGTAGGGAAACGGTGTTGTCAGAGCCTTCACGGCATCGGGAACGCCGGCGCCCCGCGTTGTTGTGCCGATAAACCAATCCTGCCATCCATGATACCCGCAGCACAAAATCCGGTCGCGACCGGTTACCGCCCGCGCAGCCCGCACCGCGCCTGCCGTTGCATCGGACCCGTTTTTTCCGAACCGCACACGCTCGGCGTAAGGGAACCAATCGATCAACCTTTCCGCCAACGCCAGCTCCGCTTTTGTCGGCAGGGAAAAGGCGCATCCATCGGCCAATTGCCGCGTTATCGCCGCGTTGACCCCGGGATGATTATGGCCAAGTAACAGGGGCCCCAGTGCCATGGGCCAATCTATGTAACGGTTGCCGTCGGCATCCCAAACATAGCCTCCATCGGCGCGATCGGCGAAGACCGGTGATGCGCCTCTGGGATATTGCGTCCAGGCCTTGGAAAACGTCTGGGCCTGGCTTGGAATCGCCCTTTCGGCACGATCAAGCAGCTCTAGAGATTGCCGGTAACGGTCGGAATAGTCGTTCGACAAGGTCGTCATTGTGATACTGCTTTCAAGCTACGATACGTTGCCCGCGCCAGGCTCGTCATGATCTCTGCTGCGTGCCAACCCCGCATCGCGCACTATCCCGTTGTTAATGGCGCCAATTTGCGGACGGTCGCGCATGACGCCCAGGATTTCACGCCAACCGGCCTCAATGAACCGGTCGGTACCGAAGGCGGTACACAAGGAGCGGAACATGATGTAGTCGGCCGGGTCGTCGATCGTCCAGCGTTCCGAAGAAAAGTCGTCCGGACATGCTAGATTCTTCGCCTTAAACCGATCGCCTCCGTGAATGCTGCAATTCTTCCACATCCAAGGTACGACATGCTCACGCTCCGAGGGAAGGTCGGCCTCGATATTGGCCTGCTCCAGAGTCGCACGCGAAAATACCGACGCATCCAAACCATCCGGCCAAGTTGGTGGCAGCATGTTGCAACAATAATCGAGGTTTTCATTCTCCTGCAGGTCCAACAGACTTTCTATTATCTCCGGGTCGGCGAAAGGACAATCGCCAGTCAAACGGATGATCCTGTCTGCGTCCGCTGCTTGGGCGGCGCCAGCGAATCGTGCCAAGACATCGCGCTCCGGCCCCTGAAAGGTCGTGACACCAAGATCCTGGGCAAGGCCGAGAAGAACCTGGTTTGCCGGATCGTCGCCGGTCGCGAGGATGATCTCGTCAATTTTCTTCGCGCGCCTTACCCGTTCGAGCATGAAAGCGATTAAAGGTCGGCCACCCAACTCGTAAAGCACTTTGCCCGGCAGCCGCTCGGACCGAATTCGCGCCTGGATAATCGCAACCGTCTTCATGTGCGGATCGTCGATTTGAAGGCGTGCCGAAAATCCATGCAAATGGCGTGACGCAGCGCGCGAAACAATTTCCTGTTCGCGCGAAAGCCGGAACCGAACCGAGAAGGGCCCGACTCCCGTGATCTTATAAGTACAGGAACGGTCTTGACCCGCGCACCGTTCAAAACGGAGAACATGGCCAATTCCGTATTGATGGAAAAACCGACATCGAACCGCCCATGCCGCTCATACATGTCGATCCGAAACCCTTTCAAACCGCATAGAAAGTCATCGATCCCGAACCGTGCCTTGCTATAAAAATTAAACAAGGCTTCGCCGAACCGTGCCGGTTTCTCACGCTGTCCCAGGACAAGATCCGCCTTATCTTCGGCTATCGGTCGGATTACCGCTTCCAAGTCTTTTGGGTCGAATTGCCCATCTGCATCGAAGGTAACGACAGCGTCTGCGCCCAGCCGCGCGGCTTCCGTAACCCCGGCATCGAGAGCGCCTTCATATCCACGATTGGGACTCAGGCGGACTACATGTGCGCCGGCACTCTCCGCCTCGCCCGCCGTGTCATCCGCTGACCCGTCGTCGACAACAAGTGGTTTGGCATAAGGCTGCACCCCACGCACGACTTCCGCAATCGTTGCCGCTTCGTTGTAGCCGGGTATCACCACGATTACCGAAAAGTTGTCAGTGCCAGAGGGATGGGGCGAATAGTCAGAAATATTCGTACTCATTCAAATCAAGCTTGAACAGGTCCGAAAGCTGCCTGTTGCTTTCCCGGAAAATATCCAAAATTTCCCGCTTCATCTCTTCAGTCAGGCCGCTTTTCCGGCTCGGGAGGAATTTTTCCAAACGATTGCCACTTAAATTGTTTAGACGTCGAATAAAGTGAGGCATGGGTACGTAGTCTTGAGGCAAGTCGGAATATTTCGCCGACCGGGCATTTACTTTTTCCGCCGACTGATCTGCCAACTTTCCGATGTCGGTATCAAAAACCTCGCTTAGGCGCGCAAAGAAGGCATCAGGTTTGTTCGCAAGTTCTTCGTGAGTCAAAACGGTGACCCTCTCCGGCCCCAGCGTTTCAAAGGCGGGGATCATGTGATGATAATAATTATAGCTCTGCAAAAGCCGGCTCGTTAGGCTGCGGTAATCCCACATCGCCGAGACCCGGGTCCTTTTTGCAGGGAAATCAACCATGAAGGATTTCGGATCCGCGAGGTATCGCTGCTTGTACCGGATCATACTGTCGATTGCCGTATCCTGCCGTCGCAGTACCACCACGAAATGGAGTGAGTCGCCCAGGAGATGAGCGAGATTTCCGATAGTCAAATCGGAACGACTGGTAAACTGACCGTCATAAGCACGCTCCAGACAGATGAGGCCTTCAGAACTTAAGATCGAGTTGCTACCCGAAAGGCCCCCAATCTCCGTCACGATATCCTTCTTTAGATGGGTCCAATGCGCAGTGCCGATCTCGATCAACAGCGGCCGCAATTCAGGAAAATACTGATAGTTCGGAACGTTTGGAAAAATGCGTTGTTGCAGGAATGTCGATGCGGCTTTTTCCAAGCCACCGTGCACGACCACTTTTGTCTGCATCGAGGTTGCCATGAGGTTGTCCCGGAAAGAGTTTTCTTATCGATAACTTCGCTGAATCAAGCCGATCCGATTTTAAGAAACGTCTTCGATGCGCACGGCATCACTGGCGGGAATATCGCGGTTGGTCGTTTTAGCCAGCAACTCGCCGATTCGGTAGGGTGGAACGCCATCCTCAGGACAAGGGCGTAATGGAATCAACATTTCCTCCCTCAGCACCGTGCCAGCAGGTATGTCTTCCTTGGCCCTAACCGCCCGGCGCTGCAGGATAACGGTCTCCTGCTCATTGTCCATGACGCGTTTTTCTATCGGCCCCAGGGCCAGTTCGAGCTCTCTCGTTCTGTCCACCATTTCCCGCCAGCTTGTCGGATCCATCGAGAATCCATGATCGGGACCGCCCCGTTTTGAATTGTCTGTAAAATGCTTCTCGACAGCACGCGCACCAAGAGCAACGGCACCCAATACCGTTGCATGACCGGGCGTATGGTCGGACAGACCGAGCACCGTCTTTGGATAGCGCTGCGCATAGGTCTTCAAAACATTAAGCGCTACATGTCGGAAATTTTCCAGCGATCCGGTATAGTTGGTGTTGCATTGCATGAGGCAAATTTGATCTGTCCGCTTCAGCGCCGCCTTCATCGCCAGATCGACCTCATCCATGTTCGCAGCGCCCGTCGCCATAAAAAGAGGTTTTCCGTCGGATGCCATACGTTCGATCGACTCATGCCAGGTAATGTCACCGGAACCCAATTTCCATGCCGCGACATATTGGGACAGTTCATTCATCATCTGAAGATCGTATGGCGCCGTGAAGTAGTCGATTTCGGCTTTTTCACAGGTCTCGTACAATTCCCGAGTCCATTCCATCGGCAACGCCGCAGCAGCATAGGTCTCGAATACACTCTTATCCCAGGATGCCTGATGTGATTGCTGGCCGCCCAAGTTACGGAAACCATAATCGGATACGATCGTCTCAGCTTTAAAGTTCTGAAATTTTGCGGCATTCGCGCCAGCTTCCGCGCAGAGGTAAATCAGTTCCTTTGCCCGTTCCAAATCGCCGTCATGGTTCGCTGCGATGTCGGCAATAAAATAGGTCGTATGATTGGGACCGACTTTAAACCGGCCGGTATCGAGGGTGACGGGTTGATTCTGGGCCATGGATATACTCGCTGGCTAGAGTTTTAGGCGATGGATTTCGTCACACATCGTCGGCATCGCGCAACCAAGTGCGGCCTCAATACGTGTCACATCCATTCTCATATCCTTCGGGCGGCGGGCCCGCCCCGGGATGTCCGTCGATTTACCTCGGCGGGTATTACCGGTATCGAGCGACAGGTGCCGTGCAAGGGCCTGCCCGAATTCCGCCTTGCTCGCGCCTTGCCGAGAACCGAGATTGTAGACGCCTCTCAGACCGTGCGTCACGGCATCGATCGTAAAACGGGCGACGGATTCGAGATGGAGTGGTGAAAATTCGCTGTCTTCGAACAAAGTTATCGGAGCACCGCTGACAAGGTTCTTTATCATCCAGTCCGACAGGCTCATGCGGCCGGGCGTCCGCGAAGGTCCAAAAAAATTTACCCGCAGGACAAGGGCACCCGGATGCCGCAGGGCCTCACGTTCACCCGCGAGTTTGCTGCGCCCGTATTCGTTGATCGGGTCTATACACGACTCTTCAAAAGGTGCGTTGGTTCCTGGGTAGACCTGATCCGTCGAAATTTGGACGACCACCGCATCCGTCGGCGCGGAATCGACTATCGCTGCAACGATTTTTCGGTTCATCCGGTCGGCCTTCGAAGCATCACTTTCGCAGGCATCAACGTCCGTCAGCGCGGCACAGTTAATGATAACCTCCGGCGAGACATGTGAGACGAGAGCGGCAACTTCGGACGGATTCGTCGCATCGCAATGCACGTCGCCCTGATTCTTGCCGCACCGGACCACGGTACCGAATGCTTCCGCCGCATCGCTAAGGTAGGGGCCGAGCAACCCTGTCGCACCAAATATCAGAAACCGCACCAGGCCGCTTTCGCTTTTGTTGCGAGTATCAGCAGGGAGCGGGTTTCCGGCTTTGGTTCTTGCCCGCAAATCGGTTGTCCGCTCCTGGCGATGCCAATCATGTCGACGGCGTCTCGTCGAGCTCGGCGAGCAGGGCATTGAGCTGATCCGGTCCAAGCCACCAATCGTTCAAATCCGACCGGTACTGAAACTCGTCCGGCACGGGCGTACCGTTTTTTCCAAAGACTGAATATTCGTGATCCTTCAATTTCGGAATGCTGTTCGGTTTGATTAGGTAACAATTGGCAAAGGACAAAGTGCTGTTGGCGTCGTCCAGGGTAATCATCGATTCGTGCAATTTTTCACCAGGGCGGATCCCGACGATGCGGGTCGGATATCCAGGCGCAATCGTTTCCACCATGTCGAGCACTTTCATGCTCGGTATTTTAGGAATGAAAATCTCGCCGCCCTGCATCTCGCCAAGACACTGCAAGACGAAATCCACACCTTGCCGGATCGTTATCCAAAAACGTGTCATGCGCGCGTCGGTAATTGGCAGGCTCTCGACGTTCTGCGCGATCATATTTCGGAAAATCGGAATGATGCTGCCGCGGCTGCCAAGTACGTTGCCATAGCGAACCGTGCTGAACTTGCCCTCTGCCGCGCCCACAAGATTGTTCGCTGCGACAAACAACTTGTCGGCGCATAATTTGGTGGCACCGTATAGATTGACGGGGTTAGCGGCCTTATCGGTGGACAATGCGACAACTCGTTTGACGCCCGTATCGATACAGGCGCTGATCAAGTTCTCCGCACCGATAATATTGGTCTTGATCGTTTCGATCGGATTGTATTCCGCCACCGGCACATGCTTGAGCGCCGCGGCGTGGACAACGTAGTCGATTCCGCTCATGGCACGCCGCAGGCGGTCTTCGTCGCGAACGTCGCCTATGAAATATCGCAGGCACGGATACTCGCTCATAGAGTACTCCTGCTCCATCGCGACCTGCTTCTGCTCGTCACGGCTGTAGATCACCAGACGGGACGGGCTGTATAGCTCAAGAACACGGCGGATAAAGGCGTGGCCAAAAGAACCCGTTCCCCCTGTCACCAGAACGCCCTTCCCGTTCAAGTCGATTGACGGATTCGGATCGAAGTTTTTTGCAGACGTCATTCAAAGATTCCGATCGATTATGGTGCTGCTTCTGTACACATCAGATGTTCCCGATGCCGCGTTACATGTTTTCGACGGCATGAAGAGTTCGGTCACTCTGTTTTTCAAGCGCCTTGGCGTACCAACCGTTCTGCCGAATTAGTTCCGCGTGCGTACCGGTTTCGGTAACAGCGCCTTCTTGAAGAACCACGATTTGGTCAGCAGCGGCAATCGTCGAAAGGCGATGTCCAATAAGTATTATCGTTATATCGCCCTTCGCGCGGATCCCGTCCAAGGCCTTGCGGAACTCAAACTCCGACTCGGCATCGAGATTGCTGGTCGGTTCATCTAAAATTAGTATGGGAGCCCTGCTTATAAGCGCACGGGCAAGATCCAGTCTCTGACGTTGGCCGCCGGACAACCGGCTCCCATTCTCCCCTAACATGGTATCGTAACCGCTGGGCAAATCGGATAGGAAGGCATCGGCGCGCGCTAGGCGCGCAGCTTCAACAATCTCTTCAACAGTAGCATCAGCCCTTCCGTAACTGATGTGTTCTCGGGCCGGCACGTTGAAGAGTTGAGCCTCTTGCGGCGCGTAGGCTATTCCCGCCCGCAGCGAATTTTTCTTGAACGACGTCAATGATTCCGCGTCGAAAAAGATTTCGCCGCCATCGATTTCCCGCAATCGGGGCAAGAGATCGACGAGAGTGGATTTCCCGGCGCCGGAGGGGCCAACCAGCGCCGTCATTTTACCTGCCGGAATAAACATACTGACATCGCGCAACGCCGGCACGGTGGCGCTCCCGCCGGCGTAACTGTAGATCACGCGATCAAACCGGATACCCTGCCGTAGATTCGCGAATTCCCGGTGACCGTCATCTTCGTCTTGTGTCTGTTCCAATTCGCGCAGACGCCGATTCAAGATTTCCAGCGACGCCATCGAGCCCAGGATCCCCTGTCGAATAAGAGTCGACTCTTTTACCACCGGCAGCAGTCGCATGCCGACGAGGAAGAAAATGAGAACCTGCTCGAGACCCAGGCCGAAATTGTCGATGGCCAGATACAGAATGATGAAGGCAACACCGACAACCATCGGCTCGATAAGGACGGAAACAATGGCCTTTAGACCAAGGAGCGCGACGTTTTGGTGCCGCTGTTCGTTGGTCATCTGCGACATTGCCGCGCTTTCCGCGTCTTGCGTTCCCGAAAGCCGCACGAATCGGACGCTCTTGAGGCGCTCGACCAGAAATCGCGAAACGTGCTGGTTCGCGTCGGTCAAGGCGAGGCCGACATTTCGCGTCCGCTGCAGCAGAACCTGAAGACAGGCGACGGCTAGGACGATAACCCCAACGGCGATCACCGTCATCGAGGGCGACATCACGAACAAGGCAACCGCGTATATGGCGCAGAGCAGAAGATAGCCCGCATAGATAATCACCGAGGTGATACACGACGCGGCGCGTTCCAATTCAATACTGATCTCGTTGACGAAGTCGCCGGCCTGGACACCATCGTGATAAACCATCGTCGCCCCGATAAAGCGCCTGAAGGCGAGATTCCGTACCGTCCAAACGAATTGCGCCTGGGTCCGCGCCAGATAAATCAGCCGGCAATAGGTAAACGCTTGCCGAATCAACAGGCTACAGAAAGCAACGGCTAATAGTGTGCCAAGGGTAAGAGGAACAGACATCGTCTGGAAGGCTTGTATTATCGTCTTCCACATCTGAGAATTTTCAGACAACGATGCGAGGTCGCCACTGGTGTTCATGAATTCCAGGATTGGCAGAAAAATGCCGATGCCGATCCCCTCGAACACGATCGCACCCAGGTTCAAGAAGAGAATGCCCGCCGCCCATCGCACCCGAAAACCGAGATGTCGCGAAACCGAGATGATTTCACGCGTCGACATATTCGACCGACGCTGGTTTTCCGGATTCGATCCGGATTTATTTTTCATCAAACACACTTTTCGAAGAACCGTTAGTGGCGGTTCCTAATGAGGCCAACACATCAAAGTTTGCGCAGCGGATTTCCATCGCGGGCAAGTCCGTTTTCAAACCGCGTCCCTCACGCCCGAACGCGAAGATGCCCATCACTTCCCGTTGATCCGTTCTCTGTGGAACGCGTCGGCGTCTGCCAGGTCAGACGGATGTCCGACATCAGACCAATATTCATGCACCGGAAAGACCGTTAATCTCAAATCATGCGCCACCGCCAATTCAAGCAGTTCCGGCATGTCCATCTTGCTGTCGCGCGGCACCAGCCTGACGATAGAAGGGTCGAGATAGTAGATTCCCGCCGCGACCAAATGATAGTAAGTCGGCTTTTCCTCGATGCCTTGTAACGTATCGGCGTCGTCGAACCGAAGGACGCCATAGGGCACTTTGTACTCGTAGCGTGATGCGGCTACGGTACCGGCACAGCCGATATGCAGGTGATGTTCTACCAGCGCGTTCAGATCAACGTCGGTTAGAACGTCCGCATTAATCATGAGTACCGGATCCACGGTGCCCTGATCGATCAGGCTGAGACACCCCGCCGTCCCGAGCGGTTCTTTTTCCTGCAGGATCGTTATCGTGCACTGATTGTCTCGTTCGTCGACGAAGCGACGTATCTGTTCGGACAGATAGTGCACGGAGATATCGACTTGCTCGATCCCGTAATCTTCCAGCCGCTCTAGAATATGCTCGAGGATCGGTTTCCCGCCGACAGGCAACAGGGGTTTGGGAGTGCTCTTCGTACGATCCCCGAGACGCGTCCCGAACCCGCCGGCCATGACAAGGGCTCGATGCGCACGCCGCGGACCGATCTGTTCCACCAAAATATGATCAAAGCAGCCATTTTCGTCGCAAATTGGCAGGAAACGTCGGCCATGCAGGATTCGCGAATTGTGCAAATCGTTACCGACCTGACCGACGACCGGTGATTCGCGCATACACGACTCCACCAAATCCTCCAACTGCAGACTGCGCGCAAACCCGCGCCTGATATCGCCATCGGTCACAGTGCCGACCACGCGATTGCTCTGATCCAAAATTACCTGAAAGAGCAATGGCGTCGAGGCGTCGATACGGTGAATCACTTGCCGTATATTCGTACCCGTGCGACAGACAAGACCGGTGCTGTTCGATAGTTTTTTCAACGACGTGTCCCGGTAGAAATTTGGTTCGAAAAGATGACTAACCGCTCGGTGCGGGCAATAGGGTGAAGGAAAATTGGGCGGCCGTCGCTTCGGCAACAAGAAAATCCAGTTCCTCGTCCAAGTCGACCGCACACTCAGGCGGAACCTCGACCATTTGAAGCGGCGGCGCATAAACAGCTGTGCGCTCCCGCAGCGCTTGGGTGCGGACAGCCCAAACCGACCCGGCCGGGATTAAAACCCGCTGATGAGACTGCGTTAGTTGATCGGCGCCAATAAGTTCGCCGCCCAGTAACCGCGTTGCCGACCCATCCGGCAACTCTCGGAACATCCATTCCGGGGGCTCTCGCACCGCGCGGGCAGCAAAGACACAGTTCGCATTACTTTCCGCAAGCCGCGCAACACACGCATCGATCTGATCCGGCCGAACGAAAGGCGCCGTCGACTGCAACAGCACAACGGCGTCGTATTGGGTTTCCGTTTCGAGCCGGTTCAACGCATCCAGCAAAACCGCATCATTTCGCGTATCGTCGCGGGCCAATGCCTCAGATCTACGAAACGGCACGTCAACACCATAGGATTCGGCCATAGCCGCGATCTCGCCATCTTCAGTCGATAGAACCACCCGGTCCAGTCCACTGTTAAGAGCAGCGCGCACCATCCAGGCGATGACAGGGTGCCCCGCCAACGGACGCAGCACCTTGCGTAGTACACGCTTGGAGCCGCCCCTGGCAACAATGACGCCCAGGCTTTTCATGTCCAGATATTAATCGCTGTCAATTTGTTTGAGCGCGCTCACTTGGCGCGGCAATTGCCACCGCAGACTCAGTATTTTAGGAACACAGCAGTAGCAGGAATTTCGGGAATATCGTCGTGCGGTAATTTGGCTGGTCTGGGAGAATTTTCCCATGCTACCGCACTCCGGGGGAATCGCCTCCCGGAGCCAAAAAACAATATGCCCGGCCCGACTCGCTGTCAACTGCCGGGCAAAGCGATCGCATTTAACCTTCGAGCGTAGAAAATACGGCTATTGACAAAGAGTCAGTTCGCGCGGCGTTATGCCGACCAATTTCGCGAACTTTGTAATCGAATAACCGGTGCGCCAGTTGAAGGCTAACACCGAAAATTTCGGAGACAGATCAATTCGACGGACTGGCCTTTTGCGACGACAGTTTACCGCTTCATGACCATCGTTCCGACAGCGCAGCGTACGATTTTTGAGTTCGGTACCAAGGCCGAAACCCTTGCGCGTCTTCGTGGCAACGTGCGCGGTGCGTATTTTTGCGACCAGATCGACTTCATGTGCCGTGAATGGGGCCACGATAGTGATGCGATTCTCGACCGGGTACTCAAAGAACTGCCTGGCGACGAGTTTGCAATCCGGTCGAGCCGGCTTGATGAAGACGGAGCAGATCAATCCATGGCTGGCGCGTATACAAGCGTCATTCACGTCCCGCCGAACCGCGACGCTCTGCGTAATGCAGTTTGCAACGTTGTTGAAAGTTATGGAAGCGGCGTTCTACCGGACGATCAGGTGCTCATTCAGCCAATGGTCGCGAACGTTGCGGTATCAGGAGTGGCGTTTTCTTATGATATTGCGACCGGAGCACCCTACGTCACGATAAACTACGACGATTTTTCCGGACGCACTGACACGGTCACCGCCGGCGGCGATAGCAAGCTGATCATCGTCCGCCGCGGCGGCGAAGAAAGCATGCGATCGGCACGTTTCCACGCCTTGATCGACGTCATCTACGAGTTGGAAGCAACGACTGGCAGCAATGCCGTCGACATCGAATTCTGCATCGATGCAGCGGACAGAATCTTCATTCTTCAGGCGCGCCCACTGGCTGTCGAGAACAGCATGAGTCCTGACGATTTGCATTCCTTCCATCACCAGCTCGAAACACTGGAGCACGAAGTTGGAGGGCATCTGACGGTGCCACCCGAGTTACCGGGTCGCCGAACGGTTCTTGGCGAAATGCCGGACTGGAATCCAGCCGAAATGATCGGAACGACGCCGACACCATTGGCAGCGTCAATGTATAGAACGCTCATCACGGACAGAGCGTGGAGTCTGGCGCGTGCGAAAATGGGCTATCGTGATGTGGCCGCACCGCTCATGGTCATGATAGGCGGGCATCCTTACGTGGACGTCGTGCGCAGTCTGAATTCATTCCTTCCGGAAACCGTACCCGATACACTGGCCGCTCGTATTGTCGACGCACAGATCGACTTCCTCGCCGACAATCAGCAGTACCACGACAAGATAGAATTTGATGTCGCTATCACGGCTTGGGATTTTGCGCTCGACTCTCGGCTCGGGACATTGCGTGATGCCGGCTTAGAGTACGGCGACATTGAAAATTTTGAGCATGCGGTCAAGCAGCAAACCCGCACACTGCTCACCGACAAGCAAATGACTCCCAACGTCGCATTGGCGCAAGTCCAGAAACTGAAAGCCCAAATTGCAGCGACAAAAGACCGTCCCGCGCTAGACCGCGGATTGGCAATACTGGCGGAAACTGTTCCCTGCGGCACGATCCCGTTCGCAATTCTTGCACGCCAAGCATTTGTCGCGATTGCTCTATTGCGATCCCTGGTCTCGACTGGAGCAATGTCCGATGACACTTACGCCGCCTTTCTCCGCAGTGTGCATACCGTAACAACCGATTTCGTTCACCACAGTGCGCACCTCGCAGCGGGAAATTTGCCGGAGCAGGAATTCATGGCGCGTTATGGCCACCTGAGGCCAGGAACCTATGACATTCGCGTGCCCCGTTATGATGAGGCACCGGATAGATATTTGTCCGGTGAAGCTCCAGAACAGGTGGAAACGCCAGCATTCGAATCCGGACCGGCACTCAATCAGAAAATCAATCAGCTATTGGCCGGGGCTGGATTATCACTGGATGCCGAAGCCCTGTTCGCGTTTGCACGCGCCGCAATCGCGGGCCGCGAATTGGCCAAATTTCAATTTACACGCGGAATCAGCGACGCGTTGCGGGAGTTCTGCAAATGGGGCGAAGGCATCGGCATCGAACGCGACGAGATGCCCTTTCTTGACTTGGAAGCCATCTCGGATTTCGCCGGCAACAGAATCTCGCTTGAAACATTGCAAGATTTGATCGCGGCAGGTCGCGCACGCCAGCAGCAGAATAGGCGCATCCGGCTGCCATCGATCATCAGTTCGTGGACGGACTGCAATATCATCCGCGTACCCTTGGGCAAACCGAACTTCATTACATCGGGAACTGTCGCGGGACCGATTGTCACGCTCTCCATTGATGAAGCACGGCAGGATATCGACGGCAAAATCGTCGCGATCGAAAGCGCCGATCCCGGATTCGACTGGATATTTTCGCACGCTATTTTGGGGCTGGTAACCAAATTCGGCGGAGCAAACTCCCACATGGCAATTCGATGCGCGGAGTTTAAATTGCCCGCGGCCATTGGTTGCGGTGAGCGGAATTTTGCGATGATTCTCGATGCGGGCCGGGTCGAAATCGACTGCGTCGGCGAAACGATACGGGTCTGAAAAAATGGCACCCCGATCGACAAAGCCTTGGATCGCGTTTTCTTCACGAGTGGTGCAAGCCAATAATTACGACGAGCCCCGTGACGCCCTCAGCCAGGATTGGACAAATTGGACAACCCGTCACGGCTCGTTGCCGTTGGCGCTTCCCAATGATGGCACGATCGCACTGGATATGCTTTTTGCGATCAAACCTGTACTGCTTGTGCTGACTGGCGGAAACGATGCGGCACGCCGCAAAGATGGCGCCGGCGATTTTGACGATGGCCGAAATCAGGCCGAGATGACGATGATCCGCTGGGCGCTGGAAGCGACCGTACCGATCCTTGGCATTTGCCGCGGGATGCATATGCTCAACCTCTACCACGGAGGCACTGTCTGTGATGACCTAGGCAAATATGCCGACGATCATGTTGCGAAGACCCATCGCGTATCGCTGGAGAACCCGCTGCGCAACATGATCAACTCAGACATCGCCGAGACCAATTCTTTCCACCGACAGGGCTTTTCGGAAGATCAAGTCGGCGCCAACTTGCATGTATGCGCGCGGTGCACATCCGACGGCACCGTAGAAGCCATCGCGCGAGAGGATGCCGGGGTTATCGGAATAGGCTGGCACCCGGAACGCAACAATCCCGCGCAAAATCTGGACGACGCTATCCTCTCGCGGCTTGTCCCGGAATTAGAATGGTAAACAAGGAAACAATCCCAAACGTGTCACTCGAAAATGAAGCCAAAGAGAGCCGCCCACCCGCGGACCGAGCCGTCATCGTCGCCGCGGGACGCGGGACGCGTATGGGAGAGCTCACCGATACGCGCCCTAAATGTCTGACGGAATTCATGGGCATTCCACTGATCGAATGGCAAATCGCGGCCCTCCGCCAAGCGGGTATACCGGAAATCATTGTAATTACCGGTTATCGCGCCGATGCACTTGAACCCTATGGCGACGACCGGCGTCACAATCCGGACTGGGCCAAGACAAACATGGTGCATACATTGACCATGGCCCGCGACGTGCTGGTATCGCCAGGGGTCACGATCATTGCCTATGCGGATTTGGTTTATGAGCCGCGCATATTATCCGCGCTCGGCGATTCGCCCTTCGATGTCGCGACCGCGGTTGATCTGGAGTGGGAACGACTATGGCGCGCGCGGTTCGACGACCCGCTCAGCGATGCGGAAACCCTGATCCGGGACGAGGACGGACGACTCCGCGAAATTGGCCAGAAACCGCATTCTTTAAACGAGATACAAGGACAATTTATGGGCCTCACCAGATTAACACAGTCCGGCGGAAGAGCCTTTCTGGAGGCGTACGACGCGGTCGCTCAAGGCCGCACGAAACCATTCGGTCCCCGCAGCGCGCCGGCGGCCTACTTTACCGATGTATTGCAGCGATTGATTGATGAAGATTTTGCTGTCGGCACAACAGCAACGAACGGCGGCTGGCTCGAATTTGATAGTCGCAGCGACCTGGATCTCTATACAGGTTGGATAGAGGCCGGCACGCTGACCAACCAGTTCGACAGCAGTTGGAGAAACGAGCTGTGATTGTTTGGCTCATCGGGATCTCCGGTGCCGGCAAGACGACCGTGGGACGGGCCCTTGTCGAGAAAATGCGCACCGGCGGCCGGCCGACACTCTTCATTGATGGCGACGAAATCCGAACCGTGTGGAAAGACGATTTGGGTCACACGGTAGAAGCACGCCGACGCAACCACAGCCGACTGTCGCAACTATGCAAAGTCCTCGATCAGGATGGCGTCGATATCATCGTCTCGGCACTTTCGATATTCCCTGACCTGCGAGCGTGGAATCGGCGGAACTTGAGGCACTACTTGGAAGTCTTCCTCGATCTGCCGCTCAAAGAGGCTCGTTCCCGCGATCCAAAAGGTATCTATGCGAAGCGTGCCCGTGGCGAAAGCCGCGATGTCGTTGGTGTCGATATTCCATTTCCGCTTGGAGAGACCGTGGATTTGCACATCATAAAGCCGGAAATCCTCGACACTCCCGACAATATCGCCAACAGGATTTTAGATCTGATCAACAACAGTGAAACTGCGCGACCGTCTTCTGCCGGCGAGCCGTACCGGTATGCCGGGAGGGATCTCCTGGAAACACCCGAAACGTATGAATTCGCGCCCTGTCGCGATGACGAGTTCTTCAACGGGTGGCAAACGCACCGATCAGCCGCGATGGCAGCATGCCTTGCATATAGCGGACGCCTAAGCCCGCCGCCGCTTGGCGATTGCGTCGAAAACGCACCAATTCGATCCGAAGAAACCGGCGGCAAGCTGACGAATATCATGAGCAGCCTGTACCACGCGGCAGAAACCGCGCATCCCGAAAGCGAAGATTATCGGAACGCCAAGCGGACCATGGATGAGTTCGTCAAGAAGTTCGAAATCTTCCGACGCCTCTATGACCAATACGACGAAAATTTGAAAAGGGGATCCGGCGCATCTGTTGTCGATATTGACGGGTATTGCGTGTTCGGCGCGGCGCTTATCGCCTTCCACCGCCGGACCGGTGTTCCTATCTATAGTTCAACGTTACTAAAGCTGCTCGACGCGATTCTGTCACGCGGCACCGATGACCTGGACACACGTACCGCCGGGAAAATAACCGCACTTCTTCAGGGAGAAGACGAAGTGGTTCGTTACTGGGAACGGCACACCGAATCGCTGAAAGAACGACGCGGAGACAGCCAAACATGAAGACGCTTCAAGGAATTGGACTGATCATGGCGCCGACCTTTCGGTCGCGCGCCTATGTCCAGGCACTGGCGCATGTCGGCTTCGCCCCCGAACTTTGCCTGGCTATTCCCGCCGACGAAGAACTGCCGGTCGACCGGCGGCCAGCTCCGTTTCCGCTCCACGGTGCGGACTCTCCGTTTCAATTCGAACCCGACATACCTGCTCGCGCCTTCGCCGAAACGCATGGATGGGCGGTCGAATTTCTACCAGAAACGAATATCAACGACCCGAAGAATATCGCCGCTCTTCGCGAACACGATTTGGACGTTCTCATTTATTCCGGACTACCGAAAGTTTTGCTGAAACCAGACCTATTAGCCTTGCGGACTCGCTTCCTTCATGTTCATGGCGGATACCTTCCCGTCTATAGCGGTGCGACGGGTTTCTATTTCGGCCTCCTCGTCGAAGGCAAGCTTGGCAACACGGCATTTTGGATGGATCAGGGTATCGATACCGGCGCCGTCCTTGACCGGGCCTGGTACCCGGCGGATCTCGATCCCGATATCGACCGAATACTTGATCCCGTGACACGCGCCGATCTTCTTGTACGCGTCCTGAGACAATGCGTCACTCAGGGTGCTTTCGGCACTGCCGAAAACCTCACGACATCGGAACACTTCTACGTTATACACCCAGTTCTCAAGCACCTTGCTTTGCGATTCACGGACGACGGCAGCGCATTGCAGAAAGACGGTCAACATGTATGACTTTATGCTGGGGAGCCGCGAGGAAATCGCCGCCGACCCACGGCAATATCTCGTTTCGGTCAAACGCATGCTGCCGCGCTGGGCAAATTCATTGCCTGATTCCGAGTTTCATGCACTGATCGATCTGATCACCTATCAAGATCGGGACAGACCGGTTTTCGTGGAAACCGGCGTCGGTGCCAGCACGCTGTTGTTCCTTCACTACGCTATGTTGCGGAACGGTCGGCTGTATTCCTGGGACGCGAACGGCAGTAAGGCCTCCTTCATCAGGTCCGTCGCTGCAGAGACCCTCGAACCCCTTCATGGCAAACCCATCAGTGATCACTGGACCTTCGTCGGTTCGATGACACTCGCACCCCATACGGGGCTTGCCGCCGTCTGCGAGATGGCCGAACGGATCGATCTATCAATGCACGACTCAGATCACACCTGGAATACCATTACGGGCGAAATTGAGAGTATCCTGCCGTCGCTTGTCGACGGATCGATTGTCTGTGTCGACGATGCGAATCAGGTCTACATTCATACCTACGAGCCTATCGTAAACATGACACGTAAGAAGGCGGGCCTTGAACCAATTGAGCCGCTTGACGGCAATCGCGGTGAACCGCACTACAAAAGACTACCGGAATATTTTGCCGAACGATTCGAGCAAGTGGAGCGACCCGAGCATTCCTTCGTTCAACGCCTGGCAGAGGATCCGTTCTACAGCTGGTACAGCGCAGACCGGGCGGGTATGGAAAAAGTTGGCATGGAACGGCTCGACGACCTCGAGCCCCT
>JAJFJB010000324.1 GCA_021774435.1 Alphaproteobacteria bacterium
TGAAGATCCTGGCGATCTCGTCGCGCATGCCGTGAGGCGACTGCACGCCCGCATAGAGCGTAAAACGCTCCTCGCCCTCGTCGAAGACACCCATGGCTCCACGCACTTCCATCGGATTGGCCGTGACTCGCGTGATGACAAATCGCTCGCGTGCCACGTGATGCGCACGTTCAAACGCGGCTTCGGCTGCTACCCTGTCACCGAGTTCATAGCGGAAACAAAGGTTGTCGCCCACTTCATCCCAAACTACCGGAGCGTCGGGTTTGAGCGCCGACGCCGTGTCCACCACCACAGGCAAGGTCTCGTACTCGACGTCGATCAAGTCGGCAGCATCCTTGGCCTGATCGGGCGTTTCGGCAATAACCGCGGCCACCGCATCGCCAACGTGGCGGACGCGATCCACGGCCAAAGGCAAGTATGGTGGTACCGGATTCGGCCTGCCATCCGGCAGTTCGCGGGCAATGCGCGAGCCGAAGCCTGCAAAGTTCTCTCTCTCCACGTCTGCACCGGTCAATACGGCCAGCACGCCCGGCACGGCGCGAGCCATCGCCACATCGACGCCAAGTATTCGCGCAGCCGCATAAGGGGAGCGGAGAACATACATCTGGCACTGGTCAGGCATCACGATGTCGTCGATGTACCGTCCATTGCCCCGGAGGAGGGAGTCATCCTCTGACCGTGGAACCGACTCGCCCAAGCCCCTTTTTGTCATCTTCGCCGCGTCCTTCTGTAATCACCGCGCCCAATGAAAGCGACTGCGCGCCGGTGTCGGCGCCAATGCTGCGCGAAGGTTGGCAAGTTTCGTATCATGTATTTGAAAATGATCAAAACCACATGCTTTATTAGCTTAAGTAATTCTAATATCTCGGAAAATAGAGATGAAGCAATTGACGTATTTTCCAAGATTTGCATAATGCATGAGTTCTTGTGGGGGAAACTCGGTGCTAAAGATACTCGCTCCGGATGCGCGCGATACTAACATGGTGTTGGAACGTTCCGTCTCAGGTGATCGCTTCGATTACGTGGCATTTCAGGAGACCGACCCCAACGCCATCCCGCAAAAGGCGTGGGAAGAAATTGACGGCATCCTCGTTCGCCATCTCACGCGCATTCCCGCCGAGATCGTCCCTCTCCTGAAGAATTGCCGCATCATTGTCCGCGCCGGCGTCGGGTTCGACAATGTGGATATCGAGGCGTGCCGCCTGTCGGGCATTCCCGTCTGCAATGTGCCGAACTACGGCACAACCGATGTCGCCGATCACGCTCTGGCTCTCTTTCTCGACTTGGCAAAGGGAGTCGGCGCCTATGAAAAGCGTGTTCGACGCGATCCGGTCGTCGCGTTTGAATCTGCGAAAATTCCGATTGTAAGGCGAATTCGTGGATCGACATTTGGCGCGGTGGGACTTGGCCGCATCGGAACCGCTGTGGCGCGCCGCGCACAGGCGTTCGACATGAACTTGGTCTTTTATGATCCCTATCTGTCGGAGGGTCACGATCTCGCGGTCGGATACCGCCGTGCAGACACATTGCGCGAACTCCTCGAAGTGTCCGACGTGGTCAGTTTGCATGTACCGCTTACGAACGAGACACGAGGAATGATCGGCGAGGAGCAGCTTTCCTGGATAAAGAAGGACGCCATCCTGATCAACATCGCTCGCGGCAAGCTGATCGATCTCGACGCGCTTCACGCGGCCCTCTTGTCGGGGCACTTGAGTGCGGCGGGCCTGGATGTGCTTCCGGAAGAACCGCCGTCAGAAGACCAGCCTTTGTTTCGCGCCTGGCGGCAACAAGAAGCCTGGATCGAGGGGCGCCTAGCGATCACGCCTCATGCCGCCTACTATTCCAGGGACAGCGATGACGACATGCGCAAGTTCGCGGTACAGGTACTCCTAAGTTATCTCGAGGATGGAAAGTTACGTAACAACGTCAACGCCGAGTAGGAGTCGCACGCGGCGAAACACGGCAGATAGTTTTCATTTGTGAAAGCAAAACAGAGTGCGGGCCGACATTGTGAACGAGAAAAAAGAGAAAACAACGGGACCCGAATGCCCCGCCCTTCGGGTCATGAATGTCTCCAAACGGTTTGGAACCGTCGAAGACGGAGTATTGGCGGTTGACGATGTCTCCGTCGATGTCCAACAGGGGGAGTTCATATCTGTCATCGGGCCCAGCGGATGCGGCAAGACGACGTTGTTCAACATTATCGGTGGCCTCTACAGAAACTACGAAGGGGATGTAGAAGTCGAAGGCGAGGTTGTTCACGGAGTGCGGCGGTCGATCGGCATGGTCTTCCAAGAAGAGTCGACCTTTCCCTGGCGCACCGTGCTGGAAAATGTCGCGTTCCCTCTCGAAGCCGCAGGCCTGCCAAAACAGGAACGTCTGGATATTGCCCGTCACTTCGTTGAACTTGTCGGTCTCGACGGGTTCGAAAGCCGATACCCGTCGGAACTGTCGGGCGGTATGCGCCAGCGTACGGCGCTTGCCCGTACACTGGCTTTTGAACCCAAGATACTCCTGATGGACGAGCCATTTGCCTCATTGGATGAGCAGACGCGGTTGCTGCTGGGAGACAAGGTGCTGCAGATCCGCGAGGAACTGAAACAGACCGGCATGCTGATCACTCACAACATCACCGAAGCCGTGCAACTCTCAGATCGCGTTCTTGTCATGACCTACAGGCCAGGGAAGATCAAACGAATCGTCGACATCGACCTGCCGCATCCTCGGACTTCGGAAGTCGTCAGCAGCGAGAAATTCGGCAAGCTAGTTGGCACGATCTGGAATGATCTGCGCGACGAAGCCAGTCTCGGAATGACTGACTACGAGTCACGATCTCGCAGCGCGCGTTGACCGGTCGTGTGGAGCATCTTTTCTGTTCGCTCCGAGTTCTTGACCAGTCTGCGTACGAGCTTGACAAGCAATTGAAACTCTTCCGCTGACAGTTCGCCAAACAGGGTGTCGTTCATTTCCCGGATCAACACTGAATATCGGTCGATCAATGGCTGACCGGAAGCGCTGGCCTTGAGCAGCACCTCGCGCCGATCATCTGGATTTCGTTCCTTTTCGAGCAGGCCCAGCTCTATGAGCTTCCCGGTCTGGGTCGTAATGAAGGCGGCGCTGACGTTGAGCAAATCGGCGACAGCGCTGGCACGGATGCCGTGGTCCCCCTGAAACCGCGCTATGGCCATGAGAATACTGTATTGGGGACCAGAGATATCGAGATTTCTAGCGACCAAGTTACGGCAGGCTTCCATCTCCAGGCCGACCGCGAAGAGATCATAGATCAACATCTGACAGGCCTTGTCCGAACCGTCGACCAAGAGCGCTTCTTTGGAAACCGTCAGGGGGGCGCTCCAATTGTTTTCTGCCAGGTCTTTTGGAGAGCCATCGTCGTTAGTCATCGTCGTTAGTCATCTTCAATTGGCCGTCATTGAGTGCATCGAGAAGACGAGAGGCCTCTCTACGGATTCGAAGCGGCAATCTTGCATATTTGATCTCCGTCGACCAGTTGACCTCGAAATCACATCATGGATCCAGCAAGAGACGGCGCGGCGTTCCGTCGATCCTGCCGTTCAGTCCAACTGCTTAACAGGCGCGTCGGAAAGATCGCAAACAGCAGTTTAAACAATCTTCAAAAGAAGATCATAAGTGTTGGCCCAGCCCACATTCAGCATGAAAAAATCATTATATTTCACTTAGTTAAGTAATATTAGAACAGCCGAATCAATTGACGACAGAATTTGCTGACGCTAGTCTCAGTTCATTCTTTTATTCCTTAAACACTCGGTTCCAGGGGGCTGTCCTGTGAAAGCTTGGTTGACTTACGGCTTCGGTGACATGCGGCTGGAAGATGTACCGATGCCAAAGGCCGAGCCGGGCTGGGTGGTCTGCAAGGTAAGACAACTGGAATTGTCGGTTACCGAGGTTGCCGAGTTCCGAGGCCTCCCGGTCCCGTCCCACGAAAACATAAAGCGGCTACTGGCCGAGAATGCCCCGCGTCAACTCTGGGGGCACGAATTTTCCGGCGACGTCGTCGAAGTCGGCGAAGGTGTGACCAACGTCAAGCTCGGTGACCGGGTGTTTTATCACCGCGGCGTGCCATGCGGATCCTGCAATTATTGTCGGGCCGGCATGACGCAGTTGTGCCGTTCCGCAATTGCCGTGTCCGAGGACACGCCAGGATGCCTGGCGGAGTATTTTCCGATTCCGGCGAGCACGATCATGGCCGTCCCGCCATCGATGTCGGACAAGGAAGTTTGCGCCATGCAACCGCTTGTCTCGATCATGGGATCGGTCGAGTCGACGGGCATAGAGTTAGGCGACACCGTCGTCGTCATAGGACAGGGCCCGATGGGTTTGAATTGCATGCAGGTGGCGCGTGTAGCGGGCGCCGGCAAGGTTATAGCGATCGCCAGGCGCGATCCGGTGCTCGAAGTCTCAAAGCAGCTCGGCGCAGATGTTGTCATCAACTCGACCAAAACCGATCCGGTCAAGGAGGTCTTGGAGATCACAAACGGCCTTGGGTGCGACGTTGTTTTTGAATGCGCGGGAGGCAGCAAGGATCAGGGGCACGCCGGAAGCGACACTTTCGTGCAGGGCCTCGATATGCTGCGCAACGAAGGTCGCATTATCGAGATCGGATACCTCCCTACCGGTTCCACAATTCCAATTGAGCAAATTGACACGAAGGGGATCCGGGTCATCGGCCGGCGCTACCCTTCTCCACGTATGATTAATTTCGCTATCGATCTTGTTGCCTCGAAGCGGGTTCAGATTGAGCCGACGATCACACACGTTCTTGAAGGCATAGAGAAGGTCCCGGAGGCGTTTGAGATTTCCGGGAACAAGGCGAAGTACGGAGCCATTAACCCAGCCCAGGTTGTGCTCTCAACCTGAGTGCG
>JAJFJB010000325.1 GCA_021774435.1 Alphaproteobacteria bacterium
ACGGCCCTGGGTTTTGGTATAACCGCAGATGACGTAGCAGCTACCGGAGGAGCGGGTGCTGCCGGGCGGGCAACCGGCGGCGGAACCGGCCGAGGGGCTGCAGGCACAGCATTTCGAACACGAGGAGCAGGCGGCACAGGGCGAGGTGCCGGTACGGCTAATGCCGTCCCGCTTGCACGGGGCCCCGCAGCGCGGCGCGCAACTTCCCGCTGCAGTTTTTCTTCCGTGTAGCGGGCGTTTTCAGAATCAGCGGTAAGGCCTTGCGCAATTTTATCCTGCTGCGTCTCCAGAGAGGGCGGCCGCTTGGGCACAGTTCCCAGTTTAGGGTACTCTTGTTTGGACGCCTGCGCCGACGGCGACACTTCCTTCTCGTCATCCTCGAACCACGTCAAGGGATTGACGCCCTCCGGGATACTCTCGCACGCCCCCACTAAAAACGAGAGTCCTAGGATTAGCGCGAGGCCACTATGACGGCCAAACCTACGAAATTTTCCGGTTATCGCTTCTTGCATTTTATTGCACTGCAACATAATTTCATATCGTTCCGGTAAGCAGCCGAATAATCCGGCAAAATTGGCACGCCATTAACTAGACTTGGTGTGCCCAGGCAGAATAAGGAACCTCCAATGAGCGATCAATAGGATAGCGAAAACACCACCCCCGACCCCGCAGAGCTCGCTGCGAATATGGCGAGTATTGCTGAACGCAGCCAGCGGCTAGTGCAAGCCTTTCTAGCCCGGCAAGATGGCAGCAATGGGGCGCTCGGGCATGGCGATCCGCTGAATATCGGCGAAGCATTCTTAGAGATGACCCGCCAGATGATGGCCGACCCGACGAAGCTGGTTCAAGCGCAGGTCGCACTTTGGCAGGATTATATGACGTTGTGGCAGAACACAACCCGCCGTTTTCTGGGCGAAACTACAGAACCGATCGCGACACCCGATAAGGACGACCGCCGCTTCAAGGATCCGTCCTGGAGCGATGATGGCGTTTTTGACTTCATCAAACAGTCTTACCTGCTGACGTCACGCTGGATGGTGGATACGGTCCGCGACGTCGAGGGGCTGGACGATCAAACAGCCAAGAAAGTGGATTTCTACACCCGCCAGTTCGCCGATGCGATGGCACCCACAAACTTCGTCATGACCAACCCGGAAGTGCTCCAAGCGACGGTTGATTCGCGAGGTGAAAACCTGGTCAAGGGCCTCGAAAACATGCTCGAGGACCTGGAACGCGGCGAGGGCAAGCTGAAAATCAGAATGGTCGATGACGAAGCCTTCGAGGTCGGCAAGAATATCGCCACGACGCCGGGCAAGGTCATCGCGCAAACCGACCTGATGCAGCTTATCCAGTACACGCCGACAACGGAAAAAGTACACAAGCGGCCGCTGCTGATCATTCCGCCTTGGATCAACAAATTCTACATCCTCGACTTGCGCCCGAAGAACTCCTTCATCCGCTGGGCCGTCGAACAAGGCCACACGGTCTTCGTCATATCCTGGGTCAACCCAGATGAAAAATTGGCGGACAAAGGCTTCGAGGATTACATGCTCGAAGGGCCATTGGCAGCGCTCGATGCGATAGAAGCTGCGACCGGCGAAAAGGAAGTCAACGCCATTGGTTATTGCCTTGGCGGTACGTTGTTGGGCGCAACCCTCGCCTATATGACGGCGACCAACGACGAGCGCATCACCGCCGCGACGTTCTTTGTTTCCTTAGTCGATTTCCGGGAACCGGGCGAACTCGGCGTCTTCATCGACGACGAACAGCTTTCGGCGCTCGAGGCGCGCATGGATGAGCGCGGCTATCTCGAAGGTAGTGAAATGGCCACGACCTTCAACATGTTGCGCGCGAACGACCTCATCTGGTCCTTCGTCATCAACAACTATCTAATGGGCAAAGATCCTTTCCCGTTCGATTTGCTGTACTGGAACTCCGACTCGACGCGTATGCCGGCCGCAATGCACAAATTCTATCTGCGCCAGATGTATGTCGAGAACAAGCTCGTCGAACCCGGAGGGATCGAACTGAACGGCGTGCCGATCGATCTCAGCAAGGTCAAGGTGCCGAAGTTCCTGCTGTCAACGCGCGAAGACCATATCGCGCCCTGGAAATCGACCTATGCCGGCGTGCACGCCTATGGCGGCCCCACCAAATTCTGCCTTGCCGCGTCCGGTCATATCGCGGGCGTTGTCAATCCGGCGGACAGTGGCAAATATTCGCATTGGATCAATAATAAGAAACCCAAGGACCCGGAAAGCTGGCTCGAAGGTGCCACGGAAAAGCCCGGCTCCTGGTGGCCGGAATGGGACAAATGGATTTCCCGCCATGGCGGCGGCAAGGTACCCGCTCGCGTACCGGGCGATGGCGACCTCACGCCGATTGAGGACGCACCAGGTTCCTATGTGAGCGTACTGTTGAAGTAGACGGGAAGTTAAGCGCTGAATTTTTCGACAGCGCCTTCGCCTCTTGCAGGCGCAAAATCGATCAACGCAACAAGACCTTGCTAACTAGCTGTTATCCCGAACCAGATCGTGAAAGACCTGAAACAAATCCTTCCGTCCTTCAAAGCCGATCCCTGGCAGTTCAGGCGGCAGCGCGTAGCCGTTATCGATGACGGCATCGTCGGTTAGTCCACCAAAAGGTTGGAAATTGTGTGGATTAAGCTCAGCACCGCCGAGACCAAGCGCGGCAACTGCGTGTAAAGTGAATAGATGCCCGCCATGCGGATAGAAGGAACTTCTGTCCCAACCGAGCCCTTCGGCCATCTTGATAATACCGAGATATTCGGGCAAGCCATAACAATGGGCAATGTCAAATAACAAAATGTCGTGGTTCGCTCTGAGCTGAGAATATTTTATGAGATTACGAGCGTCGGGAAGAGAGAACTGTGCCTCGCCAGCAGCAATAGGCGGTTTATAAGCTGCGGTAGCCGCCGCGATCGTGTCAAAGTCTAGTGGGTCACATATATCTTCAAACCACCACAGACCGAAACGTTCGAACTCGGTTCCTGCCTTCAGCACTTCTTCAAGGGTATAGCTATAAATGGCATCGATTGCGAGGCATGGTCCCTCTCCCAGAACGTCGAGCGCAACCTCTATGCGCTCAATGTCCTCCTCAATCGATTTAGCGCCTACCTTTATTTTGGCGTGCGTGAAACCAGCAGCCAAAAACCCTTCCATCTCATCACGCAAATGCAACGTGTCATTTTCAGAGAAGTAATACCCACCGCCGGCATAGACTGGGACTGGCTTTATTTCGTCCGTGGTCGCCAGAGTTTTTTGAATATATCGGAAGAGTGGAAGCTCCGCGGCTTTGGCACAGGCGTCCCAGATAGCCATATCGAGCGTTCCGACCGCGACGCTGCGCTCACCATGACCACCGGGTTTCTCACCCTTCATCATTGCATCCCAGGCCCGGTAAGGGTCGAGCAGACCTGTGTCAGGGTCGATCAGAGGTTTGCCGGCACTCATTAATCGAGGTGCAAACCGGTCTCTAATCAAGCCCCTTTGCCCGAATCTGCCGATCGAAGAAAACCCGTATCCGATTATGGGCTCGCCATCGCATATTTGGTCAGTGACAACGGCGACCGCGCTTGTATCAAGCCCGCCCGAGGGAATTGACGGATCGGCATATCTGGAAATCGGCAGCGTGCGCTCGAATACTCCTTTTATTCTCACTCTGCCCGCTCCTACAGATTGTGAATACATGCAATTCCGATCAACCAGGCGCAGACAGATCTTGCGGATCCTCAGACACCCAAATTTCACATCAACCGCATCGACGTGATCAGGCCATCAGTTCCGCAAGTTCGCCCATGTTCCGCACCACGATATCCGGCACATGCGGCGTCTGCCCGAAGGGCCGGTCGCGGCGGTCGATGAAGGCGGTGCGCATGCCGAATGCCTTCGCCCCCGTGCAATCGAACTGGTGATTGGCAACGAACAGGATCGACGATCGGCTGACATCCAGGATTTCCGACGCACGCTCATAGGTCCGGAAATGCGGCTTGAAAAACCCCGCTTCCTGTACGGAGATCGTCTCGTCGAACTTATAGGCGATATAGGGTTTTGCCGCTTCCAGCATATCCCGGTCGCCATTCGACAGGATGGCGAGCTTGTATCGCGTATGAAGTTTCTCCAAAGCCGCAGGCACCTCGGGGAACGGCCGCAGTTTTTCGATCTCACCGACAAGATACTGGACTTCTTCCGACGTGTGGGGAACGCCGGAGCGCTCCAACGTATAATCAACGGCCCGGTGACCGATTTCCCGGTAAGGCGTATGGCCGCGCGCGCACAGCGAGTCGATCATCGAATTCTCGAAATGGGTACGCCGCCACCAGGTCACAAAACGGCCCGGGCTGACATCGACCTTCTTTTCTTTAAAATAGGCCGCGACGACCTCCGTCAGCCCGCCCTGCATGTCGACGACGGTGCCATACTGATCGAAGACCAGCACTTTCACCTCGCGTTTGAGCATTTCAATATCCGACATCTCGTTACTCCTGAACCGCGTCATCCTCTCCCGTTCTTGACACAGTCTTTTGTATAAAACAAATATATGGTTTATATATTAGATATAAAATAAATTGATAGTATGCTGGATCTTAAGCAACTCCGCACCTTCACCGAAATCGCCGAATGCGGCAGTTTCTCAAAAGCGGCCGAGCGTCTGCATATCGCGCAGCCCGCGCTGACACGGCAGATCCATTTGCTGGAAACCGATTTGAATATACGGTTACTCGACCGGCATAGCCGCGGTGTCGATCTGACGGAGGACGGACGTGCTTTCCTCACCCGGTCACGCGAACTCCTTCGGAGCGCGGAACGAACCCGCGAAGAGTTCCGCGCGAGGTCCGGGACGATATCGGGTCCCGTCGCTCTTGCGATTGCGCCGGCGATGGTCGATTTCTTTCTAGGCCGCCTGATCGGCACCTACGCACGTGAATACCCAGATGTGAAAATCGAAATCGTCGAGGGTTTCACTGGCTATATTGAAGAATGGCTCACCGACGGCCGCGTTGACCTGGCTATCCTCTACGACCCCCGCCCGGACAAACGCATCCGTCGCGAAACACTTGTGCAGGAAAAATTGTTTGCCGTCGGTCCGCCGCATATGGCGCTGCGCATCGCGCAAACGATTCCCCTATCTGAACTTGCGTCTGAAAACCTGATCACCGCGAGCCGGGACCAAAGGCTTCGGGAAGTCATTGAAGAGGCGGCGGAGAAATCCGGCACCAAACTCTCCGTAGCCTTCGAAGCCAATTCACTGAACGTTCATAAGGCCCTTATTATGGAAGGGCTCGGCATTTCCATATTGCCCTATGGCGCGATTTCAAAAGAAGTCGCGGAGGGGACGCTCTCGGCAACCCCCATCGCAGAGCCGGAAATTTCCTGGGACGTCATGCTGGCCACTCCAACGCTTAGCCGTCCCTCCATCGCCGCCAGAACGTTCGCGGACACAATTCGGGCTTCAGTAGCAAACCTCACCTCACAAGACGAATGGCCAGGCCAGCTCTGAACCGTCGTTACAGGATTTCGAAGACGTCGTAGGCGGCGTGATCTGGCATCCGTCGGCCGACACCAACCGAAACAATGCGATTGAGCCAATCATATTTCGGCGCCGCCGTTTCAAAGAACGGCGCATTACGGAGGTAGTATTCTCCCGGATCCACGGTATCGCCGTCGGCAATGCGCTGCATCACTTCCGGCGAACCATGGCGAACGCCGGTGTAATACATATAGATCAGCGCCTCGTCGTCGGTCCGCAGCACCAGCCGCACATTGGGCGTCATCGCCCCATCGGCGCGGATGATCTTCTGATCGATGCCGCCCGGCAGCACATCCCCCTGTAATTTAGGTCCTTCAAACGTCCCGCCGCCCAGCATATCGACATGCCGCAACCCAAAAGGCGTATCGCCAAAATCGTGCAGGGCTTCCACTGTCACGGTAATGGTGAAGAGATATTCCGATTTTAGTTCCGGCATGTCCGTCTCACTATTTCCTTAGCTCGCGGCTGCGCGATTCTTCGCGAGCCACGACTCGACCAATCCCACCGTCTGTTCGACAGTCTCGTTGTGCATGCCTTTTTGCGCGGCAATGGTCTTCACCAGGCAATCCGCCCGCTCGATGTTCGGCACGCCTGCTGCAAGCGCCCGCGCCGCGGAAGACGGCTTCGCCAGCCCATTCGCCGCATTCGCATATTTCTCAAAGGGTACCTGGTCCGCCGGGTCGGCGCCCATGGCGCGGCAAAGCTCGCTGACCCATTCATAAACGGCCCGCGACTTCTCGATATCGCTGTGTACCGCGTCCTTGATCGATTGCATCTCGTTTTCCTGCACGCAGCGATAATTGCCTGTCAGCAGCATGCTCCATTTTGCCAAAGGCACGAAAACAGAGTCGTGAACCTTGAGCTTTACCGGTAATTCGATTTCTCCCTGTCCATCATCGAACCGGATTGCCTCGATATCGGCCTGCATCTGACGAAGGATTGCCGTGTGCTCGTCGGACTCGAACCGCGCCGCCTTGAAATTCGTCGGCAGGCTGACCTGCAAGACATTCGTCTTCTCTTCCGGTGGCCTAAACGCCTGCGGATCAGGGCTGCACAGCGTGATCATTTTAGGATCGAAGCTGTCCCAGACCGTCGGGTCGGTATAGCAGGGTTTCAGCGATTCCGTATCGAGCCCTGGAATGCGCGCCATATAGGGCAAGGGCGGCATGTTCATGATCGACATGCAGGGCACACCCGACTTCGCTACCTTATCCAAAAGTTCACGCACGCCGGGCGAGCGGTATTGCGGTTCCTGCATGGCCAGCGCAATAAGGTCGTATTCGCTCGGATCGACATCGCCCGGGCCGGCAGCGGAAATCTTGCCGGGCAATTCGCGCGAGTCGATCTCGACGAGGTCGTCGCGGCCACGAACCGGCATGCGAACCCGCTGGCCTTCCTGGTTGATAAGGTCAGCTTCTTCGGGCAAGCAGATAAGTTTCGCCGAATGTCCCGCAAGCAGGAGCTTGATCGCCAAAAGCGAGCCGTAGGACGCGCCCATAATCAATGTGTTGTACGCCATCATTTTTCTCCCTGTACCCAACTATACCGTTTTTGATTCAGGGTGGACCTTCCGCCCACTCCCATCGTTTCACCAAGCCTGTTTTGCGCTAACGCGCATTATGACTCATCGACGACCAATGCGTTTTTGAACCGGTCCTGATTATCAACATAAAACTCGACCGTTTCCTGGATGTAAGCCAAATCCGCTTTGGTCGTTTCGCGCACGATCTTCCCCGGAGACCCCATAACGATCGAATTGTCCGGAATATTTTTGCCATCCGGGATCAAGGCATTCGATCCGATGATACAGTTCTTGCCAACGGTGACACCGTTCAACACAACGGCGCCGATACCGACCATCGAGCCGTCGCCAATGACGCAGCCATGCAGCATCGCCATATGGCCAATCGTCGCGTTCGCACCCACCGTGCACGGGAACCCAATATCGGTATGCAGAATGCAGCCATCTTGAATGTTCGAGTTCTCGCCAACGGAAATCAATTCGTTGTCGCCGCGAATGACAGCGTTCCACCAGACACTCGCATTCTTCTCGAGCCTGACCTTACCGATAACCGCCGCCGTAGGTGCGATGAAATAATCGTCGCCGTCGGTACTGACGCGGACGCCTTCTAATATGTACTTCATGAAGTTTTCACCTAGCCGAAACGCGTACCGACCGAGAGGCCGCTGCTGGCGACAAAGTCCGCGGCTTTGAGTTTCTTATCGCCCTCCGGGCGCACCCGCTGCAGCACGATTGCCCCACCGCCGACGGCAACGGTAATTCCGGCATCGTCAATCGCAATCACTTCTCCAGCCGTCCCTGTGGCGGTCGACTTGACGCAATCGAAGACTTGCAAGACCTTGCCGTCATGCGTCGTCCAGGCACCCGGTTGCGGGTTCGCACCCCGGATGAGCGCGGAGACTTCATCGACCGGTTTGCTCCAATCGATTTCGACATCGTCCTTGCGGCACCAGCTTTCATAGGTTGATTTCGACCCGTCCTGTTCAATCTTGGGCGCCTTGCCGTCGCGGACCAAATCGACGCTTTCCACCATGGCCTCAACACCCATCGGGAAGAGGCGATCGAAATAGACACTGCCGAGCGTGTCGGTATCTGAGATTTCCGTCTCTTTCTGAAGCAGAATCGGTCCCTCATCGAGCCCGTTGTCCGGCCAAAAGATACTAAGTCCCGTCTTCTTTGACCCCATGATGATCGGCCAGTTGATGGAACTCGGTCCGCGGTGCAACGGCAGCAGCGACGGGTGATACTGAATCGTCCCCTTGGCCGGAATATACAAAAATTCCTCGGGCACGAACTTCGTCACATAGGCCATGACGCCGAGATCAGGTTTCAGCGCCTTGCATTCCTCCCAAACGTCCGGATCCTTGAACGTCTTGGGCTGGTAGACCGGCAAGTTATGCTCCAGCGCCAACGTCTTGATCGTATCAACCGGACGCCCTTCCTTGTCCGGCGAGCAGTACACCGCAACGATATCCTCGCCGCGCTCGATAAGTGCCTTTAACACCGCCTCACCAAAAGCCTGCTGGCCATGAACGATAATACGCATCCCTATCCCTTCCCTATTTTCTTGTCTTCCTGGCCGGCCTAAACAGCGCCAGCGCTCTTCGAAGCGGCGATGTCATCATCGCTCATTCCAATTTCATGGAGAATTTCATCCGTATGTTCGCCCAACAAGGGGGATCGAACAACATCCGCCGGCGAATCCGAAAGTTTGACCGGGTTACCGACCGTCAGATATTTCCCGCGTTCCGGATGGTCGACTTCAACAATCGTACCGGTTTCCCGCAAGGAAGGCTCTTCCGCGAGTTCCTTCATGCTGAGGATCGGGCCGCAGGGCACGTTCAAGGGATTGAGTGTGTCCATGACCTCGAACTTGTTCTTGGTCTTGGTCCATTTCTCAATTTCGTCGAACATTTCTTCAAGTCTGGGAAGACGCGCCGCCGGCGTATTCCACTCCGGATCGTCGAGCCAGTCTTCCCGGCCGATCGCCTTGGCCAGACCGTTAAAGGCCGCCGCTTGCGTGATGACGTAGATGTAGGCGTCCGGATCGGTTTCCCAACCCTTGCACTTAACGATCCAGCCGGGCTGGCCGCCGCCGGAAGCATTACCAGCGCGTGGTGTCGCCGCGCCGAACTCGCCGTTCGGATACTGCGGATATTCCGTCAGTGGCCCTTGCGTCAGCCGCTGCTGATCGCGCAGCTTTACGCGGCAGAGGTTCAGCACGCCATCCTGCATCGCGCAGGTTACCCGCTGCCCTTTGCCCGAATGGGTCCGTTGGAAGAGCGCCGTCGTGATTCCAAGCGCCAAATGCAGCCCGGTACCAGAGTCACCGATTTGCGCGCCGGTAACGAGCGGGACACTGCCGATTTCACCGGTCGTCGAGGCGGAACCACCCGTGCACTGGGCGACGTTCTCGTAAACCTTGCAGTCTTCATAAGGTCCGGGACCAAACCCTTTGACCGAAGCGTAGATCATGCGCGGGTTGATCTCCTGGATGCGTTCCCAGGTGAACCCCATCCGGTCCAGCGCACCCGGGGCAAAGTTCTCCACCATCACATCACAATGCTCAATCAGCTTGGTGAAAATCGCCTTGCCGTCATCCGACTTCGTATTCAGCGTGAGGCTGCGCTTGTTACTGTTCAGCATCGTGAAATAAAGGCTATCCACGTCCGGAATATCCTGGAGCTGGCCGCGCGTCGCATCACCGACACCCGGGCGTTCGATCTTGATCACGTCCGCACCGAACCACGCCAACAGCTGTGTGCAGGTCGGTCCCGACTGAACATGGGTCATGTCGAGAATTTTGACCCCTTCTAAGGCTTTGCTCATTGTATCGTTCCTGTTCCTAGGCGTTTAATCAGATTGGCGCGGCTATTTCTTCGCCACGACGCGTTGTGGATTAAGATTGCCGATACGGCCACTTTCGGTCCCGGCCGCTTCGTCAATGACGGCGTTCACGAGTGTCGGCTTGCCGGAATCCATGGCCGCGTTCACGGCTTGGCTCAGCTCATCGGGTGATGTCGCATTAACGCCAACGCCGCCGAACGCTTCGATCATCTTGTCGTAGCGGGAATCTTTGACAAACACCGTCGTTGAAACATCCGATCCGCCGGATGGATTGACACCGGTTCCCTGATAAATGCCACCATTGTTGAAGACAACGACACAGACCGGCAGGTCGTAACGGCAGATCGTTTCGATCTCCATGCCGGAGAACCCAAAGGCACTATCGCCTTCGATGGCCAGTACGGGCTTACCGGTTTCCACCGCCGCCGCAATCGCCGTGCCCATACCAACACCCATGACACCCCAGGTGCCGACATCGAGCCGTTTGCGGGGCTGGTACATATCGATAATGCTGCGGGCGAAATCGAGCGTGTTGGCGCCTTCATTGACCAGGACCGCATCCGGCCGTTCTTTGATGATCGTCCGCAGTGCACCGAGGGCGCCCTGATAATCCATGGGGACGTTGTTGTTTTGCAGTCTCGGCGCCATGCGGGCGACGTTGGTTTCTACTTTTTCTCTGATCGCGCCGGTCCACGCCGCCGGAGGCGCGGCCCAATCCTTGCCCATACCGTCAAGCAGAGCTTGCACGCAGGAGCCGATATCACCGACGACCGGAGCCGCGACTTCGACATTGCTATCCATTTCCCTGGGTTCGATGTCGACTTGGATGAACTTCTTGGGTTGGTCCCCCCAGGTCTTTCCTTTGCCATGCGACAGGAGCCAATTGAGCCGAGCACCGATGAGCATCACGGTATCGCTTTCCTTTAACGCAAGCGAACGTGCGGCGCCGGCGGATTGTGGATGCGTGTCCGGTAACAGTCCCTTCGCCATGCTCATCGGCAAATAGGGTACGCCGCTCTTTTCCACAAAGTCGCGGATCGCGTCGTCGGCTTGCGCATAGGCCGCGCCCTTACCAAGAATAATCAACGGACGCTCGGCGCCTTTGAGCACGTCAAGTGCGCGCGCAACCGACTCCGGCGCGGGTAGTTGACGCGGCGCCGCATCGATAACCTTTACCAATGATTTTTCGCCTGCCTCGGCATCCATGACCTGCGCCAAGAGCTTCGCCGGAAAATCGAGATAGACTCCACCAGGCCGGCCGGAAACCGCGGCGCGAATTGCCCGCGCAATGCCGATTCCGATATCTTCCGCATGCAGAACACGGTAGGCGGCCTTACACAGCGGCTTGGCGATGGCCAACTGGTCCATTTCCTCATAGTCGCCCTGCTGCAAATCCACAATTTCGCGCTCGGACGAGCCGCTTATCAGGATCATCGGAAAGCAATTGGTCGTGGCGTGCGCAAGCGCGGTCAACCCGTTCAGGAAACCAGGCGCGGAGACGGTCATGCAAACGCCCGGCTTCTTCGTCAGATAACCCGCAATTGCTGCGGCATAACCCGCGTTTTGTTCATGCCGGAACGATAAAACCCGCATCCCCGCAGCCTGCATATACCGACCCAAATCCGTGATCGGGATCCCTGGCACATTGTAAATCGTGTTGATGTCGTTCAGTTGGAGTGCGTCGATGACCAGGTTAAAGCCATCCGTTAACGCCGCCTCTTCTGCTACTTCTTCCGCCATCTTCCTCTCCCTATCACGCCTCTCAGCGCGCCTCGTGTCCTGATCGTGAAATTCAAAGTTTTGAATTTCGCGTGAATCAGCACACCAATTAGTCCAAATAGTGCACGTTCTTTTCGACATGCGCGGCCAGATCGAGCGTATGCTGCCGCGCCAGTTTCTCCGCCAGTTCCGTGTTTCTCTGTTCCAGCGCTTCGATGATGTTCATGTGATCGATAATCGATCGGCTGACCCGGTCGTCTTCGGAAATTGTCTTGGCGCGAATGGCGCGCATATGGATAAACAGATTGTCCGCCATATCGACCAACAGATCACAGCGGCTCATCCGAATGATCGCCTGATGAAATTGGATATTGTGGTCCGAATATTCATCAATATTGGCCTGCGCCTGTTCGCCTTCGAAGGTCGCGAAAAGAGCCCGTAAGGAAGCGATTTCCCCGTCACTCGCATGCAGTGTGATCAACCGAGCCGCCATGCTTTCCAGGGCAGCCCAGACCGTAATCATCTGCAGAATTTCGTGTTTCGGTTTGCGGATAACAAACACGCCTTTGCGCGGCGCGATTCGAACCAGTCCTTCTTGCTCAAGGCGCGCGATCGCTTCTCGGATCGGTGTCCGGCTAACGCCCAATTTCGCCGAGAGCTCGCGCTCGTCGAGCCGTGTCTCTTCCGGATTGGCATAAATATCGATGACGGTAATCGCCTGTTTCAACGCGTCATAGGTCCTGTCCTTCAGGCTCTGGACATCCTCAATGGGTTGAACGATGGCTTCAACGCTGGGCATGGTTGGCGAAACGCGCAATTGATACGGCTGTGGTCCGAATTTTCAAAAACCAAGAAAACTCAGCTTCCAAACTCTGTGGTATACATTATGCCAAAAGAAGTTGGAAACGCGCAAGCACTATAATCGCACGCTAACGCCGGTATGGCCGCCCGGCGCGATACAGCTCGAGTCTGGACTGGTATTCGGGAATTGAGAGCACCTGCCCTGTCGCCTGCAGGCGGGCAATGGCCATTTGCTGCGCCCGTATCGCTTCGGCGAAATCGCCCGCCTCGGCGTAGGCAGCGGCAAGCGTGGCATGATGCGTCGGAAAATCCACGAGCAATACGGCCCGTTGCGCTACCCGAACAGACACGGCACCGTTGCGGATCTTCGCATCAGGCGCGGTCGCAAGCAGCCAGGCCTTACTGTTCAGAGCCGACGCAAAATCGGGTACAAGACGGACCGCTTCGCCATAGTCGCGGAGCGCATGGTCGAACATGCCTGTGTTCTCATACGCCATGCCACGGGCGTGATAGGCATTTGCAAAATTTAGCGTCAGTTTGATCGCGGCATCGAAATCGCTAATCGCGCGGTCGTGCCGGCCCAGTTCGGAATGCATGGTCCCGCGGCTGTAGAATGCCTCTGCCTGTCGCACACGACTCAACCTGCCAAATTCAATCAGCCAGCTACAGGCCGTAACACGGCGCTCGGCAGGCGTGCTGAAATTCTCACACCGATGTGCGTTCGCGTCGTGCTGTTCTTCGGGTGTCGGTGCGGTGGCTGTCAGTGCCGCCACTAAAATGAGAGCGCGCATTGCCTCCTCTCACATGATCATGCCTTGGCTCTGATGCGTCGTTTGATGATCGGATAAAGCGGCATGAACAGGAGAATAATCGCGATGACCATGATCACACCTGCGATCGGCCGCGTAAAAAAGATCTCAATTTCGCCGCCAGACATCAGCAAGGACTGACGCAAGGCCGGCTCTGCCAAAGGTCCGAGCACAATCGCAAGGACTGCGGGTGCCATCGGGTAGTCGAGTTTCCGCATCAGGTAACCAACAACACCGAAAATCAGCATCAGCCATACGTCGTGCATATCAAGCGTGGGTACAAACCCGCCAACGATGCACAGGATGAAAATGATTGGTGCCAGGATCGTGAAAGGAAGCCGCAAGATCCAGATGAACGCCGGGATCATCGCGATATTCAACAACAGCGAAACTAAGTTCGCCGCGTACAAGCTTGCGATCAGACCCCAAACGAATTCCTGTTGATCGATAAACAGCATGGGACCAGGTTCCAGTCCCCAGATTACGATACCACCGAGAAGAATGGCGGTCGTCGGCGAACCCGGTATGCCAAGCGTGAGCATCGGCAGCATCGCGCCCGTGCTCGCCGCATTGTTGGCGGCCTCCGGTGCGACGACACCGTCAACATTTCCCTTGCCGAAAGTCTCTGGCGATTTCGATAATTGCTTGGCCGTCCCGTAGGCCATTAGGGAACCCGGCGTCGCGCCGGCAGCAGGTAGTATGCCGACGAAAAAGCCTAGAAAAGAACCCATGAACATTGTTCTCCAGGTCCTGACGAGTTCGCGTAGCGAGCCAAAAAAACTGCGAAAGCTCATAGTGGCCTGGCTGATCATGGTATCACCCTTGTTGGCCTCGATCGTCCAAAGCATTTCGCAGATCCCGTAAATGCCGATCGCCAGAACCAGGAAGTTGATGCCATGCATGAAGCCGATGATATCGCCGAAGATCATGCGCGGCTGACCGCTCACGATATCCAGGCCCACAGCGCCGAATACGAGGCCGATAAAGATCGAAAACAGCGTTTTCGGGATATCGTCGCCACCGAGTCCGACAAAGGTCGCAAAGGCGAGCAGCATCAGCGCAAAAATTTCCGGCGCACCGAAAACCAGGGCGAACTCCGCCAGCGGCGGCGCGAACGCCGTGAACAGCATGACGGAGATCGTGCCGCCAATGAAAGACGCCGTCGCGGCAGCGATCAGGGCCTTGTCGGCTTTCCCTTGCAACGCCAGCGGCCGGCCGTCGAACGTCGTCGCGACCGCGGTCGAGGCACCGGGAATACCGAGCATAATCGAACTGATCGCACCGCCATACATCGCGCCGTAATAGATCGCTGCCAGGAAAATGATCGCGCCGGTCGGCGGCACCAGAAACGTGACGGGCAGCAGTATCGCGACACCGTTTACCGATCCCAAACCCGGCATCGCGCCGATGAAAAGCCCAACGGCGCATCCGACGATAATCAAAGCGAGATTGACCGGCAAAACCGCGACGGCAAATCCATTGAACAGAAGCTGTAATGTTTCCATTTATACGCAGAGTCCCGTGCATGCGCGTCAGGCTGACCCGCCGCGGCAAAATCCGGTTAGTTAGAATACGATGGCGTAAATCGGCTCGAACCAGGGCTCCGTGTAGCCCTTCGGCAATGATTTCAGGAGCGCCACTTCGAAGAACAGAAACGTCACGATTGGCGTCAACACGGCAAACAGCGCCGTCAGCCGCCACGAGTGTCCCCCCAGGAACCGCAGATAGAAGATCAGAAACAGCGGGATGGCAACGTAAGCCCCAACAATGTGAAACAGGCCGATAGTGACGGTCAAAGCGCCGGCGTTGAGCACGAAAAGTTTGAGCGCGCGGCGGTCCATATATTTTTCTTCAGTCTGCGACGGCGGACTGGCCCGCATGACCCCGCGAACGGCAATCCAGATACAGCAAACAAGCATCCCGGCGGATAGCCAGAACGGCCACGCGCCGCCGCCTGGGCCTTCGCCTTTGGCCCAGCCGATCGGCAGTTCGGCACTCTTCCACATCAGGTAGAGGGAGAACGCCCCCATCACGAATGCCATGACAAGTTCAGCACGGCGCATGGCGTGGGCCTCCCCCCTAATCCTGAAAATCGATGAACGACGTGAAACGGGCTAGTTGATCTCGCCCATCTTCTTCAGCATCGCTTTATGGATCGCCTTCTCGCGGGCCCAATAGGCCTGCAGCCGCTTACCGGTCAGGAATCCACCATAGA
>JAJFJB010000326.1 GCA_021774435.1 Alphaproteobacteria bacterium
TTGGGGCCGGTCCGGGCCGGTTTCGCGGTTTGTGATGCGCTAAGTGGCATGACCGCGGCCTTTGCGGTGTCGAGTGCGATTTTTCAACGGACTCATACGGGACGCGGTCAATTCATCGACGTCGCCATGCTGGATTCGACCCTCAGTTTTTTGTCGCCGGGGGTCTGCGATTTCACCCTGGCGGGCCACAAGCAGGGCCAATTTGGCAACCAGGCGATCAGCCGCAAACCGACGGCCAACCTCTTCAAGGTCAAGGGTGGTCACATCCTGCTGGCGGTAAACAGCGAGAAACAGTTCATTAATCTCTGTAAGGCGATTGGCCGGCCGGACCTGCTCGATGATCCCCGCTTTGCCGACTGGCCCGCGCGGTCTGAGAACGAGGCGGCGCTGCGTGACATCATTGAAACAAACTTCGCCGATGCCGATGCGGCGACGTGGGAGACGCGGCTCTCCGAAGCGGATGCGCCGGCCGGGCGGATCAACACGATCGGCGATGCCGTCCAGCACCCGCAACTGGCCCACCGGGATGTGCTGCAAACGACCGAAGGACCAAATGGTCCGATGAAAATTGTCGGTTCTGGCTTCAAATTCGCGCATGGTGGAGGAACGGTTGAGCGAGGCCCGGTGGCGGTCGGTGCACACACCGAAGAAATCCTGCAGGAAGCTGGATACGAGGCATCGGAAATCGAGACCTTCCGCACAGACGGCGTTTTCTAGCGCCAGCAAGGAATTAGTATGGCTTTGGATCTGATCTTACAAAACGTGCGGGTTGCTGGCGCGGACGATGACGCTTTGCTGGATATCGGCATCGAAAATGGGAAGATCGCTGCTCTTGAAGCCTCGCTTGGGGTTGACGGCGAGACGCTGGATCTTAATGGCGCGTTGGTGTCCCCTGGATTGGTGGAGACCCATATCCACCTCGACAAGTCGCGTATCCTGGATCGTTGTTCGCCGTCGCCGAACCGGGGACGCGATCATATGGCGCGCGTCGCGGCGGTGAAGTCGAAATTCACGGTTGAAGATGTCTATGAACGTGCGAAGGCGACACTGGAGGGGTGTCTGTTGCATGGCACGACCCATGTGCGGACCCATGTCGAACTTGACCCTAATGTTGGCTTGCGCAGTTTTGAAGCTCTGCAGGAACTCGCAAAGGACTATAGCTGGGCGGTTGATCTTGAGCTCTGTGTCTTTGCACAAGAAGGCTGGACCAACGTTCTGGAAGTCGATGTCAATATTGTCGACGCCTTGAAGCAGGGGGCACAGGTCGTTGGGGGCGCGCCTGGCTACGACCCCGATCATGCGGGGCAGATCGACCGAATATTCGAACTGGCGCGTGAATTCGATGTCGATGTCGATATTCATCTGGATGTCGGGCCCACGGCCGAAGATATGGATATTTTTCAGGTTTGCGACCTGACCGAGAAGTTTGGTTGGCAAGGCCGGGTCGCTGTCGGTCATGGGGCTAAGTATTCTTTGTTGCCGGCCGATCAACTGCGCGACCTTGGCAAACGCCTGGCCGATACAGGGGTTGCGGTGACGGTGCTGCCTGCAACCGATCTGTTTGTCATGGGCAGGGAAAGGGAACACAGCGTGGTGCGCGGCGTTGCCGATGCCAATGCGTTGGTTTCCTGCGGCGTCAATTGCTCACTGTCTTCGAACAATATTCTCAATCCCTTCACGCCGTTCGGCGATGGGTCGCTGATGCGGATTGCCAACCTTTACGCCAATACGGTGCAGCGCGGTGCCATGGAAGAATTGGCGGAATGCTTCGAGATGGTGACACGGCGGTCGGCGAAGCTCCTGCGGCGCGACGATTATGGCATCGCCGTCGGTAATCCCGCCGACCTGGCTGTTTGGGAAGTGTCGTCGTCGGCAGAGGCCGTAGCCACTGCGGCTTTACCGGTCTACGGATTTAAAAAGGGGCGGCGGACTTTCTCTCGTCAGCGCCCCGAGTTGCGTCGGCCATAAAATAATGACGGGCCGGCGAGATACAGGTTACGACCACTGGTCACGTCATTCTTAACCAAATTGAGGGTATGATGATAACGCGCGCCCTGTGCGGCGCGACGTTGTGCGATCAAGTTTGGAAACCGTGTCCAGTATAACCACCGAAAGCGTCGACACATTATTCGAGCGTTACGGACCATCATATCGGTGGCTGGTCACGCTGACCGGTATGATGGGCGCGATGGTCATGATCCTGGCATCGACCATGGCCAATGTCGCCGTCCCCAGCATTATGGGTACTTTCGGCGTCGGGCAGGACCAGGCGCAGTGGATGGCGACGGCGTTTCTGGCGACGATGACCGCCAGTCAGCTTCTCGGCGCTTGGGTTATCTCCGCGGTGGGCGCGCGTGTCGGTTATCTTGCCGCGGTTGCGATTTTTTTCGTTGGCTCGTTGATTTGTGCGGGGGCACCGACCATCGACATCCTGATCTTTGGCCGGGTCGTGCAGGGATTTGCCGCCGGAATCGTGCAACCGGTGGCGATGGTGGTGATCTTCAAGGCCTATCCGGCGGACCAACGCGGCCTCGCGATGAGCCTTTACGCGATGGGGATCATGATCGCACCAATCATGGGTCCGGTCGTTGGCGGCATCACCATCGACTGGCTGAGTTGGCGGCACGTGTTTTTCATTCCACTCCCCGTCGCCGGTTTGGCCATGCTGATGGCGGTTTTGTTCATGCCGACGCGGGACCCGAGCGTGAAACGGAGGCCGCTCGACTGGCAGGGCTATCTCCTTGTTGGTTCGGCCATTGTCTGCCTGATGATTGCGATTGCTAACGGTCAGCGGGACGGCTGGGTGTCCAACAAAATTGTTGCTCTGTTGCTGACGGGTATTGGCTTGGCGACCGCCTTCGTCATTTCGCAATACCGGTCAGCGTCTCCGATATTGAACTTTGCCGTGTTCAAACATCCGCAATTCGTGATTGCAGCAATTTTGGGGTTTGTTTTTGGCGCCGGTAATTTTGGGTCGACCTACATCATCCCGGTGTTCGTGCAGACTGTGCAGGATTTCACGCCGACGGCTGCTGGCATGGTGACGGTGCCGGCCGGTTTCGTCGTCATGTGCCTGTACCCTGTCATGGGGCGGCTCGTGGACACATTCCCGATCCGTTATCTGGCGATGACGGGACTGGCCTTGTTCGCGTTTGGCATGATGTTGCTGTGGACGACGGACGTCAATACGACGTTTTGGACCCTTGCGGTTTTCGCAATTATTGGCCGACTTGGATTCAGCATTATGATCCCGGCGATAAATGTCTCAGCCTTGGGGGCCTTGCCGCCGGAACAACTCGATCAGGGCGCGGGCACAATCAATTTTGTACGGCTTATGGGGGGGGCGTTCGGCGTGAACGGTTTGGTCGTCTTCATGGAGCAACGCACAGAATTTCACAGTGTCGCCTTGACCGCGACCCAGACATCGCAGAATTCGTCGAGCCGTGAATTGCTCGATCAAGTTGCCAGCCTTCTTGAGCAAGGTGGCGTGGCGGATGCCGTATTGCAGCCTGGCGCTTTGCATTTCCTGGGTCAGGTGATTGAAGCGCAGGCCAATACTCTTGGTTTTAAGGACGGCTTCCTGATTCTTGCCGTGATTTTCATTCTGGCGCTCGTGCCGGCTTGGAGAATGGGATCTCGCCGACGCTAAGCGTCTTGATTTGGTCAAATCACCGCCGCCTCCTAACATGGTCTCGTCAGAATTGGAGGAGGCATGGACAATGCGGTTTGAAGGCAAGACAGCGATCATCACAGCAGCCGGCGCGGGTATTGGCCGGGCGACGGCGGATATTATGGTTGCGGAAGGCGCAACGGTTGTCGCGGTCGAAATCGATGAAGCGCGGCTGGAGAAAATGTCGGCTGAACTGGCCGGAGCGTCAGGCACCGTCATTGGCCGGTGTATCGATGCGCTTGACGAAGCGCAGGTCAAGGCATTGGTCGCCGAAACGGAAGCCGCTCATGGCGGTGTCGATATTCTAGTGAACGCGGTCGGTGGCAGTACGATTGTCGACAATCCGCAAGCTGTTATTGAAGATTTGACCTTCGAGGAATGGCAGAAGTTGATCGATTTTAATCTCAACGCGACATTTCTGTTTTGTAATGCGGTCGTACCAGCCATGAAGCGGACGGGTGGCGGCAAGATCGTCAACCTGTCGTCGATTGCGGGTCGGGGTCTCAGCGGGAAAAGCAGCGCCGCATACGCAGCAGCCAAGGGTGGCATCATTGCTTTTACCCGTAAGATTTCGACGGAGCTTGGCCCGAGCGGGATTAATGTGAATGCGATCGCACCCAGCCTTACCTTGACGGAAAGGCTGATGCCGCATTGGGAAAAGCGCAGTGCGGAAGATCAGGCGGCGGAAATTGAAGCTGTGCCGTTGAAGCGAATTCCGAAAGCCATCGACCAGGCGCGCGTGGTCGCCTTCCTGGCGTCGCAGGATGCAGATTTTGTTACCGGGCTAACAATCGATGTCACGGGAGGACTGTCATGAGCAATCGAAGCGACAATGTTGGTTTCATCGGTATGGGTATGATGGGCGGCGGCATGGCTGCGAACCTGTTGAAGGCGGGTTTTCCGCTAGTCGCCTACGATATCGATCAGGCCAAAAACGAGAAATTTTCAGGATTGGGCGCGACGATTGCCAATGGTCCGGCAGGGGTCGCCAGTGCGGCTTCGACGGTCATTTGCATCGTCGAAACGACGGCGCAAGTAGAGGAAGTTCTTGTCGGCGAGGGCGGCGTCATCGACGGCGTTGAAGCTGGCGACACCGTAATTTGTATGGCGACCGTTGATCCGATTGCGGTCAAAGCGATGCATGCGACGTTTGCCGAGCGCGGTGTCGCGATGCTCGACGCGCCAGTCAGCGGGGGTGTGCCGCGGGCCGACTCCGGCGACTTATCGATCATTGTTGGTGGTGACGAGGCGGTTGTCGAAAAGTGCCGGCCTATTTTTGAGCCCATGTCGTCTCGCATTTTTCATATGGGCGGAATCGGGCAGGGGCTTGCCATGAAGCTCTGTAATAATATGATCACGCAGGTGACGAAGGTGGTCGTTGCGGAATCCATGGCGCTCGGCACGAAAGCGGGATTGGACCCGCAGCAAATGGTCGACGTGATTAGCGTGAGCACCGGCAACAGTGCCAGTTTTCAGGCGGTTGCCCCGCGGTACTTGAGTGGCGATTTTTCGCCCGGTGGCACAATCGACATTTCCTACAAGGACCAGGATCTGGAAACCTCCTTTGCCAAGGCGCTCGGCGTACCGATGTTCATGGCGAACGTCTCGCAGCAGGTCTATCAAATGGCGCGAGCAGCAGGACTGAACAAGAAGGATGGCAGCGCGCTCATCACGCTCTATGAAGAAATGTTGGGTATTGAATTGGGCCCCCGCGAGTAATCGCCAGGTCGTCAAAGGAGAAAAAATTGTCTTTAACGGTTACATCCTTAACCCCAGCGTTTGGCGCCCGCGTAACGGGTGTTGATATCGCCGTGCCGCTAGATTTCGAAGTCTTCCGGAAAATTCGCGCGGCGTTCGATCAGTATTCCGTACTGATCTTTCCTGGCCAGTCGCTGGACGACGAAACCCAGATCGCCTTCAGTGAACGGTTTGGTCCCTGCGAGGGGACAAAGACAGCAAATCCCGCTGCCGGCACGGTCTTCGCGCGGCAGTCCAACCTCGATATGAAGACCGGCGGCGTGATTCCAGCCGACGACCGCCGCATGTTCTATCAGAAAGCCAACTACCTTTGGCATTCGGACAGCACCTTCAAGGCGACCCTGTCGTTGTGCTCGATCCTGTCCGCCCGTGAAGTGCCGCCGGAAGGCGGTGCGACAGAGTTTGCGTCGACCCGCGC
>JAJFJB010000327.1 GCA_021774435.1 Alphaproteobacteria bacterium
CCGAAGGCACTGGCGGCGGCCGGCGCCTATGGCGATGGCCGTATCGGGGCGGGCAATGAGCCTGTCAAACTTTTCCAACGCAATATGGAGCGGGTACGGCGTGGCGCGGACGAGGCTGGCAGGACGGTCGATACCTTTCCCGCGTCGGTCCTAACCTACGCCTGTGTGCTGCAGCCGGGCGAAAAGATGTCATCGGACCGTGTCGTCGAGGAAGTCGGTTCGGCGGCCTTGTCGAGCCTGCATTTCTGGTACGAGATCTATCTCCAACGCCGTGATGACGGTTTCATCCAGGACAGCATCAAACCGCTCTGGAACGACTATAAGGCCTATGTCGAAGCCGACATGCCGCTGGAACGGCGGCACCAGAGGCTCCATGAAGGCCATTGCGCCTTCACGCCCAAAGCCGAACGCCGCTTCGTGACACCGGAACTGATCCGCGCGACCGGTGGACTGGTGGGTGAGGTGGACGAAATCATGGAACAAATTCGAACGCTGGAAGCCGGCGGCTTAGACGAAATCCTCCTGCTACCACCTGTCGCCGTTGCACGGTCGAATTTTAAGGAATTCGCCGAGGAGATTATGGCGCGGTATTAGGGCGCGGCTCCGAATCCAAGGTGCTGAAAGTACCTTGGGACGACGCGCTGTATCAATCCAGTGTTGTAGCGGCGTGATGGGTGAGCTTGCGCAGAAATCGGTCCAGATGCTTCTTATCACTGGCGGCGTCTAGTACATTGACGACTTCATTTGCCGCTCGATCATCTGGGTGATGACTTTGTCGTGTTGAGTTTCCCTTTTTCGGTAATGTCTAGATCTGTCTGCTGGCCATCTTCCGGATCCCGCGCGCGGTCGAAAGTTTAAATCCTCTATTTGCACCGGCGGCGCGAGCTATGGTCCGCTTCATAACGGCGCCGTCCCGATAGGGTTTTTTGACAGCTTTAAACTAAAACTCGCCAAGTGTTATGGCAATGTGGTGGAAGTTGCGTTGAAGGCGTCTGAATATTATGTGGAAGATTTCCGTTCTGGCTCATTTCCCTATCACGATCATGTCTTCAAGATGAAAGCGGAAGAAGGCGGAAAGCTGGCGGCGGCATTGAATCAAAAGGCGAGGCAGGTGTTGAAAACATATCCAAGACCGCAATAATCTGGAGAATTATCTATTCTATCCTAATTTCGGATATCTTAATCCGGAGTAATCGCAAGTCTTCGAGATATACCTTTAGCGCTGAAGCATCGGAAGCACGAAGGGCTTTTTCAATTTCAGTAATTACGTCTTTAGTGTTCGTGGATAATTTTATAATTTCTATCGCTAAGTTTTCGCTTTTTTCAATTGGCTGTGCTGCTGCATTACCTATCAGAGGAATCTGTTTAATTTTGGGTCCAAATTGTTTTAGAACAGAAGCAATGCTATTCGCATGAGTAAAAGCGAGATCTTGAAGCATATCTGCAGTTTCTACGAGTTCGAGAGCTGTTGTTTGAACGGTATTGATTAACACGGCGTCTTTCTCGATTTCCTTTCTTACTTTATTTATTGGCTTAATGTGAGTAATGAAAAAAAAGGCCATGGTCAGCATAAGAAATGATGCTCCAATGAAAGCCAAAGAGTAACGTAGGTATTTGTCAAGTTCGGGTACAACGCTCACAATCAAAAGAAGCGTCCCTACGAACATGAAAACGAGTTGAAGCCCACCCGTTTTGTACAATCTGTCAATTGGGTCGGCTAGGGCTCTGGAAAGTTTGACTTCATCCATCTTAGTAAGATCCTATGTCGACCCAAATTTGAATATGAAAATTCATGAAAATCTAAACGTAAGTTTGTACTGACATCGATAATAGATAGTATTGTTCTAATTTTAAATTATCAACTTTCCGACTTTGCCACTCGGCAAAAATTCGTAGCATAAATGTCCTAATCAGTGCGTGCCGGTTAATTTGGGAAGTAGAGAGGTTAGCCCTCTGCTCTATCTGTACCATCTTAGCCAATAGCAGCAACTTCTTGACGGCGCCGACCCGATCGGATCGTTTGGCAGCTCCAGGCCGAAATTCGCCAATCGGTACGGTAATTCGGGCGAAGTAGTGGTGAAGGTATTTGGAGACTATGCGGGAGATTCCTGTTCCGGCTCATTTCCCGATGATGATCGTGACTACAAGATAAGAGTGGAAGAAGCCGAGAAGCTGACAGCGGCGTTGAAGCGATGACGTGCAACGTCTGCCTCTGCACGGGACCCGACCGAAGAAATCAAACTATATTTCCGCTGGTGCACAGTTCTAGTATCAGTATCGCTTATCGTGATGGGAGAAGGTGGTTATAAAGCATGGAAGGCAAAATATTAAAACGAAAGGGAGCGCGAATCGGTGCGGCACTCCTCCTGATGCTCGTCGGATATTTTGGGTTCATGTCCTATCGATATTTCCATTTAGACAGCCGGACATACCAGGCATGCATGCATCACCTCGGCTCTTCGGAATCTGTAGGAAAGAAAGACCCGCAACATTATTGCCGATGCATCTCTGACAATTATGCGCGGTTCACGCGTTATCGTGACTTTGTTCTGTCTCCACTTCTTCCGGAGCGCGCCAAAGAAATGCGAACCCGTGCCATGCTGCTGTCCACGGATAACTGCCGCTCTCCGGGTGATCCGGTTAATTGACGACAGGTTCGGGAAGAAAGCACTGCAGCCGCACATAGCGGATTGCTGATTTACCCCTGGGTGATTGCGGCCGGTGCCGCGTGTCTTCTATTCGAACGATTTAAAAATTCGGCCCCAATCCTCGATGGCGTCCTCCTGACCGGGCACGATTTGAATGGTGAACTGGGTGTAGCCCGCATCGCGTAGATCGCCGATGCGGCTTTTCAGTTCGGCTTCGGTCGCGGTGAAAGACGTGTCGCGGATCAATGCTGCGGTGACATACTGGCGTTCCTCTTCCTTGAGGAACATCAGATGGCCGCGGTGGTTCTCTAGATACTTGGCGTCTGCCGGCTCGTAATTCATGGCGTGCGACACATAGCCGGCGATGGCTTCGGCCGCTGCATCGGGAATGCCGCTGGAATTGAGCAAGCCGGCGATCGCTTCATCGGCAGCACGGTGCAGCACCACGGCCGCCCGAGGACCGGCTTGTGCCATGGCTCTGGGGGAATCGAAAGGTTCGCCGTCCGCCAACACACAACCGAGCGCAAAGGACGTGGCGCTCAGTTTGGTCGTGTCGCGGCCCGCGTCGGTCCAGCTTTCACGCATGCCCTTCAAGCCCGCGATGGCGGTTTCGACATCGCCGATAAAGTTGAGCCAGCCGGCATTAAGTTTCGCAGTGAGCGCGCGCGACCGAGGTCCGTAGGCCGAGACATGCAACGGAATATCATCCTGCGTGTTTATCAGTCCCAATTCGGGATTCAGAAATTTGATCTTGCGCGGACGCCCCTCGAATTCGGCCTCCAACAAGTCGCCGGCAATCAGGCCCCGGACCACCCGGATATATTCTTCCATATCCGCGAGCTTCATCGCACCCATGCCCATCGCGCGGCGGCCGGTAAAACCGGTTCCGACACCGAAATCGATACGCCCCGGCGCGAGTTGGTTCAGACTGGCGAGCGCATTGGCGGTTACCGGGGCGATCCGGTTGGTGGGAATCAGAACTCCCGTACCCAGTCGAATGCGATCTGTCTTGACAGCCGCCGCGCCCATGGCGACGAAGCAGTCGGCGCTCAGCATTTGCGTGTCGTAAAACCAGGCGCTCACGAATCCCAATTCCTCCGCCCGCTGCGTGAGCTTCCAGGCGTCGGACGCCGTCGCCATGGCAATTCCAAATTCCATCGCTTTTTCTCCAGGCCTCTTAGGGTTTTACCACCACGCGACCCAAAATATGACCAGCCGTCAAATCGTCGAGGGCCGAATTCACGGCCTCCAGGGGGCGGGCTTCGACGGGGATCGGCGGGACCTTGCCTTGTTTTACCAGTTCCATGAGCTCGTGCATTTCTTCCAGGCTACCGACATAGGAGCCGATCATGCTGATCATCTTCAGCGGGAAAAAGGGCAGGGGGATACCGGCCTTTTCGCCATACAGCCCAACCTGAACCTGGCGGCCGCCTTTGCGCAGGCAATCGATACCGAAGCGCGAGGTTTCCGGGCGTCCAACGAAATCGATGGTCGCGGCCGCACCGCCGCCTGTCATCTCCAGTACTTTTTGCACGGCATCCGCTTCGGAATTATCGACGGTCTCATAGGCTCCGACCTGGCGTGCAGAGGCGCGCTTGGTGCCGTCGATGTCGGCAGTGATGATCTTCGCCGGCGTCACGGCGTTGGCGAAATGGACGGCGCTAAGTCCAACCCCTCCAGCGCCGATGGTCATCACATAATCGTCTTCGGTCAGTTCCCCAACCTTTCGAAGCGCGCTATACGCGGTCAGGCCGGAGCAGGCATAGGTGCAGGCTAGATTTTCGGAAACGCCGGTATAGTCGATCAGGTATTTCGCGTCCGGCACGATGACGTAATCGGCGTAGCCGCCATCGACCCGGGTCCCTATCACTTGTGGATTGAGGCACAACAGTTCGTCGCCGCGCTGACAGACGCCGCATTCGCCGCAACCGATCCAAGGATAGACGATATAGGATTTGCCGACCTCCACGCCATCGGCGTCGGGCCCCAAAACCTCAACCGTACCCAGGGGTTCATGGCCCATGGTGAAGGGCAGTTTCATGCCTCGGTCTTTCAGACGGAGGACTTCGCCTTCGCCAAGGTCGAATTCGCCGGACCAGAGGTGCAGGTCGCTGTGGCAGACACCGCAAGCAGTCACGCGGACCAGGACTTCCTTGCCCTTTGGTTCCGGTGTTGGATATTCACGCAACTCCAGCGGTTTGCCGAATTCGATGATCTGCATGGCGCGCATGTTAGTCTCTCCCAGAAAAGATCGTTGTTAAGGTGCTATCTTAATGGATCATACGGTTGGGGTGGCATGATATCTTGTCGCCAGCACGGGAAATTCGTTTGAACAGAGACAGTGCTATGCAGTTGCAAACAGTTCAGGTTAAGCCCCTCTCGGAGTCCGGCTTCTTTGCTGAAATCACCGGCGCGGATCTGCGCCGTATCGATGACGAGGCGCAGTTCGAGGCGATTAAGGCGGCACATTTGGCGCACGGCGTGATCGTCGTCCGCGATCAGAAATTGACACCTAAGGAGCAGATCGCGTTTTCAAAGCGCTTTGGACCCTTGGCCATTCACGTCCTTGAGGAGCAGCTTCTTGACGGGTATCCGGAAATTCTTCAGGTTTCCAACAAGACAAAAGACGGTCGCTATGTCGGTCTGCCTGATGCGGGAAGGTTCTGGCACACGGACCAATCCTACGAAGAAAGGCCGGCTTTAGGCTCTTTGCTGTACGCGCTGGAAATTCCGGCGGATGGTAGCGGCGACACTTGGTTCTGCGATATGGCAGCGGCCTATAAGGCGCTCTCGCCAGCGATGAAAACCCGGTTGGACGGCCTCCGCGGGATGCATATCTATAATCACAGTCATGAAGAATTCAGTCTCAGCGACGACCAGTCGGGGCATCTGCCGGGCTATGATCACCCGCTCGTCCGCACCCATCTCGAAACAGGACGGAAGGCGCTTTATCTCGGGGGTAAACTCCTAAAATATGTTGTTGGGCTGGAAGAAGCGGAGAGCGACGCTTTGCTGGCGGAACTCTATGCGCATTGCGACGATGATGCCTTCATCTATCGGCACAAATGGCATCAGGGCGACCTGGTGTTCTGGGACAATCGCTGCACGATGCATTTTGCGCAGCCCTATGATAGCCAGCGCTATACCAGACACATGCACAGAACTACGGTCATGGGCGACCGGCCTGTTTGATCGCCGAAGCGGGATCTCTCGATTGATCGTCGAATATGGCTAAAAGGAGCAGTAATTCATGACGGCAAAACGCCGCCTTCATCTCGGCGCATTCATGCGCCCGGTCAGTATCCATACTGCCTGGTGGCGCTATCCGGGCAGCACGCCGGATGCGAACTTTAATTTGAAGCATATTGTGTCATTCGCGAAGACCCTGGAGCGCGGTCGCTTTGACGCCTTCTTCATGGCGGATCACTTGGCGGTCCTCAATATGCCGATGGAGGCATTGAAACGCAGCGCCACGGTCACGTCGTTTGACCCGCTCACCCTCTTGCCCGCCCTGTCGATGGTGACGGAGCATCTTGGCCTGATCGCGACGGCATCGACCACATTTGAAACGCCGTACCTCATCGCGAGGCGTTTTGCCTCACTCGACCATATCAGTGGCGGCCGGGCGGGGTGGAACCTGGTGACGACGTCGAACCCGGACGCTGCGCTGAACTTCGGTATGACCGAACAGATGGAGCATGGCGACCGATACCGTCGTGCGCGGGAATTCTTCGATGTGGTCACAGGCTTATGGGACAGTTGGGCGGATGACGCCTTCATCCGCGATGTCGAAAGCGGTGATTTTTTTGACCCGGCGAAGCTCCATACGCTGGACCACAAGGGTGAGTTCTTTTCCGTGCGCGGACCTTTGAACATTGCGCGGCCGGTGCAGGGATGGCCACTGATCGTGCAGGCTGGCGCTTCTGACGCGGGCCGGCAACTCGCGGCAGAAACGGCGGAGATGGTGTTTACGTCGGCCAGTAACATCGAGGATGCACGGGAAATTTACACCGACATCAAGGGCCGCATGGCAAAGCTGGGCCGCGATCCCGACAGTATGAAGATCATGCCCGCTGCGCTGGTCGTCGTGGCGGATAGCGTTGAAGAGGCGCAAGAGCGCCGTGCCCGCCTCGATAGTCTTGTCAATTCGGACAGTGCGATCGCGGCGCTTTCAATCGCCTTGGGGCACGACGCCTCAAAGTTTGACCCCGATGCGCCGTTGCCCGATGTACCGGAGAGCAATCAAAGCAAGAGCGGCCGCGAACGCGCAATCGCTTTGGGGCGGCGCGATAACCTCACCGTTCGCCAACTGGCCCAGCGCCTTGGCGGCTATGGCGGCAATTCAATCGTCGGCACCGCGCAGACGATTGCGGACCAGATGCAGGAATGGCTCGAAGGCGAAGCCTGCGACGGCTTCACGGTGATGTTTCCCTACCTGCCGGCGGGCTTGGATGATTTCGTCGATCAGGTCGTGCCGGAACTCCAGCGCCGCGGGATTCTGCGCCGCGATTATGAGGGCAAGACATTGCGCGACAACTTGGGATTGAGCCGCCCGAAGAACCAGTTTTTCAGGTGAGGGTCGTGAACGTGCAATTCTCAGCTTCCATCAATTCTAAGGCCACAACTGTCTCATGCTAATGCCATGAAGCGCTGGCGGCACAGTTGCGTGGATGTGTTGGCGACTGTCATTTGTGCCGTGATAATAGTCAGTAGCGGTTGGCTCCTGCAGGAGGTGCGACGTGGCTCATTGGAAAACGAAACGCACGCGTGGTTGAAACGATCATATCCGAATGTGATCAAAGAACGCGCGCTCGCCAACCGATACTGGTCGAGGCACCAGGATGTGAAGGCGAGCCCACAATATGGGGAAGCAGGTGACCTTGGTGTTTACGGCGCTCGGGCGCATTATTTACGGTACGGCAAAAGCGAGAGGCGGCTATGGCCTGGTACTGAAGTTGGTCGGGAGCGCTAATTAAAAACGCAGGAGAATGAGCGTTTTACTATTTGGCAACTTGGGGACTGCTTTCTGACCGCCATGTCTTTTCCTTCGACAAAATCATGTGCCGCCGCCAATCCCGCCAATTATCCGTCATTGCCATAAACAAGAAAAAACGGGGTTCGCTGTTTTCTAAAAAAGCGTGGACGCCTTGCAGGCACGCCGCGTCCTCGGTGGAAAGTGAAATATGTTTCAGCGTACTGCCGGGGGCACTAAATGCCGAAAAGAAAACCTTCGCCTTGCTTCCGTTCTCGAACGGGATCGTTAACGTTCTTGAGAAATCGAATTGCAAATGCTTCTGATCGTTGGATCCGTAGCTGAATTTGGGTTTCACGCTAGCTTGGTTGCAAAGGCTCCGGTCGAATTGTGCCATTAAATAGGTGTGCTGGCTGGGTGATGCTCCGCCCGGCCTGATTTTTGTGCAATGATCTCCGGTGCAGTCGAACGGATTGATCGTCACATTCACCGTGCCGTTACGGCCTGGCGATAAATTGTGGGCAATTTCACGCGTCGGTGCCGACCAATAGCGTTCGAGTACTGGTTCGAGCCTTGCATCCTGAAAATTTCGCGCGAACAATATTGTTGCAATAGCGAGGAAAATGGCTGTGCCGGGAAATCCCAACGATCGCACGACAGCGAGTGCAGGTGAGGGCTTCTGTTTTTCGCCCACGGGTACACCGCTTGGCAGATACAGTAGAGAGATGAACCGACCGGCGGATTCTAAAATCCGCTGCAAGATAAAGCCGCCAAGAAAGAGTGGAATAAAAAGCAGATGGAAATAATCTTGCGACCGAAAAAGGAAAGCTGGATATCCGGCAATATAAAGAAATATCAATAGGCATAGGCAGGCCACTCGAAGACTGTCCTTGGCCAACAGAGCGAGAAACACACCGAAAACCAATAGGCCCGCTAGAGGACTTGCATTGGAGAAGCCGACAAAGGCCTTCAATGCGCCTGCAACGGGCCGTAAAAGATAATCGGCGGGAAAAGTCGCAACGATGTTGCGAAAATAATCGAGGCTCGCCCGATCATAGCCTTCCATTCGCGATACCAGATACGATTTTCCGTCGAAAACCATCCTGTTATAGGCATTGGTAATCGCATAAATGTCGATGTCGTCGTCAAATCGACCCCAGTCGTAGAAGGACGGGCTAATCCCCAACGATTGCGTGAAATTTCCCGATAGCCCGATGAGGGCCAGATGCCCGGTATTGCTGCTCTCTGACAAGACCGAGAGGATTGGCCAACCCGCGGTGATCAGGCCAAGGAAAAACGCGGTGAGACCAACTGTTGCGCCGCTCAATCGCCGCGAAATCGCGCCACGCGGATAGAACAGCAACACCAAAACACATAGCGGTATCAGAGCCAGCAGGTCACGCCGAAACCCAAGGCTGATGCCGATGGCCAAGCCAAGGATCAGAGCAAATGCTGGGAACCGCGAATCCCGAGGCGGCTTCAGAGCCAGCATAAGAAGCAGCATGAGCGCCGCGAGGAAAAACGGCGCTTTGATGAAGTAGTAGAGGCTGGGCATCGTCGAAAGCCAGAGGTTCGATCCTCCAATCGTTGCCATCGTAGCCAATGCGATAACGGGACCGGCAGCCTGCCGCATTATCCCGTAGAGCGTACTAAGTGCCGCCGCAAAAACAACGCCATAAAATGCATAAACAGCACCGATCGAAACGCCGGTGATCGTCCACACGAATCCGAGCGTATACATGAGATAGAGATAATTCTTTTGCCACCCATCTGGAGGCCGTGATTGGCTATCGGCAGGGATGTCCTGGCACGAAATTGTTTCGGTTTCGCGGTTAAGAAATCGGTCCAGGTGCGGATTTTTGCCTGGCTCCACATCGACGAATCCCCGTCCGCACGCCACCATGACCGCAGGCGCATGCAACGCCTGACTTACGACCGCTTTGCGGGCCGGATCGCTGACATCCGCTTGTTGGATGTGCTGATAACCAAATACGAAGCCGGCAACTGCGATCAGAATGACGAGCGACACATCCAGTCGCCAATCTGCTTTTTGTGCAAAAATTCTCCGGTAGATGCGGATAAGGCCGCTTTTTGCCGAATAGCCCGGCTGGTCTTCGGCTTGATGGGGCGCCTTGTTATTTGCGAGTGTCCCCAGCGTAACGTTGCCGGCCGTTTCCGCAACATGATAGGGACGCTTCTCTGCGGGGGCATAACGGCGGGAGCGAAGCCTCGATTCCAGACCTGCCGCGAAGACGATTTTAGTGAGTTTCAGGAGCTGCCCAAGGGAATAGCGGCTATCGCCGAGGTAACTATGCTCATGACGCACGATCGCATTGGCTGGATTGCGCGCGTGCAGGGAGGCGAGACCGGTTATGTATGGTTCGGCCATGCTGTATCGACAGACTGCGTCTACGACGTCTCGGCTCATCAATCGAAAATTGCTAACGGTAATGCCTGCTGGTTTTCGAAAAATTATCCGGTTAATTGCATTGACGAAGCAACTTCCGAGACGGCGAATGAACGGCCGCTGTTCCCGCTGAAATTGGCCGAACACCAGATCGCTTCCGGCGTGCCCGACCTCGAGCAATTTTCCAATTTCTTCCGGCGGGTTTTCAAGGTCATCATCGATCGTCACGACCCAACGACCTGAACTGGCACGCAGACCACACATCAAAGCGCTATGTTGGCCGTAATTTTGTGCCAGCCGGATGCCGGTTATCCGCGACTCCGTTTTTGATGCAGAGAGGATGGCCGTCCAAGTTTCGGCGTTGCTGCCGTCATCGACAAAAATTAGTTCGCCTGACAGGCCACCCCGGTCAAGGAATGTCATCAACCGATCCGCGACCGTGCTGATAAGCGCCGCGCTATTGTAGACGGGGACGACAATGCTGAGGTCGATCAATTCCCTACCTCCCCCCGACAGCTTATCGCGTTTGGGACACGATCGATCCGAGCCGGTCGATTAACCAGTCAAGCTTGGGTTCAAGGCCTACCCAGACCGGCAGGCGAAGAAGCCGCTCTGCTACGGAGTTGGTAACCTCCATCGTTCCAACTGTCCGGCAGTACCGACGCCCTGCCGGCGCGAGGTGCAGTGGCACGTAATGCGTGCGCGCATCGATCCCCTCGGATGAAAGGGCGGCGGAGGCGCGTTCGCGCGTTTCCTTGTCTGGGAACAGTACATAGTAGATGTGGCCGTTGTGTTCTTGGTCCCCTGGCGCGCTCGGCCTTTTAAGTAGTCCCATATCTTCAAACGCCGCGAGTGCATCATGATAATGCTGCCAAATTTTCCGGCGGCTGGATGTAATGTGATCCGCCTGCTCCAATTGCGCAAACAAGCAGGCGGCCGTTAATTCGCTTGGAAGGTAGGAGGAGCCTATGTCGAGCCATTCATACCGCTGGACCTCGCCGCGTTTGAAGCGTGATCGATTGGTTCCGAGGTTGAGTAGAACCTCCGCGCGTTCGACCATGTCCTCGCGGTTGATAAGAAGCGCACCGCCCTCGCCACTCACAATGTTCTTTGTCTCATGAAAACTGAACGTAGCGATATCTCCGAGACTGCCACAGGGCGCGTTCTTGTAAGTGGAGAGAAATGCGTGC